>DASTRD010000107.1:0-14469 GCA_035761425.1 Povalibacter sp.
CAAAGGCGAGCCGCCGCTCGATATCTCGCTGCTGCCCCTGGACGATGTTGCCACCTACGATCTGTTGAAGCGCTGCGAAACCACGGCCGTCTTCCAGCTCGAATCGCGCGGCATGAAGGATCTGATCCGCCGTCTGCAGCCCGACTGCTTTGAAGACATCGTCGCGCTGGTCGCACTCTTCCGGCCCGGTCCGCTGCAGTCGGGCATGGTGGATGACTTCATCGCTCGCAAGCACGGCCGCATCGACGGTCCCATCGATTATCTGCATCCGGATCTGCGGCCGGTGCTGGCACCGACTTACGGCGTCATCCTGTATCAGGAGCAGGTGATGCAGATCCCGCAGGTGCTCGCCGGTTACTCGCTGGGCGGTGCCGATCTGCTGCGTCGCGCGATGGGCAAGAAGAAGCCCGAAGAAATGGCCAAGCAGCGGTCGGTCTTCATCGAGGGCGCCACGCAACGCGGTGTCGAACAGAGCAACGCCGCGCACATCTTCGACCTGATGGAGAAATTCGCGGGCTACGGCTTCAACAAGTCGCATTCGGCAGCGTATGCACTGCTGTCGTACCAGACGGCGTGGCTGAAAGCACATTACCCCGCGGCCTTCATGTCCGCCGTGTTGTCCTCCGACATGGACAAGACCGACAAGGTCGTGACACTCATCGACGAGGCGCGGCGTATGCGCCTGAAAGTCGAACCGCCTGACGTGAACCACTCGCAGTACATGTTCACCGTGTCCGGCGAGCGCAGCATTCGCTACGGACTGGGTGCGATCAAGGGAGTGGGCCAGGCAGTCGTCGAGATGCTCGTAGCGGAACGCCAGGCCAATGGTGCCTATCGCGACCTGGCCGACCTTTGCAGACGCAGCGATCAGAGCAAACTCAATCGTCGCGTGCTCGAAGCCCTGATCCGCTCCGGCGCGGCAGACTCGCTGGGCGCCAACCGGGCAACGCTGATGCATTCGCTGCCCACGGCCATGCAGCTCGCCGACCAGACCATCAAGGCCCGCGCCGTCGGTCAGAACGACATGTTCGGTCTGATGGATCCCGAGCCGGTCGCACCGGTGTCCATGGCGAACGAGGCATTGCCGGACTGGAGCCGCCGCGTACGGCTGGATGGCGAGCGTGACACGCTCGGGCTGTATCTCACCGGACACCCCTTCGAGGAGTTCGAGGAAGAGGTGAAGCCGATCATCAGCGGTCGCATTGCGGATGTGACGGGTGATCGCCCCGTGGTCGTCAACGAAGGCTTCCAGTTCCGTGGCAAGCCCGCAACCATCGCCGGCATGGTATTCGACGTGGCCAAACGCGGCAGTCGCATGATCTTCACGATGGATGATCGCAGCGGACGTCTGGAAGCGTCGATGTTCGAGGATGTGTACCAGCAATATCGTTCACAGATCGCCAAGAGCGCCATTCTCGTCGTCGAGGGTTCGCTGCGCTTCGATGAGTTCATTGAAGGCTGGCGACTCAATGCCAAGCGCGTCATCGATATCGATCAGGCTCGTGAGCAGCATGCCCGGCGTCTGGTACTGCGCTGGCCCGCCGACGCCGGTCCGGATTTCGTCCGCACACTCGAGCAAACTTTGCGGCCATTCCGCGGCGGACGCTGCGCCGTTGCGATCCGCTACTACGGCGGCGGAGCGAAAGCCGATCTGGTGCTTTCGGAAGAATGGGCAGTCAAGCCTGCACGCGAACTCACCGAACGGCTGTCCCAATTGGTTGGGCACGATGGGATGCGACTCATCTACGCACCGCGCTTCGATGCCTGATTCCCCGGAACAACGCCGATAGCGGTACGTTCTTGGGGTCGATGGACAGACCGGCTCTGCATCCCTGGTTCGATCGCGGTCCGCGCTGGGCCTGGATAGTGGTGGGCGTGTTGCTCCTGCTGGTGATACTGGCTGTCGTCTGGGACTGGAACTGGTTCAAGGGGCCCATCGAGCGGCGCGTTTCCGCTGCGACCGGTCGCGACTTCTCCATCGACGGTGAACTGGACGTCGATCTCGGTCTGCGCCCGCGCATCACTGCGCATGACATTCACTTCGGCAACGCCAGATGGTCGGATGTGGCCGAAATGGCCTCGGCGCGACAAGTGGATTTCAGGATCGCGCTGTGGCCGCTGCTGCGCGGTCGCGTTGAATTGCCTTACGTCGCGCTGGACGCACCGCGTCTGCTGCTGGAACAGAACAAGGCCAGAGAGGCGAACTGGATTTTCGACGAGGAGCGCAAATCCGGTGGAGGCAGCGCCATTCCGTTCGTTGGCGATCTGATCGTTCGCAACGGCAGACTGCGCGTGCATGAACCCATGATGCAGACCGATGTGCAGCTCAATATTCGCAGCGGCAAGTCTGACGATGCGACGCGAGCACCATTGCTCGCTGATGGCGAGGGGCAGTGGCGTGGATACGCGTTCAAACTTGCTGCCAGGGTTGATTCGCCACTGGATCTGCAGGATGGCACGAAGCCTTACCGCGTCGATGTACGCGCCACTGCGGGCGAGACACGCGCTCATGCCCGCGGTGCATTGCGTGGGCAACTCCAGGTTGAGAACTTTGCGGTGCTCTTCGAGCTCTCCGGCGCAAGCCTTGCCGATCTGTATGACCAGCTGGGTATCGCGTTGCCGGATACGCCTCCGTATCGGCTGAGCGGCGAACTGAGCCGGCAGGGCGATACCTGGCGTTATCGTAAATTCAAAGGGAAGGTTGGCGACAGCGACCTCTCCGGCGATGCATCCATTGCGCTGGGCGAGGGCAGGCCGCGACTCGAGGCGACGCTGGTGTCGCGGGAACTCGACTTCGATGACCTCGCCGGCTTCGTCGGCGCACCGCCCAGAGCGGCGGAAGGCGAGACGCTGACGGCTGCGCAGCGAGAGCAGGCCGCCGAAGCCAGGAAAAAGCCCACCGTCCTGCCCGACAAGTCATTCGAGCTGACCAAGCTGCGTTCGATGGATGCGGATGTCACCCTCGAAGCCGACAAGATCGACGCGCCGAAATTGCCGCTCGAGCGGATGAATGTGCACATGGTGCTCAAGGATGGCGTCGTCAGACTCGATCCGCTTGATTTCGACGCAGCGGGCGGTTCGATCGGCTCGCGGATCGAACTGGATGCGCGCGAACCTTCGATCCAGACGACGCTGGTCACCGAGATTCGCAACCTGGAGCTGGGCAAACTTTTTCCGACGGTCGAGATCACCAGGAAGGGCGCAGGTCGACTGTCCGGGACGGCGGCGCTGACAATGCAGGGCAATTCCGTCGCCTACATGCTTGGCAGCGCCAATGGCGATATCGGCCTGATCATGGGGCCGGGACATATCAGCAATCTGCTCGTTGAACTCGCGGGGCTCGATGTGGCCGAGTCGCTCAAATACCTGATCGACAAGGATCGTGAGATCCCGCTGCGCTGTGCGTATGCAGACTTCCGGATCGTCGATGGCGAGATGTCCGCCCGCAGCCTGGCATTCGACACCACCGACACGGTCATCTTCGGCCAGGGCGACATCAATCTGCGTCGTGAAGCCATCGATCTGCGACTGGTGCCGCAGCCGAAGGACAAGAGTCCGGTCTCTCTGCGGGTGCCGCTGAAGATCGGCGGATCTTTCAAGGATCCTTCCTTCCATCCGGAAGGTGGACCGTTGCTGCTGCGCACGGCTGCGGCGGCCGCGCTCTACAGTGTGGCACCGCCTGCTGCACTGCTCGCGCTGATCGAAACGGGACCCGGAAAGAATATCGATTGCGGGCCGGCGACAGATACTGCGCCACAGAAGTCGAATGAGGAACAGACGGCTGCGGCGAAGGCCCGACAGAACAAAGGTTGAGCGGGCGGCTGTGAGCCGCCCGCTGCTTCGGATCAATCCGCCTTGATCGCCTCCACCTGAATGCGCAGTGTGACTTCCTGCTTGAAGCCAATTTTCTTGCCGAAGTCGACGCCGAACTCATCGCGATTGAAGGTTGCAATGGCGTCGGCACCGCAGGTTTCCTTCTTGCTCATCTGATTCTGCTTGCACAGGAAGCTGTTGATCCTGAGCTTGAGCGGCTTGGTGACGCCGTGCAGTTGCAGCGTGCCATCTACCTCGGTTGGCGCACCGTCGCGGAAGTTCACGAGCTTGCCGCTGTAGGTCGCGGTCGGATATTTCTCGGCGTCGAAGATGTCCGGCGACCTGGCATGCTTGTTGAGATCGTCGTTGCCGAAATCGATCGAAGCGACATCGACTTCGATGTTCACCGTGCCAGTCTGGGCTGCGGTATCCAGGGTCACCGTGCCGGTGCTGTGATTGAACTTGCCGCGCCACACCGACATTCCGCCGGAATGATCGGCTTCGAAACTCGGATAGGTGTGCCTGGGGTCAATGTTGTAGGTGGCCGGTGCAGCCAGAGAGGCTGCGCTCATGCTGACAGCGGCTAGCGATGCGACCAGACGCGTGACGGAGCGAAACTTCATGCGAACTCCTCGAATGGGGCGATGAGTGGATATATTCCGACAGAACGCCGGATCTGTGAATCCAGCGGCGCCGACACTGACAGAATAATACTTATTCACGCGCAGACGACATCATCCACCGGCGCGTTTGGCCTGCCAGCCCCTGCGATTCAGTTCTTCCACCAAGCGGTCGCGATGATCGCCCTGAATTTCGATGCGGCCATTCTCGACGCAGCCGCCCGAGCCGCACTTTTTCTTGAGCTCGGTGGCCAGTTTCTCCAGATCCGCGGCAGCGAGCGCCAGACCCGAGATCACGGTAACGCCCTTGCCTTTGCGTCCCTGTGTTTCGCGACTCACACGTACGACACCGTCGGAAGAGGTTTTGCCGGGCGTGCCTTTCCTGCAGACGCACTCCCGGATGGGACGCAGACAGTTGGGGCAGCGTTCGCCGATCCCGGTCGAATAGACGATGCCGCCTGCGTCCCTTGCGGACCTGGATTTCATCTGATCCTCGAGGTTTTGCGCGTGTCACTCATCGAAACGTAAACGGCCAGCGAAACACCCACGCAGGCTGTCACGTACCAGTAGAACCAGGATTCGTGACCCGCATGCTTCAACGACAGCGCCACGTAGTCAGCCGATCCGCCGAAGAGCGACACGGCGACGGCGTAGGGCAGGCCGACCCCGAGCGCGCGGATCTCGACGGGAAACAATTCCGCCTTCACGACGGCGCTGACTGAACTGTAGAGCGATGAAATGCACAGCGCACACATCACCAATGCGAAAGCCGTCCAGACGTCTGTTGCCCGCTCCAGCGCCGACATCAGCGGCAGTGTCGTGAATATCGCCAGTGTACCGAACGCGATGAGCATGTTGCGTCGGCCGATGCGATCGGACAGGGCGCCCATTGCCGGTTGCAGCAGCATGAACACGCACAGGCTGGCGGCGGATATGAGCGTGGAATCGGCCTTGCTCAGGCCCACCGTGTTGACCAGGAATTTCTGCATGTAGTTGGTGAACACATAGAAGTACAGGGTGCCGCCCATGGTCAGTCCAACCACGGTCAGTGCTTCGCGCGGATGACGCAACAGCGCCCGCAGCTGGCCGGCTTCGCGGCGTTGCGCGGCGGACCGGGTGAACGAATGGCTCTCTTCCAGATTGCGGCGCAGATAGAGCGCGATCAAGGCCGCAGCGGCGCCGATGAAGAATGGAATGCGCCAGCCCCAGGCCTCGAGCTGTGCGGCGGTGAGAAAGACGAACTGCAGCAGCAACAGGACGGCGAGCGCCAGCAACTGGCCGAGTACCAGGGTCACATACAGAATGCCCGAATAGAAACCGCGATGCGCCGGAGCGGCGATCTCGCTGATATACGTGGCACTGGTACCGTACTCGCCGCCTACGCTGAAGCCCTGCAGGACGCGCGCGCACACCAGCAGGATTGGCGCGAACAGGCCAATGCTTTCATAAGTCGGCGTGAGTGCGATGACGAGCGAGCCAGTGCACATCAGCAGGACGGAGAGCATCAGAGCAGCCTTGCGACCCTTGCGATCCGCATACCGCCCCAGCAGCCAGCCGCCGACAGGTCGCACAAGAAAGCCGATGGCGAACACGGCCGCCACGTTCATCAGACGGACCGTGTCGTTGCCTTCGGGAAAAAAGGCGTGCGCGAAGTAGATCGCGAAGGCCGAATATGCGTACCAGTCGTACCATTCCACCAGGTTGCCGATGGAGCCGCCGACGACCGAGGCAAGAGGAGTACGTGCGGACGGTGCAGCGTGTTCTGCCGTATTCAAATTTTGCCGCTACATCGACGAGGAAGCGGCGATGGTGACTTAAGGGTGTCGGGTACGTAAAGAGGGCGGCCCATGGCCGCCCTTGTTCGCTGTTGCTGAGCAATGAATATTCAGCGGTGCTGTGTGTTGTCCCCGGTCTCTTCGGGGTCATGCTCACGAGCCCGCGCCTTTGCTTCCTCTTCGGCGCGCTCGATATCGCTCTCTTCCTGAGCGTCGACATCACCCGCATGACGGATTTCGCGCTTGCCGCGCTCTGAATTGACGAATGCTTCGGTCGCCTCGCGATAGTGACGATCGGCCGTCTTGTTGCCTTCGCCTTCGTTCGCGGGGGATTTGGGAGGATTGCGGCTGGCCATGGTCATATCTCCGTGGAATGTTGCACGACCAGAGCAACGTCTGCGCCGGTGCGCTGTTCCGCAGCCGATCAGGATACCGCGCCCGGGATGTTGTAATGTGCGCGTCCGGCATTTGCTGACGTCTCGAATTGACCTGGCCCTTGTGGTGGAAACGAACTGGTGTACTGGTTACTCGCTGCCATTTTCATCGTCGTCGCCTTGACCGTGCCGCGCCTGCGGCCGATCGGTATCGTCGGTTGCGTGTTGCTCGGTCTGATGCTGATCTGGGGCGTGGTGCAGCGCGTGCGCACCGGCGATCCCGACACGCAACGCGGCCATCCGGCATCGCCCATCACCGCGCTGGGAGCATTTCCGCTCGAAAACCTGAAGGCCGAATCGTTGCGTGTCGCCGGCAACGGCGCGCCGTATGAACTTCGCGGACGCATGACCAATACGTCGACGGATCTCAAGCTTCGTTCCTTCACTGCGCTGATCGCGCGCCGGGACTGTCATCAGGGAGCCCTTGACCCCACCGGCTGCGATCCGTTGTGGCAGAGCAGACAATGGGTCGAACTGGCGCTCGCACCGGGCGAGAGTCGCGAGTTCATCAGTCCATTCTGGACGCGCGGCGATGTACCGCGAGCGCGCGGCACCGTGCAGGATGACATTCAGATTGTTGCGGCGGATGGTCAGGCGCTGAGCGCCGGGCCCTGACCGAGCGGACGACGCCGGCAGATCGCCGGGATTCTCTGCGAATCAGCTCGCCCGATTCACAGCCCGGATTGCCAGGTGCTGGGCAGACCGTTGCGTTCCAGTACGTCCTGAATACGCAGGCAGATCTCGCGGGCCTCGGGCTGATTGCGCAGACTGCGGGCGACTGAGTTGAGATAGGTGCCGAGCGTCTGCGCGTTCGGATGTTTCGCCTTCAGTTCGGCGCCCATGCGATCCATGAGCTCGAGCATGTCATCGCGATCGCAGCCGGGCAGGGTGAGACTGGCAATCGTGTCGTGCACGACGGCCAGTGAATCATGCATGTCGGCGAGTTCCTGCGAGTTCACGCGGTTACTCTGAACCCGTCACTGGCGCTGCGCAAGCGGGCATTATTGCGGCAGCGCAAGCCACTCTCTAAGCTGCACCGCTCCATTCGCCGCTGCCGCCGCAGCACTTTCGATCCGGGGTTCATCGACGCGTGCGAACCGTTCTGTGCTATGTGATTGCCGGCTGGTCGGGCTTCTTCGTCATGGCGATCGAATTGCTCGGCGGCCGGCTCATGGCGCCGACATTCGGCAGCAGCATCTATGTCTGGGGCGCGATCATCACGGTGTTCATGCTGGCCCTGTCGCTGGGGTATCTGGCCGGCGGGCGCTGGTCGATGCACGCACCCAGCACCGCGCGTCTGGGGGGCTTGCTGCTGATCGCTGCAGGCACGGCAGTGCCGATACTGATCTTCGGCGAGGATGTCCTCGAGGCGATTTCAATCCGGTTCACGGACCCGCGCGCCGGCTCGCTGCTGGCAGCGACTGCGCTCTTCTTCGTGCCGACCTGTTTTTCCGGGATGATCTCGCCGTATGCCGTGCGTTTGCTGGTCACGGATCAGCGCACTTCCGGAAGGCATGCAGGGCAGCTGTACTTCGTATCAACGTTCGGCAGTGCAGCCGGCACGCTGTTGACGTCCTTCTATCTGGTGCTCGTTCTCGAAGTGAACCAGATCCTGTGGTCTCTGTTTGCCGTTTCGGGAATCACCGGTGCTGCGGCGTTATCGATGCGAGGTCGCACCTCATGAGGGCTTTCGCCGCGATACTGGCGCTGCTCATGGTCACGCCGGCCGTGCAGGCGCAGGCACTGCGCCTGCTGCATTCGGAACGTTCGCTGTATCGCGAGGTGCTGGTCTACGAAGGTAACGGTCAGCGATGCATGTGCTTCACGCGCAACTGTCGTATCGGGCGGCAGTCGTGTATCGACCTGAAACATCCCGAAAGGTTTGCGCTCACGTACACGCGCATGATGATGGGAGCGCTCTATCTTCAGCCGCAACCGCGCAGCATCCTCATCGTCGGGCTTGGCGGCGGAACGTTGCCCACGGCCCTGTCGCAGGTGTTGCCGCAGGCGAGCATCGACGTGGTCGAAATCGATCCCGCCGTGACCCGCGTGGCGCAGGCGTATTTCGATTTTCATCCCGATGAACGCGTGAGGGTCGCCGAGATGGATGGCCGCGTTTTCGTCAAACGTGCCATGCGCGAGCAGCGGCGTTACGACCTGATCATGCTCGACGCCTTCGATCACGAATATATCCCGGAGCATCTGCTGACCCGGGAATTCCTCAACGAAGTGCGCACGCTGCTGGCGCCCGGCGGAATTGTCGCGGCGAATACTTTTTCCTCGAGCCGCCTCTACGACCACGAGTCCACGACGTACGCGTCGGTGTTCGGCACGTTCTTCAACCTGAAACGCGAGAATCGGGTCATCCTCGCAACCGCTGGTCCGTTGCCGGCACTCAGCGTCGTTCGCGCCAACAGTGCGGTGCATGCGCAGGTGCTGGAGCGATTCGGCGTTGACGCTGCGGACATGCTGCCCTTGTTCTCGACGCGGGCAGACTGGAATGCGAAGGCGCGCATCCTCACCGATCAATATTCGCCGGCCAATCTGCTGAATCTCGACTGAGGCGGGTCAGCGAGCATCCATGGCGTGCCGTCGAATCAATCCCGACGTGCGAGCAGGCCGACCAGCAATGCGATGCCTGCGACTGCGCCGATCAGACTCCAGGAGTGATCGCGGACATAAGTGTCCGTCGTTCGGGCCATGCGTCTGACGCGACGCTGCACTTTCCTGTCGTAAACGTTGTCGAGCACTTCGCGCAAAGACTTCTCGGTGCGCGCGCGGGCTTCCTGAACGCGTTCGCTGGTCACTTCAGCCGTTGCCTTGAGCAGGGCTTCCGTATCTCGAGCGACGACCTTCAGGTCGTTGCGCAGATCTTTCAGGGGAGAGCGCAGAGCGCTGCCGTTTCTCATGATGGAATCCTCGATGCCGTGATCGTTGCTGGAACGTTCGGTGAGCTGCGAGGTTCCACTGTCGGACCGTCGTGACCCGGGCTGCAATCGTGGCTGACCCCCATGATCCATGCGTCAGTCGCATTGATCTGCCCGCCTTGCGATGATTGAACCCAGGCAGGCGCAACAGTGAGGTCATGATGGCCACGGGCAAAAGCACGAAGAAGCGGGCGCCAGCGCGCCGCAAGACGCCGAAGAAGGCGGCACCGCGCACGCGCGGAATCCAGCCCACCGATTGCCGGATGGATGAATTGCCGGCTGGGGCCGCTGAGGTGGCGCGCCGCGTGACGGACGAGGGCGGTCTGGTGATCGGCAGCTACTACGATCCCCTCGGTCGTCAGCCGTTGCTGCTGGCTGCGTTGCCGATCGACGCGGTCGAGCCGACTCCATTTCAGCGCGACCTGTCGGACGCTCATTACAAGAAGTTGTCCGAAGTCATCGATCGTACCGGCATGTTCCTCGATCCGGTCATTGCGATAACAGCGCCCGACTCGGGATTCTGGACACCCAATGGCAGGCACCGGCTGGAAGCGCTGCGCCGTCTCGGCGCCAAATCGGTCATCGCGCTGGTCGTGCCGAAGCGGGAAATCGCCTGGCAGATTCTGGCGCTGAATACCGAGAAGGCTCACAACCTGCGTGAGCGGGCGCTGGAGGTCATCCGCATCTACAAGGGCCTGATCGAGGAGGACGCCAGTCGGGCGGAGAAGGACTTCGCCTTCTACCTGGAAGATCCGGCGTTGGTCACGCTGGGCCTTTGCTACGAAAAGCGCGGCAACTTCGCCGGCGGTGCCTATCACCCGATCCTGCGCCGGTTGATGGAGTTTTCATCCGAACCGCTGCGCAAAGCCATCGGGCTGCATGAGCGCCACGCGGAAAAACTGTTCGAGCTGGACGCACTGATCACGCAGGTCGTGGACAAACTCAAGGAACGCGGCCTCGTCAGCCCGTATCTGCGCGCATTTGTGGTCGCTCGCATCAATCCGCTGCGCTGGATCCGCGATGAACCGCCGCCGCTGTCGGACGTGCTGCGGACCATGCGTGAGCGCGCCATGAAGTTCAACGTGGAGAAAATCCATCAGCAGGACCTGGCACGCAGCGCAGGCACGCCGGACAGCGAGTCATAGCCTGCGCGGCGGCGGATCGGGTACGAAGCTTGCCGGAAAAGGATTCGGCAATCGCGGTGAACGTCGCGGGTGCGGCACAACGATGCCCTGTGCCAGCAGATTCCGCCGCGAATCGTAGTAAATCACGATCGTTTCATCCGCGGCGGCGCTCGCGCGCCGGAAGTCGACATACTGAGCTGCGGACGACTGATATTCGCCGTGTCCGGTCCCGAGCTTCGATTCCGGGAGTGGAACGCTGGAAGCCTGCTCATTCGAACTGTCGGCTGACGCTCTGGGCGCATCGATCCGATCGCAGCAAAGGCGACGCGGTCGCTGGCGTTCGCGGAACACTGCTATGCCGATGGCGCCGACTTCATCAGGCCTGCCGGTGCGAGCCGCATACGAGTCGGGAAGGGTCGTGAAATAGAAGCGGGAGACGCCGTCCAGACTCTTGCGCCAGCCGTCGATCTCGACGCAGGAGAAGCGATCCAGCACATATCCGGGTTGATCGACCGCCGCGGTCTCGCCGGTGACCACGTTGACCCCATCGAGGCTGGTAACGGCAAGCATCCTGTCGGCAGTCCTGTTACGGATGCGGATTTCGTAGCGATGCCCCGGCTCGCCAGCCACATACGACCGTCCGGCATATTCGTGGATGGGCAGGGCCCGACCGTGGTTGATGTCGATGATCTCAACCTCGGCAAGTGCGCCGGCGGGGGCGCAAGCGCTGTAGACAAGCAGGGGGAGCGTCGCCGCGAGTGCGGCAAGCATGCTATGCATTGGAGGTCTCCGGCAGGCAATCTGGCGGTATGAACGGCCCCAGCCCGTGAAACGGGTCAAGTCATCCCCATACAACGGCTCGCGGCGCGTCCTTTTCCGTTGCCAGCGGAGCTATCTCCCGCTATGTTCCGCGCTGCTTTTTGCGAGGATCTGACGCCATATGGCAATGAATTTTCTGGATTTCGAGCAGCCGATCGCCGAACTTGAGGCCAAGATCGACGAGCTGAAGTTCGTGTCCAATGACGCCGAAGTGAATATCGGCGAAGAGATTGCCCGCCTGCGTGCCAAGAGCCGCACGCTCACCACCAGCATCTTTTCCAGTCTGACCCAGTGGCAGATCGCGCAACTCGCGCGCCATCCGCAACGTCCGTACACGCTCGACTACATCGGCGCGATGCTGACCGATTTCCAGGAACTGCATGGCGACCGGATGTATGCCGACGATCACGCCATCGTCGGCGGGCCGGCGCGGCTCGACGGCCGGCCAGTAATGGTCATCGGTCACCAGAAAGGACGTGATACCAAGGAGCGCGTGCGCCGCAATCACGGCATGCCCAAGCCGGAGGGTTATCGCAAGGCGCTGCGCCTGATGCAGATGGCCGAGCGTTTCCAGATGCCTTTGATCACGTTGATCGACACCATGGGTGCGTATCCCGGCGTCGGAGCGGAAGAGCGCGGTCAGAGCGAAGCGATTGCGCGCAATCTGTTCGTCATGTCATCGCTGCGCGTACCGATCATCAGCGTGGTGATCGGTGAGGGCGGTTCAGGCGGCGCTCTTGCGATCGGCGTGTGCGATCGCCTGATGATGCTTCAGTACAGCGTGTATTCGGTCATTTCTCCCGAAGGCTGCGCCGGCATTCTCTGGCGCAGCGCCGACAAGAAGGACCTGGCTGCAGAAGCCATGGGTATCGGCGCCGAGCGCATCGCCCGACTCGGCGTGGTCGATGAAGTGGTGAAGGAGCCTCTGGGCGGCGCGCATCGCGACCCGCAACTCATGGCCGATACGCTGAAGGAAGCGCTTCTGCGTCACCTGAAGGAACTCGAAGCACTGCCTGTCGATGAACTGCTCGCGCAGCGCGACAAGAAGCTGCGTGCGTACGGTGTCTTCAATGAGGGGTGAAGCGACCGGGTAACGCAGTGACATGGTGGCGTCACCGGACATCGGCACCTTCAACGTCACCATGCGAACGCGCCACCTGGCCGCTCGACGTTATGCCTCTGGCGCCTGCTTCGTTGGCTGCTGCCGTCAGGCGGTTGCTGCCGCTCCCGGCCAGCGGCGATCTGTGCATCGCATTCAGCGGTGGACTCGATTCAACGGTGTTGCTGCACGCAATGGCCGTCGCATGGCCGCGGGCCTCGTTGCGGGCCGTTCACATCAACCACCAGTTGCAACCCGCAGCGGACCAGTGGGAAGCGCACTGCGCCACAACTGCTGAACACCTGGGAATTGCATTCACGTCGCGTCGCGTGGACGTGCCACAAGAGCCCGGCGATGGGCTCGAAGCAGCAGCACGTCGCGCCCGCCATGCCGCATTCGCCCAATTGCTGCGACCCGGCGAGGCGCTGCTGACCGCGCACCATGCCGACGATCAGCTCGAAACTGTACTGCTCGCATTGACACGGGGCTCGGGCCTGAATGGCCTGGCGGGCATGCCGGCCTGCAAGCCTTTCGGCGCAGGCTGGCATCTGCGTCCTCTGCTCGAGTATTCGCGTGAAACCATCGCAGCGTGGGCACACGATTGCGGGCTGAGCTGGATCGCGGATCCGTCCAATGAGCAATGCTGCTTCAGCCGCAATTTTTTGCGCCACGAAGTCATTCCGGCACTGCGGCGGCGCTGGCCGTCGATCCCGGATACCGCGGTGCGCACCGCGGCGCACATCGCCGAAGGTGCCGCGCTGCTCGACGATCTCGCAGGCCTCGATCTGACTGGTGCGTGTCTCGGCCCGTGCCTGCGCGTCGACGCGCTGGCGAGACTGGAGCCGCAGCGGCGTCGCAATCTCCTGCGGTACTGGTTGCGCTCTCGCGGGGTGCGGCTGCCATCGACCCGCAAGCTCGCGGCGCTGGAGCACGACATGCTCTCGGCGCAGGACGATCGGCAACCCACGATCGAATGGGACGGCTTCGAAGTACGGCGTTATCGCGGTCTGCTGTACGTGATGCCGGCAATGCTCGAATTCAGTGCGGAAGCGATGCGCTGGGACTGGCAGCAGCCGCTGGTACTGGCCGGGGAAATGGGTTCACTGCGTGCTGAGCGCACCACCGGTCGCGGACTGCGACTCGCAGATCTTCCACCGCATTTCGACGTTGAGTTTCGCCGCAGGGGCGATTTCCTGCGGCCAGTTGGGCATGTGCATCGCCGCAGCCTGAAAAATCTGTTTCAGGAAGCCGGCATTCTCCCCTGGTGGCGCGCTCGTCTGCCGATGATTCGAATCGAAGGCGCGCTTGCGGCGGTAGGTGATCTGTGGGTGGCGGACGAATTTGCCGCGAGGCCCGGCGAGGAGGGCATTGATATCCTCTGGGACGGACGACCGCAGATCCGATGAATCGACGCAAACGCGTCTGACACGTCCGCTTCATCACTTTGCTTCTTTCAACGACCCTGCGATTCCGATAGACTGCGCTCCCGTCGTGAGCAAGGTGATTTGCGGATCGCACATCGCCTTTTCTGTCCTTCTCTCCATCATCGACGGTGCCCCGATGACTCGTTTTATCTGTGTGACTGGCGGTGTCGTTTCCTCGTTGGGAAAGGGCATCGCGGCAGCATCTCTTGGCGCCATTCTCGAGGCGCGCGGCCTCAAAGTGAGCATGGTGAAGCTGGATCCGTACATCAACGTCGATCCCGGCACCATGAGCCCGTTTCAGCACGGTGAAGTGTTTGTCACTACTGACGGCACCGAAACCGACCTGGACCTCGGCCACTATGAGCGCTTCCAGAGCTCGAAGATGCGCCGCTGGAACAACTTCACCACCGGGCAGATCTACGAGTCGGTGATCA
>DASTRD010000108.1:0-39289 GCA_035761425.1 Povalibacter sp.
CGCGTTTGGCACGCACATGGATGCCGTTGGTGCTGTTCAAGTCCTCGAGCACGCAGGTCTGCGGCGTCGTGATGATCTGGGCGTGATGACGGCTGATGAATTTGCTGTCGATCTGCAGATCGTTGTCCGTCGTACGACCGATGATGAAGCGTCCCACCGTCAGATCACGCTCGGCGATCGTGGCGCCGTTGAATCCGACCATGATGCGACCCAGCACGACACGCCGCTCGCCCGACACGTCCCCGCCATTTGCGCCCGCATGATGGTGATGACCGCCATTGTGATAGCTGCCGATGGCCTGCAGTTTCACTGAGCGCTCGGCGTATTCCACCCACTGCATTTCATCGACGGCAGCCTTGACGTCGTCGACCTTCACGACGTCACGATCCTGTGCAAAGGCCGCCATCATGGAGGTATCGCAGAGTGTGTTGATCAGTCGTGGGATGCCGCCGGTGTAGCGGTAAATCATCGGATACGTGTCGGGCTCGAAAATCTCGCGGCCCTGCGATCCGGCCACTTCCAGACGATGCTGGATGTACGCGGCGGTGTCGTTCTTCGACAGGGGCGTGAGATGAAAACGCAGCCGGATACGCTGAGCGAGCTGAACCAGGCCGGGTGAATTGAGCTTGTCGTTCAACTCAGGCTGACCGGCCAGGATGATACGCAACACCTTTTCCTTGGTGGTCTCGATCCCTGACAGCAGGCGCACTTCCTCGAGCACCTTGTTCGAGAGGTTCTGCGCTTCATCGACAATGAGCAGGACGCGGCGGCCGTTCGCGTACTGTTCCACCAGGAATTCATTGAGGGTCGACAGCAGCTCCGCCTTTTTCATCTTGAAAGGCTGGAAGCCGAACTGCACCAGGACGCTCTGCAAAAATTCGATCGCGGTGACCTGCGTCTGGTTGATCTGCGCCACCACCACGTCTTTCTCGAGTTCCTTGAGGAAAGTCTCGATAAGCGTGGTCTTGCCGGCGCCGATTTCACCCGTGATGACGACGAAACCGTCGGTGAACCATATCGTCGATTCCATGTACGCCTTGGCGCGCGCATGGTGCTTGGACAGATACAGAAATGCGGGATCCGGCGTCAGCCGGAAGGGCAGTTCATGCAGTTTGAACAGTTCTAGATACATGCGTTCCTGGAGATCTGGGCGGCGGCCGGTCCACGAATCGACCGCCGGACACTGCGCAAACGCCGCACCCGGCGCGGGCGACAGTGTAAGGGCAACCCCGATGGGACACAAAAACCCACCCCGGGTTCACGGACAAACTTCGAACTCCGTCACCGGGACCGCCCCGTGCGTGGCAATTCAGTCCGCCTTGAGCTTCAACAGGGCCTTCAGCGCCTTGTCCCGTGCGGCCGCAGAGGCTGCCGTGACGGTGCAATGACCCAGCTTGCGGTTGGGCCGCGGCTCCTTGCCGTAGCTGTGAAAGTGAACGCCCGGCACGCGCAGAATGTTCGCCAGCGGTGGCAGCGTGCCGATGAAATTCAACATCGCCGAATGTCCGAGCGGGCGGGTGCTGCCGAGCGGCAGACCGAGGATGGCGCGCACGTGGTTCTCGAACTGGCTGGTCTGTGCGCCTTCGATGGTCCAGTGGCCGGAGTTGTGAACGCGCGGCGCCATTTCGTTGGCAATCAACCGGCCGCGCTGCACGAAGAACTCGATGGTCAGCACGCCTGCGTAATCGAAGTGCTTCAGGATCCGCTTGAGATACGTCTCCGCCTGCTTCTGCAACCCTGCATTGATGTACGGCGCCGTGGAGAAACGCAGGATGCCTGCGGAATGCGTATTCGCGGACAACGGGTAGCAACGTGTTTCACCGGTCGTGCTGCGCACGCCGATGATGGACACCTCGCGAGTGAAATTGACGAAGCCTTCGTAGATCAACGGCACGGTGCCGAGCGTCGTCCAGGCGGTCTCGATGTCCGCCTCGCTGCGCAGATAAAACTGGCCGCGCCCGTCGTAGCCAAGCCGTCGGGTTTTCAGAACTCCCGGAATGCCGATGTCGCGAACAGCGGCCCGCAGGTCCTCGAGCGAGTCCACGGCCGCAAACGCAGGTGTGGGGATTTTCAGGGCGCGAAACAGCGTCTTTTCGTCCAGCCGATCCTGCGATGCGCCGAGTGCATCGACCGGTGGCAGAAAGGGCCGACGTCGCGCAATTTCGCGCACTGCTGCGACGGGTACGTTTTCGACATCGAAGGTCATGACGTCGACTTCGTCTGCGAGGGCTGAGAGCGCTGCGGCATCGTCGAATGCTCCCGAGACGATGCGACCGACCTGCGCACCCGGCGCGTCCGCACTCTGATCGAGAAACACGAAGCGCAGACCCAGCGGATAGCCCGCCAGAGCCAGCATTCTTCCCAACTGGCCGGCGCCGATGATGCCGATTCTCATGACCGGGGGCTGACTGCCGGGTCGGGGTGCGAGAGCACCTTGGCGGTCTGATCGCTGCGGAATTTTTCCAGCGCCTGCTGCACGTCCGGGTATTTGTTGGAAAGGATGGCGGCAGCCAGCAATGCCGCATTGGTCGCTCCCGCCTGACCGATGGCGAGCGTGCCAACCGGAATGCCGGCAGGCATCTGCACGATGGACAGCAGCGAGTCCATGCCATTCAGGGCTTTCGACTGAACCGGCACGCCGAGCACGGGCAGTGTGGTCTTGGAGGAGGTCATGCCCGGCAGATGCGCCGCACCGCCGGCACCGGCAATGATCACTTCGATGCCGCGGCCACGGGCCGTCGAGGCATATTCGAACAGCAGGTCCGGCGTGCGATGGGCGGACACCACGCGTGTCTCGAAGCTCACGCCGAGTTTCCGCAGCGTGTCTGCCGCAGGCTGAAGGGTCTCCCAGTCCGAGGTGGACCCCATGATGATGCCGACCAGTGGTTTCATGCGGGAATTGTAGCAGGGCGGCGGCGTTTTCCGGGCGGACGAGGAGCCTCCGGTAGTTCATGGCCACGAATGGCCGGGCGAAATCGTTTCCGGAGCGCCGCGAAAGTCGCGCCTTTCGCAACGACCTGCTAGGGCAATGCGTCGCGCAGCCGGCGGAAGAGTTCGCGCGCAGCGGCTGGAGGCAGTCGCTCGCGGCTTTCATGTGCTGCGCGCTCCGCCAGTGCGGCAAGGTCGCTCTGCGTGGCTGCATCCAGGTCGCATTCCTGGGCGAGCTGCGACACGGCCGGAGGCCCTTCGCGCACGATGCGATCGCGCCACTGTTCCAGCCGTCTGAAGCGCAGGGTTGCGATCCGCTCGCGATCGCGTCGTGCCTGGAGCGCCTCACGAATCGGCTGCGCATCGATCTTGCGCATGAGCTTGCCGATGTATTGCCGCTGCCTGTAGAGCCCGCCATGCGCCGTGATGCGGCGCGCCAGCATGACAGCGTCTCGCAGAACATCGGGCAGGGGCAGGGCGTCCAGTTCGCTCTGTGGCAGTTCGATCAATGCTTCGCCCAGCGATTGCAGATCGTCGCTCTCGCGCTTGCGCGCGCTTTTGCTGGGCGGTTCTTCCTGATCGGTCATGGTGCGGATGGGGCGGACTGACTTGTAGCTGATTGGGCGTGCCCCCACTTTACACGCCGGCCGTCCGCGTGAAAAAGCCGCGATGGGCGCGCAGACCCACCCTGCTAAGATCTTCATATGACTGCATCGAACACTCTGTCTCAGTCCGCATCAGTTGCGGCACAGTCGCTCACCCGCGGCGATCTCGAATCCCTGTTGTCGCTGGCTCTCGAAGAGGCGACCAGGCTGGGTGCGACTGCCAGTGAAGCAGCGGTGAGCGTCGACACCGGGCTGTCAGTCACCGCGCGGCTGGGCGAAGTGGAAACGCTGGAGTACCAGCGCGATCGCGGTATGGGTGTCACCGTGTATCGCGGCAACCGCAAAGGATCGGCAAGCACTGCGGACTTGAGTCACGCGGCAATCCGCGAGACGGTGGGCAAGGCATTCACCATCGCGGGGTTTACGGCCGAGGATCCGTACGCGGGCTTGCCCGACCCGGACACGCTGGCGCGCGATATTCCGGACCTGGATCTGAATCATCCCTGGGATATCCAGCCCGATCAGGCGCGCGATACCGCGGTTGCCTGCGAGGCCGCGGCGCTTGCCGTCGACAAACGCATCGGCAATTCGGAAGGGGCGACGCTGTCGAGTCATCGCGGGCTGCGCGTGTTCGGCAACTCGCTCGGATTTCTTGGCGGCTACGCCAGCACGATTCACAGCCTGAGCTGTGTCGTCGTCGCACAGGAAAGCTCGGAAATGCAGCGCGACTACTGGTACAGCTCGGTACGCGACTGGCGCGAACTGGAAAGTGCGGAACACATCGGGCGCACAGCGGCGCAACGTGCACTGCGGCGTCTCAACGCACGCAAGCCGCAGACGACCACGGCACCTGTGCTGTATGTGCCGGAGCTGGCGCGCGGGCTGATCGGACACTTTCTCGGTGCCATTCGCGGCGGCAGCCAGTATCGCCGCGCCTCATTTCTGCTCGACGCGGCCGGGCAGCAGGTTTTTCCGGACTGGTTCACTCTCTCGGAACGTCCGCACATTCCCCGGGCGTTGGGCAGTGCGCCATTCGACAGCGAGGGGTGTGCCACGCAGGATCGCGAACTTGTGGCCGGCGGCGTGCTCGGCGGTTACATACTCAGCACATATTCGGCGCGGCGCCTCGGTCTCAGGACAACTGGTAATGCCGGCGGCGTGCACAATCTGATCGTCGGCTCGGGCCAGGACAGCTTCGATACGCTGGTCGGGAATATGGGGCGCGGCCTCATCGTCACGGAGTTGATGGGGCAGGGTGTCAACGGCGTGACCGGCGACTATTCGCGAGGTGCTGCAGGTTTCTGGGTCGAAAACGGGGCCATCGCCTATCCGGTGCACGAATTCACGATCGCCGGGAATCTGAAGGACATGTATCGGCAGATCGTTGCAGTGGGCAACGACGTCGACGCGCGGGGGGGCGTGCGCACCGGATCGATCCTGATCGACCGCATGACGATTGCGGGAGCTTGAAGCGGGCAGTCTGGTGAGAACCGTTACTTGGCGGCGTTCTCGCCATCCGCGACCAGATCCCTCAGCGTCCGGCCGCTCAGACTGTTCGTCATCGCAGCTTCAGCCTCACGCGCCGCATGTACGGCCGCAGCGACATCGCGTATTCGCGTGAGTTTGGGGCCGGCGATTTCGTGACGAACGGCATCCAGCACATCCGCGAGCGTGATCGCAGCCGGATCGCGCGCAGGCAGCCAGGTATCGTCTTCGGCGATCACCAGCAGGCCACGATTCTCCAGAGCACTCACAATGGGGCCCAGCGCCGCGCCCGGCAGTGCCAGATGTTCGGCCAGGCTGTTGGTGCTCCAGCGCGGTTTCGATGAGCCGTAGTCATGCACGATCAGGTACATGATCGACAGCGCCACGCGTTCACGCAGGCTGGCATTCAGGCGGATCTCGCCACGTCCGGGTCGAAGGTAATGCGGGTTCTGCACATAGAAGGCGAGCTGTGCGCCGAGCAACAGCACCAGCCACGAGATGTAGAGCCAGATCAGCCCGACGATGACCACCGCGAAGCCGGCGTAAATCACCATGGTGCCGCCCGACGTCTTTACGAACGAGGCGAGGATCACGCCCATGGTGACCCATGCCAGGCCGGCAAGCGCACCGCCCACGAACGCAGCACGGAAGCGCACATGCGTATTCGGCACGAACCCGTACAGGAACGTGAATACACTCACCACGAGCAGGTAGGGCGTCAGCCGGCCGGTCATCTGGATCAGCGTTCCGAAAGGTTCGTACTCCATCAGCGTGCGCATGACCCAGCTGCTGGTCATTGAACCGAGCACACCGACCGCGGCCACCAGGATGGCCGGTCCGATGACCATCATGCTCAGGTACTCGCTGAAACGTCGTCCGAAGCTGCGCGGCTGATCCACGCGCCACACGAAATTGAAACTCTCCTCGACCTTCTGAATCATCGAAATGACGTTGTAGATCAGGAAGACCAGACCGATCGATCCGAGGACTCCTCCGCGGACGTTGTCGACGAATTCCATGACCTTGGCGGTGATGTCGTACGCCTTCTCGCCCAGCGGCTCCAGAAAGGTATAGAGCACCGGTTCGAGTTCGCGATGAAAGCCAAGACCCTTGAGCACCGAGAACGAAAGGGCGATCAGGGGCACAATGGAGAGCAATGTGGTGTACACGAGGCTCATCGCACGCAAGGTGAGATCGCCACGGGTGACATCGCGGATCAGTGCGTACGGGTAACGCAGGATGCGCGCAAGTTTCCAGATCGGCTTGCCGATCACCGAGTCCGGCTGTTCGAACAGCCACTGTTCAATGCGCGTGAGAAGTGTGTCGATCATGTCGTCGGGAGCCTGACACGCGCTTCAGGGACAGGGCAAGGATCGCTCATTGCTGCCGGCGTCTCTCGTCGTTACTGCGCCCCGAGTGTGAAGTAGAAGGTAGCGCCCTGATTCAGTTCGGCGTGCGCCCAGATGCGGCCACCGTGGCGTGCGACGATGCGCTGGACGGTCACCAGGCCGATGCCCGTACCCGGAAACTGCGATTCCGCATGCAGGCGCTGAAACGGGCCGAACAGCTTGGATGCATATGCCATGTCGAAGCCGACCCCGTTGTCCTGCACGAAATACACGGTCCCCTCGGCTGACGGTTGGGAGCCGACCTTCACCTGCGGCGATTGCGTATGCGCCGTGTACTTCCATGCGTTGTCGAGCAGGTTCTCCATGGCGAGCCGGAGCAGGCGCGTATCGCCGCAGACCGTCATGTCGGGTTCGATCTCCAGTACCACGCTGCGCCCCGGATAGCGATCCTGAATCGTCGCTGCCGCCTCCTTCGCGATCTGATCGAGACTGGCCGTGCGCGGCACCATCTCGCTGCGGCTGATGCGCGAAAGGCTGAGCAGATCGTCGATCAGCGCGGACATGCGCAAGCTGGCATCGCAGATGCGCCGCAGATAGTCGCGCGAACGATCATCGAGGTTCTCATGCGCCGTCTCCTGCAGGATCTGACTGAATCCCGACATGCTGCGCAGCGGGGCACGCAGATCGTGCGAGACCGCGTAGGCGAATGCTTCGAGTTCCCGATTTGCCGATTCGAGCTGCAGCGTGCGTGCAGTGACGCGCTGTTCGAGTTCGGCGTTGATGCGCGTCACCTCGTTCTGCGAGTCGATCAGTGCCCGCGTCGCGTGTTGATGCGCCCGCTCGTAGCGCTTGAGCAGCACGAACACCAGCACTGCCGAACCGATGACGAACAGCCAGCCCTTGAACGTCTGGATGGCGAGAATGTGCGGCGTACTGAAATGCAGCCACACCAGCAGCCGATCGGTGAAGAAGATCCACAGAGCGCCAACCGTCAGGTAGGTCAGGGCTACCGTACGCGGCATATGGCGTAGTCGGCTGGGCGCATCGCCGGCTGGATGAGGTGTCTTCGCTGGTGATGCGGCAGTCGGTGGTTCGATCACGTCCATCCCTCGAAGCGACGACTCGAAGATATGCCGCACTCATCCGCACCCGGCTCCTGCCGGACTGCGGATGTCAGGCGGTCAGCCGGCGTAATGCCTCGGCATATTTTTCACTGGTTCTGGCCACGATCTCCGGCGGCAGATGGGGGCCGGGTGCGCGTTTGTTCCAGTCGAGCGTTTCCAGATAGTCACGCACGAACTGCTTGTCGAAACTCGGCGGACTCGAACCGGGCGCGTACGTATCGACGGGCCAGAATCGCGACGAGTCGGGCGTCAGTGCTTCGTCGATGAGCGTGAGATGGCCGGCGGCGTCGACGCCGAATTCGAATTTGGTATCGGCGATGATGATGCCTCGGGCGAGCGCGTGCGCCGCCGCGAATTCATACAGTGCCAGCGCGCTGACGCGGATCTGTTCCGCAAGTCCCGCGCCCACGGTGGCGACGACCTTGTCGTAGCTGATGTTCTCATCGTGCTGGCCGAGCGGGGCTTTGCTCGAGGGCGTGAACAATGCCTGCGGCAGGCGATCGGCCTGACGCAGCCCGTGCGGCAACTGGATGCCGCAAACGATGCCGGTCTGCTGGTAGTCGCGCCAGCCCGAGCCGATGAGATAACCGCGCACTACCGCTTCGATGGGCAGTGCCCTGAGCTTTCTGACCACCATGCTGCGATCGGCAATCAGTGCGCGTTGCGCGGCATCGGGAACAGCGCGTTCCAGCGGATAGTCCGTCAGGTGATTGGGAATGATGTGACTGGTGCGATCGAACCAGAAGCGCGAAATGCGCGTGAGTACGCTGCCCTTGCCGGGAATGGGATCCGGCAGCACCACATCGAACGCACTGAGACGATCGGTGGTGACGATGAGCATGTGGTCAGCATCGACCTCATAGATATCCCGCACCTTGCCCTGATGAATGCGCTTGAGCCCTGCCACATTCGACTGCAGCAACGGTGGAGAGGCGGAAGGTTGTGGCATCTGCTGGTCTATTCGGCAGCTGTGAGGATTCGCGGTCGGGCAGCCACTGCTAACATGGAGCCCGGCGATTGTCGCAGCGGCATGTGCAGGCTTCAAGCAGCGTGAGGGGAGGATCGATCGCAGCATGATGTGGCAGGGCAAGGTATTGGGAGCAGTCATCGGCGTCATCGCCGCAGGACCGCTGGGTGCCCTGTTCGGCATCTTCATCGGCCACCTGTTCGATGTGGAGGCGGAAGCACGCCTGCGGGGCCAGCGCAGCAACTCGTCTTCGCTCGGGGTGCAGGAAGCGTTTTTCAGAGCGACATTCCAGACCATGGGCCACATCGCCAAGGCGGACGGCCGTGTGTCGGAAGAAGAGATCCGCGCCGCCCGGGCGATGATGAACGAGCTGCGCCTGGGCGAGAACGAAATCCGGTTTGCCATCGATCTGTTCTCGGCCGGCAAGGCGCCCGATTTCCCGCTGGATGTCACGCTGCAGCAGCTCTATCGACTGTGTCGCAATCGACCGGACCTGTGTCGCATGTTCGTGCAGATACAGCTGCAGGCCGCACTCTGGGGCGGGGGGTTGCATCCACTGGCGCGCCGTGTGCTGGCCAGGGTGTGTTCAGCGCTCGATGTATCTGCATATGAGCTCGTGCAGATGGAAGCGCTGTTGCGGATGCAGCAGGCATCGCGGCAGCCTCAGAATTCACACGCCTCGGTGGATCGAATCGCGCAGGCGTACGAGGTCCTTGGCGTCACCGCACAGTCCACGGATGCGGAGGTCAAGAAGGCATATCGGCGGCTGATGAACCAGAATCATCCGGACAAGCTGCACGCAAAAGGGTTACCGGAATCGATGATGAAGGTCGCAGAGGAAAAGACGCGGCAGATCCGTGCGGCCTACGAAGTGCTCAGCGCAGCGCGGGGCATGAAATAGGCTGGTTGACAGCTCACGAGCCCGGGCAGCAGCATCACCCGTCACCCGTCACCCGTCACCCGATATGCCAACGCCCTGGATCGCTCCTTCGATTCTGTCTGCGGACTTCGCGCGTCTGGGCGAAGAGGTCGACGCCGTGGTGGCGGCGGGCGCCGACCTGATTCATTTCGACGTGATGGATAACCACTATGTCCCCAATCTGACCGTGGGGCCGATGGTGTGCGAGGCGTTGCGCCGGCATGGTGTGACGGCACCCATCGATGTACACCTGATGATCAAGCCGGTGGATCGCATCGTGCCGGACTTCGCCGCAGCGGGGGCCAACTGGATCTCGTTCCACCCGGAGGCTACCAGACACGTCGATCGCACAATCGAACTCATTCGCGAACACGGATGCAAACCTGGTCTGGTGTTCAACCCGGCCACGCCGCTCAACTGGCTCGATCATGTGATCGACAAGCTCGACCACATTCTGATCATGTCGGTGAATCCGGGCTTCGGCGGCCAGCAATTCATTCCGTCGGCGCTCCCGAAATTGCGCGCAGTGCGCGAACGTATTCGCGCCAGCGGTCGCGAGATCCGGCTGGAGATCGACGGTGGCGTCAAGATCGAAAATATTGCGCAGATCGCTGCGGCCGGCGCCGATACGTTCGTGGCGGGGTCGGCAATCTTCGGCGCTGAGGACTACGCGGCGACGATTGCAGCAATGCGGAAGGAAATCGGCAAGGCGGCTGGATGAGGCAGGATGCCGAGGTGGACGGCATCCCGAGCTGAGTCCCCAGGATGATTCTCAGGCGAGGTAATCAATCCTCGTCGTCATCGTCGAAATCATCATCATCGTCGTCGTCATGACGGCCCGTTGCAGCTCCGCGACCTGCGGAGGCAGCGGCGGCGGCCAGCGGCGGTTTCGTCTTCATCTTGGGACGCGCACCGAATACGACGATGGTCTTGCCAGTGGCTCGCAGCAGGCCCTGATCCTCAAGGACTTTCAGAACGCGGCCAGCCATCTCTCGGGAACAGCCCACCAGGCGCGACAGTTCCTGACGGCTCACCTTGATCTGCATACCTTCAGGATGCGTCATTGCGTCCGGCTCGCTGCACAGATCCATGATTGCGTGAGCAACGCGACCCGTGACATCGACGAAAGCCAGATCGCCGAGTTTGCGGTTGGTGCGATCGAGGCGGGTGGCGAGCTGCGTGGCGAGTTCGAACACCAGACCGGGGCTCTCGGCGGCAAGCTGGCGAAAGCGGGGGTAGGTCATTTCCGCCAGTTCGCACTGCTGACGCGTGCGTACCCAGGCGCTGCGGGTGGGCTGTTCGTAGAACAAACCCATCTCGCCGAAGAACTGTCCCTTGTTGAGGTAGGCGAGAACCATCTCGTTGCCTTCCTCATCCTCGATCATGACTTCAACCGAACCGCTGACGATGTAGTACAGCACGTCCGGCAGATCGCCTGCGTGGATGACGACAGTCTTCGACGGCACCGTGCGGATCCGGCAATAGCTCAGAAACCGGTTGATGGCCGGAATGTCGCTCAATGGCCTCGCGCCCTCTTCCATATTCACCCCTGCGTGATGAATCGCGTTGTGACAGCGATTGATTTGTCTTGCGGGACTTTTAATACAGTCTGCGGTCTCACCGCAAGCGTTTGATTATTCGAAACTCGCCGCTTCAGATCCAGCGCGCCGTGCGCGTCATGATTTTCGCCGTCAGCTTCATCAGCGAACGAGCGGCGCCGGGCAATTCGGCGCCACCAGCTTCAATCGCCTTGCTGCCGTGACGTTCTTCGTCGGTACTCATCTGATTGATGATTGCGCGTGTGCGCAGGTCGTCCTGCGGCAATCGCCTGAGGTGCCCGTTGAGATGTTCGACCACCTGACGCTCGGTCTCCGCGACGAAACCCAGACTCGTGCGCTCGCCAGCCAGTCCTGCAAGCACACCGATGACGAAAGAGCCTGCGTACCACAGCGGGTCGAGCACGCTGGTCCGGCTGTCGAGTTCCCGGATCCTCTGCGAGCACCACGCCAGGTGATCGGCTTCCTCCCGACCGGCCTCGAGCAGAGCCTCGCGGGTGGTGGGATTGCCGGCCACGAAGGCCTGTCCCTGATAAAGCGCCTGAGCTGCGACCTCCCCGGCATGATTGATGCGCATGAGTGCCGCGACCTCGCGCCGGTCGGCCGGCTGCTCGACGGTTTCGTCAATGCCTTCGGCGGGGTAGGGCCGAGCCGACTGACCGACCCGGAACAGGGTTCTGAGGCCCTGGTCGGCCGGTTCGACCAACCGATCGATCAGGGAAACCACCCGGTGTGGCCCGGGGGAAGGGGTGGGAGCGAGTGCCATGAAGCACATTATTATATATGTCGTACTGCGAGTCTTCGGGGGACCGCCCGCGGCAGCGGCGGGCGAGCGGTAACTCAAGCTGCCAGAACGGTTTGCAATGCCGGGACTCGTCCTTTAGACTTGCCGGCCTTTTCGGCCTGGGCCGGAAGATTTTCCCGGAGAATTCAATGAGAACCGTGTTCGCCAACGAGGCTACGGTGCGCCGTGATTGGTATGTCGTCGACGCCGCTGGCAAGACCCTTGGCCGTCTCGCTTCGCAGCTCGCCTTCCGTCTGCGCGGCAAGCACAAGGCTTCCTACACGCCCCACGTGGACACGGGCGATAACATCATCGTCCTGAATGCCGGCAAGGTCCGCGTGACCGGCCAGAAGCTGACGGACAAGTTCTATCACCACCACACCGGCTACATGGGCGGCCTCAAGACGACCAGTCTGGAGAAGCTGCTCCAGAAGCACCCGGAGCGCGCGATCGAATTCGCCGTGAAGGGCATGCTTCCAAAGAACCCGCTCGGTCGCAAGATGTTCAAGAAGCTGCACGTGTTTGCAGGCGCCGAACATCCGCACTCGGCTCAGCAACCCAAAGCGCTCGAACTCTGATCGCGCATTTCAAGGCGTAAACGCAAATGGCAGTTTCGACCAATTACGGCACCGGACGTCGCAAGACCTCGACCGCACGCGTATTTCTGCGTCCGGGCTCGGGCAACATCACGGTCAACGACCGTCCGCTGGATGAATTTTTCGGCCGCAAGACCGCACGCATGATCGTGCGTCAGCCGCTGGAACTCGTACAGCTGGAAACCAAGTTCGACGTCAATGTGACCGTGAAGGGCGGCGGCACGACCGGTCAGGCCGGTGCGATTCGCCACGGTCTGACCCGCGCCCTGATGAACTACGATGACACCCTGCGCAAGCAGCTGCGCGATGCAGGCTACGTCACTCGCGATGCTCGCGAAGTCGAACGCAAGAAGGTCGGTTTCCGCAAGGCTCGCCGCGGTACACAGTTCTCGAAGCGTTAATCGCTGCGAGCTGTCCCGTCCAGCTACTGGGGGATCGTCTAGCGGTAGGACTACGGACTCTGACTCCGTCAACCTAGGTTCGAATCCTAGTCCCCCAGCCAAACGTGAAGGGCCCGGTTATCCGGGCCCTTTTTCGTTGGCGGCCAGGAAAGAGTTGTTTCAGCATCCATTCCAGGTTTGATCGCGACGAGAGCTTTGCGAGCGGCGACTGTGCCGCGGTCATGGTGAATACCTCCCCGCGCCCCAGGCGCGGTCAACCCTGATTCCTTCAGAGCATGGATGCACATTCAGTGCGGTCGATCAGTCTCCGGCTCACGATGTCGTATTCCATCCTTCGGCCACTTCTCTTCACGCTTCCTCCGGAACGCGCTCATGCACTCGCACTTTCCTCGCTGCATGCGGCGCACCGCTTGCACCTGCTGCGCGAACCGCAGGTTGATTCCGGGCAGCCAATCGAAGCGTTGGGGCTGCAGTTTGCCAATCGCATAGGGCTCGCGGCAGGCTTCGACAAGAATGCGCGTTACATCGACGCGCTCGGTTCGCTCGGCTTCGGGTTCATTGAAGTCGGTACGGTCACACCGCGACCGCAATCCGGGCAGGATCATCCGCGTCTGTTTCGCCTGCCTGCACATGCTGCGCTCATCAACCGCATGGGTTTTCCGAACGACGGTGCGGACGTCGTCGCGGATCGACTCGCGCGCCGCAGGTATCCGGGTATCGTCGGCGTGAACATAGGCAAGAACGCCACCACGCCACTCGCGCGGGCGGTCGACGACTACCTGCATTGCTATCGACGCCTGGCGCCGAACGCCGACTATGTGGCGATCAATGTTTCCTCACCGAACACACCGGACCTGCGTCGTCTGCAGGAAGTCGAATACCTGGAGCCAATCCTCGAGGCCTTGCTGGAGGAGGGTAATCGCATCGCGGCGGCGCGCGGGCGCCGCGTTCCTCTCCTGGCAAAGATTTCTCCCGACCTGACCGATGATGCGATTGCAGAGGTGACTCGGTTGTCGGTCCGACTCGGCATCGACGGGATCATCGCAACCAACTCAACCGTTGCCCGTCCCGCGGATGGAATTGCGGAGCGATTGATGGCAGAGCAGGGTGGCCTCAGCGGTGCGCCCCTGCATCCCATCGCGCTTCGGGTGCTCGCGGCGGTCAAGTCGGCATCGGATGGGCGCCTGGCGATCGTGGGTGTTGGAGGAATCGCCTCCGCAGGGAATGCAGCCGCGATGTTCGAGGCGGGGGCCGATCTGATCCAGATCTATACCGGTCTCATCTATCGCGGACCAGGTCTGGTCGGAGAGTTGCGAGCGGCGGAGCGTCGCGGAGGCTGAGCAAGAGGGTTCGGCAGGGCGGTGCGAAGTATCTGTTGCGATCAGCTGCGTCCATTCCCGCGGGGAATACGCACGTGAATGCCTGACGGATCACTGCTGCGGTAGCACACGTGTGCCGCTTTCGGTCCCCAGTATCAACACATCGGCCGGCCGACGTGCGAACAGACCCACACTGACCACGCCGGCAATGCCGTTGATGGTGTCTTCCAGCGCGACGGGGTCGCTGATCCGCAATCCGTGAACGTCGATGAGCTGATTGCCGTTGTCGGTGATGATGCCTTCACGCCACACGGGATGTCCGCCGAGCTTCAGCACCTGTCGGGCCACGTAGGAACGGGCCATAGGGATCACTTCGATCGGTAACGGGAAGGTTCCGAGTACCGGGACCAGTTTCGAATCGTCCGCGATGCAAATGAAGCGCCGCGATGCGGCGGCAATGATCTTCTCGCGTGTCAGCGCGGCCCCCCCTCCCTTGATCAATCGCAACCCGGGGTCGGATTCATCGGCGCCATCGACATAGATGTCGAGGTCACCAACCGCGTTGAGGTCGAAAACCTCGATGTGATGGCGCTTGAGTCGAGCTGTTGAGGCTTCCGAACTGGATACGGCACCCTGGATGCGCAACTTCCGCGCAACGATCGCGTCGATGAAATGGTTCACAGTCGAGCCCGTACCGACACCGATGATGGTGTCTTCGACGATGTGAATGAGGGCGGCTTCGGCAGCGAGTTGCTTCTTGCGATCGGCGTTCATGATTCACGATCCGGGCGCGGTGTGCGTGAAAGGCCTGTTTTTCCAGTGCCGGAAACGACTGTGCCCGCTTTCGCGGGCACAGTCTTCATCTACATCAACAAGAAGAAACTTACTTCTTCTTGGCGGCCTTCTTCTTGCCGCCCTTCTTCTTTGCTGATTTCTTAGCTTTAGTTGCCATAGTCATTAATCTCCATGTCGAGTTAGTCCGGGCGCAGTATATACATAAATTGAAAATGGCAAGCAAGAGGTGTATGCGAAATTGTTGTTCGGGTTCACAACGCAACTCACACGAGTGAGGTGATGAACTCGAACTGCGACTGCGTCACAGGTGTGATCGACAGTCGATTGCCGCGCTTGAGCACGATCATGTTCTTCAGTTTTCCCTTCTCGTGCTTGCGCAACTCATCGAGTGTCACGATCCGGTCGAACTTGCGTTCCAGCTTCACATCCACCGAATACCAGCGCGGTTTGTCCGGATCGCTGTCGGCATCGTAGTGATCGTCGCCCTTGGCGAACGCAGATGGGTCGGGATAACCCTCGCGCACGACCTTCACGATGCCTGCAATACCGGGCACATCGCAGCTCGAGTGATAGAAAAAGGCCAGATCGCCCTTCTTCATCTCATCGCGCAGGAAGTTGCGGGCCTGGAAATTCCGCACGCCGTCCCATCCGGTGGTCCTGTTTCTGGCCTTGGCGAGATCGTCGATGCCGAATGTCGAGGGCTCTGACTTCATCAGCCAGTAGTTCATGAGAAACCTCTGTCGATGCCGGGTAATGAGTGGGAGGGGATGACGTACAGGGCGCGTTCGGTGACCACTGCGTCCAGTGGTACGTCCCATGGAGCCGGCTCCAGTCGCGGTACTCGCTGGAACTCATAAGCGACGCCAATGAGACGCGGTTTGCGCCACCGCCGCCCTGCACGCAGATGGTTGAGCCGTCGATCGTAGAAGCCGGCGCCGCTGCCCAGGCGCCAGCCGCGCTCATCGACAGCGAGCAGCGGGAGCAGAATGAGATCAAGTTCACGAACGGGGATGCGTTCCGCAGCGTGTCGCGGCGGTTCATGGATACCCAGGCGATTGCGGCGCAGTCGTTCCCCCGGGTTCAGGCGCACGAACTCCATCCGGTGCGTGTGCAGATTGGTAACCAGCGGTACGTAAAGCCTGCAGCGGCATTGCAATGCCATGCGCATGACGATGCGAGTATCGAGTTCGCGCCGGAAGGGCAGGTAGATCGCAATGCGGCGACCCGGGCGCAACCAGCCCTGTCGGGAGACGACACGAGCGAGGTCGCGCGCGGCCTGAGCGTATTGCTTGTCGGTCAGATCGCGTCGACGCATGCGCATGGCGCGTCGCACCTGATCGCGCGGCGAGTCGGTCGCGGATCCGGCGGCTGAACTCATGCGCAGGATGGATTCGACGAGCGTCGAACGAAAGAGAGGAGGAGGGCGGCGCCACCCGCCTGTGCCGGTGGTGACATTGCTCTCGACACGGAGCAATAGGTGGGACGCAGCCACGCCGACTCAGGCTTCCCGCTTTCGCGGTCTTGCACAATGCCGACGTGAAACCGAGCCCCGTGGGTATTAACGTTAGGGTCGAGAGGTAACCCGACACCTGTCGTACACCGCAGGCGGCGCCATAGACAATCTACATCAGTGAACGGACGGGGACGATCAGGGTTCCGCTGCTTCACGGCGGACTCGCGGCCGCAGAATTACAGATCGAGCTGCTGGCCCTTGGCGAGTGCAGCTTCAGCCCGCTCGCGCATCTGCCGCAGCCGGGGGCTGACATCGCCGACGGCCTCACCCTGCCGCCGCGTCTTCAGCAGTTCATTGGCGAGATTCAACGCGGCCATCACCGCGATGCGATCCAGCCCGATGATGTTGCCGCCATCGCGGATCTCGCGCATCTTCAGATTCAGGAACTCCGCGGAATCCAGCAGCTCGGAACGCTCTTCGGGCAGGCAGGCCACCTGATATTCCTTCTCCAGGATCCTGACGCTGACCCGGCTCATGCGATCGTTCATGCGCCATGCTCCATTGCCTTCAGGCGGCCGATCATTGCTTCGACGCGCGTACGCACCTGCTCGTTCTTCTGCAGGAGGGTAGCGCGTTCGCTGCTCAGGCTGTCCAGACGCTGTCGCAACGCACGATTCTCTTCGCGCAACTGCGTCACCATCGTCACCAGTTCACCCAACCGCTGCTCGAGCAGTTCGAGTTCCTGATTCGCCGCTGATTGCTGTATGGGTTCGTTCACGGCAACGATTATGCGGTGGCGAGTAATGCAGGGTCAAACCAGCTTTCGGTCACAATCCGATGCGAGATTGCCGCGATTCGCCGTGGACGGCAGTGCTAACATAAGCCCATGTTGCAGGTGACATTCCCGGAAATCGTCGAGGTGATGCGCAGTGCCGGATCCACGGTGCCTGCGGCGGAAGGTCATGGATGCCTGTGCGGTGCACTGTGCATGAGCGCGGACTACACCCTGGAGCGCTGGCTGGAAGAGGTCGTCCCTGCTGAAGATGGCGGCGTCGCCCAGGACGTCGAACTGCCGATGCGCACGCTGTACTCGGATACCGTGCGGGCACTGCGTGGCGATGACATGGACTTCGAACCTTTCCTCCCCGACGATTCCGTTGCCCTCGAACAACGCGCGGTGGCGCTGTCGCAGTGGTGCCAGGGCTTTCTCTACGGCCTTGGAACCGCACGCAAAATCGAGGCGGAACACATGCCGAAAAGCATCGACGAGATTCTCACCGACTTCACCGCCATCAGTCGGGCGCAGGTCGAAACCAGCGACGACGCGGAAGAAGACGAGCAGTCGTACACCGAAGTGGTTGAGTACGTTCGGGCTGCGGTACAGCTCATTCACGATGAGCTGGATGATGTCCGCAGCGGCGAAGTCTCGCAGCTCGATCACGCCGACGACTGCGAGACCGACCCGGATCCGGATTCCATCCACTGACCCACGTCATCGCACGGCTTGCTACCGTCGCACTTCAATCGTCTGCATGCGCAAAGCTGAATTCGTTCGCCGCCGCCGCCAGCTCATGAAGATGATCGGCAAGGGCGGTATCGCGATCCTGCCGGCTGTCCCCGAAAAGTCGCGGAACAACGACGTCCTCTATCACTATCGTCCCGACAGCGATTTTTTCTATCTGACCGGGTTTGCCGAACCGGAATCGGTGGCCGTGCTGATCCCGGGGCGTGCGCACGGCGAGTACGTGCTCTTCGTACGCGATCGCGATCCCACGCGTGAAACCTGGGACGGTCGTCGTGCGGGCCCGGAAGGTGCCACGCGCGATCATGGGGCGGACGACGCCTTTCCCATCGCCGACATCGACGACATCCTGCCGGGGCTGCTCGAGAACTGCGAGCGCGTGTACTACACCATGGGCCTGCATCAGGATTTCGACCAGCGTGTCATCGGCTGGGTCAATCAGCTCAAGTCGCAGGCGCGCACCGGCATTCAGCCGCCGCAGGAATTCGTGGCCCTGGATCACCTGCTGCACGACATGCGGTTGTTCAAATCGAAGTCCGAGCTGGACGCCATGCGGCAGTCCGCGAAGATCGCGGTCGCGGCGCACGAGCGGGCGATGCAATTCACCCGTCCCGGCCGCATGGAATACGAAGTGATGGCCGAACTGCTGCATGAGTTCCATCGTCACCGCGCGGACATCTCCTATCACCCCATCGTCGGGGGCGGTGCCAACGGCTGCATCCTGCACTACCACGAGAATTCCGATGAACTGAAGGACGGCGATCTGCTGCTCATTGACGCCGGTTGCGAATACGAACTGTATGCCTCGGATATCACGCGTACCTTCCCGGTCAGCGGTCGATTCACCCCGGAACAGCGTGCGTTGTACGAGGTCGTGCTGGACGCCCAGTACGCGGCGATCGCCAAGACCCGGCCCGGCAATCACTGGAACGAACCACACGAGGCTGCGGTGAAGGCGATCACGCAGGGGCTGGTGAAGCTCGGCCTGCTCAAGGGCAAGGTACCGGCACTGATCCGCGACGGCGCTTACCGCAAGTTCTACATGCATCGTACCGGCCACTGGCTCGGCATGGACGTGCACGATGTCGGCGACTACAAGATCGGCGATCAGTGGCGTGTTCTGGAACCTGGCATGGTGACCACGGTGGAACCCGGTATCTACATACCGGCAGGCACGCCCGGGGTACCCAAGCGCTGGTGGAATATCGGAATCCGGATCGAGGACGACGTCGCGGTTACCGAGAGCGGAAACGAAGTGCTCACGGGCGCGCTGGTCAAGGAGCCTGACGCCATCGAGCGGTTGATGCGTGCTGCATGAAAGTGGACGTAGCCATTGCCGGCGGCGGACTGGTCGGTGCGAGCCTGGCGCTGGCATTGAGTTCACTGAAACTCAAGGTCGCACTGATCGAGGCGCATCCCTTCGGCACCACCGATCAACCCAGTTTCGATGACCGCACCACGGCGCTCTCCAACGGGAGCCGCCGGATCTTCGATGGCATCGGCGTATGGTCGCTGATTGAACGCGAGGCAACGCCGATCCGGCGAATTCATGTCTCGGATCAGGGACGGTTTGCGTTTGCCCGCATCGATGCCCGCGAGCAGCACCTGGAAGCGCTGGGTCACGTTGTCACGAACCGGGTGATGGGCGCGGCGCTGTGGCAACGGTTGCAGGAAGAAGCGGTGACGCTCCTGGCGCCGGCGCGAGTCATCGACGCCGAACTCGCGCCGGAGAGCCGGAGCCTGCGCTGTGAAGCAGGCAGTGAAGCGACTGTGACCGTCGATGCGCGGCTGGTCGTCGCCGCGGACGGAGCGCAATCGGTCGTTCGTCAGGCCGCGGGTGTCGGTGCGACCACCTGGGATTACGGTCAGCATGCGCTCATTGCGAACGTGTTCACGCAGCGATTCCACGATCACGTGGCCTACGAACGATTTACGGCAGAGGGGCCCCTGGCCTTGTTACCCCTGTCTGAGGCCCGCGTGGGGTTGGTATGGACCTTCGCACCCGACGTCGCCGCGCAGATGCAGACACTGGGCGATGCAGAATTTCTGGAGCGCCTGCAGCGGGCATTCGGTTTCCGCCTCGGACGCTTTACCAAAGTAGGGGCCCGCCACGTTTATCCGCTCGCGCTGACGCGCTCTGACGAACATGTCGCGCCAAGACTTGCGGTCGTAGGCAATGCAGCGCAGGCACTGCATCCCATCGCAGGTCAGGGATTCAATCTCGGTCTGCGCGATGCGGCGAGCCTGGCCGAGGTACTGGCCGATGCCCTGCATGCTGCGCCCGGGGGCGAGATCGATGCCGGTGACGGTCTGCTGCTCGAACGCTACCGACAGTGGCGCGAGACCGACCGCCGCAGGATCGTCGGATTTACCGACGGGCTGGTGCGTTTGTTCACGCAACCTTTCGGTCCGGTGAAACTGGTCCGCGATGTGGGCATGCTCGCATTCGATCTGCTGCCGCAAGCGAAGGACGCGCTGTCGCAGCTGTCGCTCGGCGCTGCGGGACGCATTCCACGTCTGGCGCGCGGTGCCCGTCTGTGAGCGACCCGGGCACATGCATCGCATGAAGACTGACTTCGACATTCTCGTCATCGGCGGCGGAATGGTGGGCGCCTGCCTTGCCGCCTTGCTCGCGAACAGCCGCGAACTTCGCGACCTGCGCATTGCCGTGCTGGAGCCCTCGCCACCTGCGAACCCGTCCGGCGATAACGACATCGACCTGCGCGTATCCGCGGTGTCGCGCGGTTCGCAACGCATTCTCGAATCCATCGGCGCCTGGGAGCGCATCCCGGCGCGCCATCGATCCGACTACAGCGAAATGATCGTCTGGGATGCTTCCGGACGGCCCGGCGGTGCGGGCGCTGTGCATTTTTCGGCCAGCGTCACCAGCGAACCGGATCTTGGTCACATCGTCGAAAACCGACGCATTCAATGGGCCATCCATGAATCGCCGGCGTTCCGGGCGCGTGTGACTGTTCTGCGCGCCGCGCTGGCGCAGCTCGACTTCGAGGACGACGGTGCGATCGTATCGATTGCGGACGGCCGGCGCCTGAAGGTGCATGTCGTAGTGGGGGCTGATGGTGCGGATTCGCCGAGCCGCAGGCTTGCCGGCATTGGCACGTCCGGGTGGCAGTACGGCCAGAGTGCCTTCGTTACGCACGTGCGCACCGAACATCCACATCAGCGCACGGCATGGCAGCGCTTTCTACCCTCGGGTCCCATTGCCTTTCTGCCGCTCGCGGATGGCCGCAGTTCGATCGTGTGGACGACGACACCGGAACATGCGCAGCAGCTGGTGAATTGCAGCCCTGAACAGCTCGGCGCAGAACTCGCGTCGGCCATCGACCATGCACTCGGCGCGGTTGAAGCAGACGGTCCACGTGGCAAGTTTCCGCTGCGCCTCACGCATGCGGACAGTTATTGTCGAGATCGGTTCGTGCTCATCGGCGATGCAGCACACGCCATCCATCCGCTGGCCGGGCAGGGCGTGAATCTGGGCTTCCTCGATGGTGCTGCACTGGTGGAAACGCTCGAGCAAGCCTTCCGTGTGTCCGGCAACGTCGAACAACTGGCAGAGCGCCGCACGCTGCGACGCTACGAGCGCTGGCGCAAGAGCGAGAACGCCCTTGCGCTGGGATTGGTCGATGGTCTCAACCGGCTGTTCAGCAATTCCAGCGCCACGCTGACCTGGGCACGACGTCTCGGACTGTCCGCGGTTGACCGCAGTGGTATGGCGAAACGCTTCTTCATCGACCGTGCCATGGGCGGCGGGGCGGGTGCACCGCACATCATCAGGGCATTGCCACGCTGAATTACTGACCGCGCAGGCGGCGCGAGCACAGCGCGCCATGCGTCGAATACCGCATGTCCCACGCTTGACATCGGTTGGCAGCGGACGCATTTTTTCCTTCGTTCACCCGCCTTTTCGTTGCCGTTGCAGGTTTCCCATGACCCGCTACCGCTCCGCCGTCGAGTCGCTGCTGGACGGAACCGATGTCGCCCTGGATGGTTCGCATCCCTGGGATATTCATGTCAACGATCCCGGCTTTTTCCGTCGGGTCCTCTCGCAAGGCTCGCTTGGCGTGGGAGAGGGTTACATGGACGGGCAGTGGGATTGCGAGCGGCTGGATGAAATGCTGTTTCGTGTATTTCGTGCTGGCGCTGAACGGCATCTGCCGAATCTGCGACAGATCTGGGCTGCCCTGACCGCAACGTTGTTCAATCCCCAGACGCCCAGGCGCGCATTCCGGGTCGGCGAGAAGCACTACGACATTGGCGACGATCTGTACGAGCGCATGCTTGATGCGCGCATGATCTACACCTGTGCGTACTGGAAAGACGCGCGCACACTCGATGAGGCGCAGGAGGCCAAGCTCGACCTGGTGTGCCGCAAGCTGGGACTCCAGCCCGGCATGACGGTTCTCGACATCGGTTGCGGCTGGGGCGGAGCTGCGCAATTCGCCGCCGAACGTTACGGCGTCAAAGTGACCGGTGTGACGGTCTCGAAGCATCAGGCGATTGCCGGCACACAGCGCTGCAAGGGCCTGCCGGTGAAGATCCTGCTGCAGGACTATCGCAGCGTCACCGGTCGTTTTGACCGGATCTATTCGCTCGGCATGTTCGAGCACGTGGGTTTCCGCAACTACCGCACCTATTTCGAGACGGCGAAGCGACTGCTTGCGCCGGGCGGACTCTTCCTGCTGCATACGATAGGCAGCAACACGTCCGAGGAGGCCAACGATCCCTGGGTCGAGCGGTACATCTTCCCGAATTCGATGTTGCCTTCCATGGCACAGATCGCCGCTGCGGCCGAACGTCTGTTCGTGATCGAGGACTGGCATTCGTTCGGACCCTACTACGACCGCACTCTGCTGGCCTGGCATGAGCGTTTCCGCGCCGCATGGCCTGAACTTCAGCAGAAGTACGGTGAACGCTTCCGGCGCATGTGGGAATTCTGGCTGCTGTCGTCGGCGGCAGCGTTCCGCGCGCGTCGCATTCAGCTGTGGCAGGTAATGCTCTCGCACACCGGCGTTGCGGGCGGCCTGCCGGAAGTCCGTTGAAGTCCGGTTGACGCTGGGACCCTCACGGTCGACAGTCGCACTGGGCCGCAGATCGGCCGTCACTTCGGTGCCTGTCATGATGGATTCGCAACCGAGCCACGGGCCAGGCGCTGTGCCGGCCTTCACCCAGTCGCCGCCGCGGTTGGGTAATCAGTATCGCGACGATGCGTTCCTGCGCAGCTTTCTAGAGCGGAAGCTGCCCGCTGATGTTCTCAGGGACGTCGAGCCCGAGCTGCACGCGATGGGTGAACTCGCCGGTGGTGAGCTGTATGACATGCAACTCGCGGATCGGCTGAACGAACCGCAGCTGACTCAGTGGGACGCGTGGGGCAATCGCATCGATCGCATCGATGTCAGTCCTCTGTGGCGTCGGGCCGCGGACATCGCTGCGCGCTGCGGTCTCGTCGGGATTCCCTACGAACGTTCGCATGGGCGCTTCTCACGTCTGCATCAGTTCGCACTCGTCTACCTGTTCCATCCGTCCTCCGATGTCTACACGTGTCCGCTCGCGATGAGCGACGGCGCTGCACGGACCCTCCAGGTATCTGGCAATACCGCATTGATCGAACGTGTCCTGCCGCGTCTGACGAGTCGCGATCCCGCCAGTGCCTGGACCAGCGGCCAGTGGATGACCGAAGCCACCGGCGGGTCGGATGTGGGTCAATCGTTGACGCGCGCCGTGCAGGATGCCGATGGCACCTGGCGGCTGTATGGCAAGAAATGGTTCACCTCGGCGATCACTTCGCAGATGGCTCTGACGCTGGCGCGCCCGGAAGGCAATGGCGCGGGCGGATCGGGACTCGCGATGTTTCATGTCGAGACGCGCGATGCGAGCGGACGGCTGAATGGACTGCGAGTCGAGCGGCTCAAGGACAAACTCGGAACACGCAAGGTCCCGACTGCCGAACTGCTCCTCGAAGGCGCGGTGGCACACCTCGTTGGTGAGGCGCGCAACGGCACGCGCAACATCGAGCCCATGCTCGTCGTCACCCGTACCTGGAATGCGGTGACGTCGGCCGCATTCATGCGCCGAGGTGTTGCGCTCGCGAACTCCTATGCAAGCCAGCGTCGCGCATTTGGCGCCTGGCTCAACGAGCTGCCGCTGCACGTCGACACACTGGCGGGACTGGAGGCCGAAACGCGTGCCGCATCGCTGCTGGCATTCGAACTGGTTGAGTTGCTCGGCAGAGCGGAGACCGGGGAGATCGACGATGCGCAACGTGCACAGCTGCGCATGATCACGCCCATCGCGAAGCTGCTGACGGCGCGACAGGCGGTCACGGTGACCAGCGAAGCCATCGAGGCGTTTGGCGGTGCCGGGTACATCGAGGACACCGGGTTGCCGCTGCTCGCGCGCGATGCCCAGGTGCTTCCGATCTGGGAAGGCACCACCAATGTGCTCGCACTCGATACTCTGCTGCGCAGCGATGTCGCGGCGGGCCTGGCAGCACTGGCGAATCGCTTTGCAGAGGTACGTTCGCAGCTGCGCGATGCCGCTTTGGTCGAGCTTGCCGGGCTGGCGGATCGCACACTCGATCAGGTTCGGATCTGGCTGCACGAACACAGCGATGCAAGGCAGCTGCAGGCTGGCGCACGGCGGGTGGTGCTGACTCTGGGGCGCGCATGGGAACTCATGCTGCTCGTCGAGCACGGCCACTGGTGCGCATCGCGCGGTGAGTATGGCGGAGCACTGGCGGCCGCGCAGCGCTTCGCGGCGAACGGTGTCAATGTGCTGGCCGAGGTGCCGCACGAACAGTCGCTCGCCTTGTTGCGTTGAATCGCCGGTTTGAGGGCAGGGCTCAAACCCGCTACGCTCTCGCGCCGAAAGCGGTGGACCACGCCGCTCGCGGGGCTGGCTCCTTCCATGATGCGATCAATGACCGATCGGGCGACGCTGCGCGACGTCTTCGCGCCGGCTGAATGAACAATCGTCATACCCTGCTGCTCGGCATCGTGCTCGCCGTTCTGTCGGTTTCCTTGTTCGTCTACAAGGTGCGCGTACTCGGCTTTCCCGTCAGTCCGCAGAGCCAGACCCAGATATGGACGGTCGAGGCGGCAGTGTCGTTCACACCGGGTCCGGCGGCGGTCAAGGCAACGTTGCGAATTCCCTCGCTGACGCCCGGTTACTCGGTGATGAACGAGAACTTCATTTCGCGCGGCTTCGGAGTGACGACGCAGTCGGCACCGGCAGGGCGCGAGGCGCAATGGGCGGTGCGTGAGGCCAGGGGTGCGCAAACGGTGTACTACCGCGCGGTGATCTACCGCGACCCGAAACGACGCGCCGAAGACACGACGCCGCCGTTTCCGGAAACGCCGACGCTCGATGAGCCCTCGCGCATGGCCATGGAGGGATTGATCCTCGACGTGCAGCGACAGTCCGCTGACGTTGCCACCTTCACTTCGGAATTGCTGCGCCGGATCGGGCTTGGCCAGCACGATCAGTACATTCGCGTGTTTCTGGATCGCACGGCGTCAGCGGCAGATCGCGCGCATCTGGCAACGATTCTGCTTGCCGGCGCGCAGATCCCCGCGCGCGTGGTGCACGGGATCTCATTGCGCGATCGTGCCGGTCCCGTGCAGCCGGAAGTGCTGCTCGAAGTGCACGACGGTGTTCAGTGGCTGTACTTCGATCCCGACACGCGCCAGCGCGGCCTGCCGCCGGACTTTCTGATCTGGTGGCGCGGCGATGAGCGCATCGCGTCCGTCGAAGGCGGGTCCAATCTGGATGTCGATCTGGCGGTGCAGCCAAGCCTGCTGGATGCCATGCTGGTAGCCGAGCGGCGCGCCGAGCGCAGCGGTTCGCACTCGGCAGAGTTCTCGCTGTTCTCGCTGCCCATCGCGACGCAGGCTGTCTACGGTGTGCTGTTGATGATCCCGGTCGGTGCGCTGGTCATCATGGTTCTGCGCAACTTCATCGGCATCAAGACCTTCGGTACGTTCATGCCGGTTCTGGTGGCGCTCGCTTTTCGCGAGACCCGACTGATATGGGGCGTGCTGCTGTTTGCGATCATCGTTTCGCTGGGACTGCTGGTACGGTTCTATCTGGAGAAGTTGCGGCTGCTTCTGGTGCCGCGTCTGACCTGCGTGCTGACGGTGGTCGTCCTGTTGATGGCTGCCATCAGCGTGCTGAGTCACCGCCTGGGTCTGCAGCCGGGGCTGTCGATCGCGCTGTTTCCGATGGTGATCATCTCGATGACCATCGAACGCATGTCCATTGTGTGGGAAGAACGCGGTGCGTCGGAAGCCATCCAGGAGGGCGTCGGCAGCCTGATCGTCGCGGCAGTCGCGTACCTCGTGATGGACATCGCCTGGCTGGAACATCTCGTATTCGTGTTTCCCGAACTGTTGCTGCTGGTGATCGTCGCGGCCTTGCTGGTCGGTCGCTACACCGGCTATCGACTGCTCGAGCTGCTGCGGTTCCGGGCGTTCGGGGAACAGGCGCGATGACGGCTGGAAGGAAAAGATCCACGCGGGCGGCGCGTGAGCCCGTTCGATCGACCGGGCCGGTTCATCGATTGACCGGATCGCCCCGCTGATGTTCAGCCGCTACCGCCAGCTGCGCGAGGAGGGGGTACTGGGTCTCAACCGGCGCAATGGCGACTATATCCTGCGCTTCAATCCGCGCAGCCGTTATCCGCTGGTCGACGACAAGCTGCAGACCAAGCGTCTGGCACTGCAGTCAGGAATCGCGGTACCGGATCTCTACGGAGTGATCGAAACCCAGCACGACATCCGGCGACTGCCGGAGATGGTTCGCGATCATCCGCAGTTCGCGATCAAGCCCGCACATGGCAGTGCCGGCGACGGCATCATCGTCATCGCTGGGCGCACTGCAGGGCGCTACCGCACGATCAGCGGTGCGCTGCTGGATGAGGAGGCGCTGTCTCACCATCTGTCGAACGCCATCAACGGTCAGTTCAGTCTTGGTGGCGTGCCCGATGTCGTGATCGTCGAAGCCATGGTGCAGTTTTCGCCTCTGTTCGAGCGCATCAGCTTCCAGGGTGTGCCGGACATCCGGGTGATCGTGTTCCGCGGCTATCCCATCATGGCGATGGTGCGCCTGCCGAGCCGCATCTCGAATGGCAAGGCCAACCTGCATCAGGGTGCGGTCGGCGCAGGCATCGATATGTCGAGCGGCGTGACACTCGATGGCGTGCTGGTCACGGACGTGATCACTCATCACCCCGATACCAGCAATCCCATTGCCGGAGTGCAGATACCCGACTGGGACACGATTCTGGATATCGCGGCGCGCTGTTACGAACTGACAGGGCTCGGCTACATCGGCGTCGATATCGTGCTGGATCGCGATCGCGGTCCGCTGGTGCTGGAACTGAATGCCCGACCGGGGCTGGCCATCCAGATCGCGAACCGTCAGGGATTGCTGCGGCGTCTGCAGATCTGCGAGCAGCGGGCGGATTTTTCAGCTGCTGCAGCCGAGCGCGTGAACTTTGCGAAGACCCAATTCAGTCATCCCGTGGGACGGGTGATCGAGCCGGCGAATCGCAGCACTGCCTGATTGCCTCGTCACCAGTGTCACTCAGGCGCCTGTGACGCAAGTGACGAGCGTGCAGCACCTGGAACCTGACGGGCGGCATCATACTCGTCACTCGTCACTGCAGTGGCCGCATCAGTGACGTGAGTGGCAAAGAACTCGCTACTGCCGCGGCAACGCGTCCACCTTCGCCGCACAGATGAAATCGTTCTCGGACAATCCGTTGATGGCGTGCGTCGAATACCTGATGCGGCAGTAGCCCCAGCCGATTTCCATGTCCGGATGATGATCCTCGGCGTTGGCGATGTGCGCCACCGCATTCACGAAGCTCATCGTGTGATAGAAGTTCCTGAACTTCCATTCGCGGTGCAGGCTTCTGGCATCGTCCGCGAGTGTCCAGCCGCTGAGTTGCTCCAGCAGTTCCTCCGCCTGACCGCGCGACAGCGGCTCGACACCGCCTTCGCAGGGAACACACTTCTTGTCAGTCAGTTGATTCATCGCGACCTCCGGAAAGAGAGATTTTCACTGCGGTTACAGAGATCACATTGAGCCAGAGTTCCGGCCCTGACCTCTGTATGGCGCGTGATCGCCGTGAGAACTGCGGATCGCTGTCAAATGTTTCTGGCCGCGTACGTACGCGCCACGTACTCCTCGACCAGGGTCTGGAATTCTTCGGCGATGCGATCGCCTTTCAGTGTCGGGCCTTTCTGGCCATCGATGTAGACGGGCGCCACAGGGCGCTCACCCGTGCCGGGCAGGCTGATACCGATGTTCGCGTGCTTGCTTTCGCCGGGGCCGTTCACCACGCAACCCATCACTGCCACGGTCATCTCTTCCACACCGACATATTGCTTGCGCCAGTTCGGCATCTGATGACGCAGATGGCTCTGGATTTTCTGCGCGAGTTCCTGGAAATACGTCGACGTCGTGCGGCCGCAGCCGGGACAGGCGACCACCATGGGCATGAAGGAGCGCAGTCCCATGGTCTGCAGGATTTCCTGCGCGACAATGACTTCCTGAGTGCGATCGCCACCGGGTTCAGGTGTCAGCGAGACGCGGATGGTGTCGCCGATGCCTTCCTGCAGCAGCACGCTCATGCCGGCCGTCGACGCGACGATGCCTTTCGATCCCATGCCCGCTTCGGTCAGCCCCAGATGCAGTGCGTAGTCGCAGCGCTGGGCAATATTGCGATACACGGCAATCAGGTCCTGCACGCCGCTGACCTTGCACGAGATCACGATGTGATCCCGGGGCAGACCGAGTTCGACGGCACGGCGCGCCGATTCGAGGGCCGAGACCACCAGCGCCTCGCGCATCACATCGTTGGCATCGAGCGGTTCAGGCTGTGCCGAATTCTCATCCATCAGGCGCGTCAGCAGGTCCTGATCGAGACTGCCCCAGTTCACACCGATGCGTACTGGTTTGTCATTGCGGCAGGCCACTTCGATCATCTCGGCAAACTGCGGATCGCGTTTGCTGCCGCGGCCCACATTGCCGGGATTGATGCGGTACTTGGCCAGCGCCGTGGCGCAGTCCGGATGGGCCTTCAACAACTTGTGACCGTTGAAATGGAAGTCGCCCACGATGGGGACGAAGACGCCGGACTTTGCGAGCCGGTCGCGTATGTGCGGCACTGCCGCTGCGGCTTCGTCGGTGTTCACAGTCACGCGCACCAGTTCCGATCCGGCACGCGCGAGCGCTCTGATCTGTTCGGTGGTGGAATCGATGTCTGCCGTATCGGTGTTCGTCATCGACTGAACCACGATGGGCGCGGTCCCGCCGACGGTCACCGGACCGATGCGCACGGGAATGGAAATTCGGCGTTTCACAAGCAGATTCGGCGGGAAAGGCAGGGGGCGGAATTGTAGCCGCAAGCGCGCGGCAGAGCCCAATGTGTACGGGAAATCGATATCTCCGGCGCGTTTCCGCCGGCAGGATTTTCAATGCACTCTGCACCGCGCTAGGGACGGTCCCGAAATTTCCGCGCAACCCGAAATGCCGTCGGCTACCATACGGATCACCCATCGCAAGGCACGGCCGGAGAGAGCGAGTTCAGGACTCGCCGCCGAAGGCGCAACCCGCCCGGAAACGCTCAGGCAAATGAACGGCGTGCCCCTGCGACGACTTTGCGGTCGTCGCTCGAGGGGCTCTGGAGAGTAGTCGATTCCAGTCGGCTCACCGAAGGGGAGAGGTTCGCGACCGCCGCAACGGCCCAGGTCGCGATACCGGATCTCTCAGGTCGAAGGGACAGAGGGGCGCCGGATTCCGCGAGGTATCCGACGCGAAACTGTCGATACTTTCCGCCTACGGAGCCGTGATGGGTTTCAAGACACCTCTTTTCGACACCCATGTCGCCGCTGGCGCACGCATGGTCGATTTCGGCGGCTGGGACATGCCGGTCAACTACGGCTCCCAGATCGAGGAACACCATGCAGTACGACGCGACGCCGGCATGTTCGACGTCTCTCACATGCTCATTGCCGATCTCACCGGCGCCCGCGTTCGCGAATATCTGCGCCATCTGCTGGCCAACGATGTGGCGAGGCTCAAGGAATCCGGCAAGGCGCTTTACAGCTGCATGCTCAACGAGCGCGGCGGCGTCATTGACGACCTCATCGTGTACTTCCTCGATGAGCGCTGGTTTCGGGTCGTGGTGAATGCCGGTACGCGCGACAAGGATACCGCGTGGCTGCGGCAGCACGCAGCGGCGTTCGACGTGGAGGTCAATCCGCGCACAGACCTGGCGATGATCGCGGTCCAGGGGCCGAATGCACGTGCGAAGGCAGCGACCCTGACCGGAGAGCACGCGTCTGCTGCACTCGACCTGAAACCGTTCGTCGGCCGTGAGCTGGGGCAGTACTTCGTCGCGCGAACAGGCTACACCGGGGAAGATGGCTGGGAAATCATGATGCCGGCTGCCGAATCACCGGCGTTCTGGGCGAACCTGAAAGCAGCCGGCGTCGCACAATGCGGACTAGGTGCCCGCGACACGCTGCGCCTGGAAGCCGGCATGAATCTCTATGGCAACGACATGGACGAGAGCGTTACACCGCTGGAATCCGGACTTGCCTGGACAGTAGCGTTCGATCCGCCGGAGCGCGCCTTCATCGGTCGGCCGGTACTCGATGCCATGCGCGCGCAGGGCGTGGCACGCAAGCTCGTCGGTCTGGTGCTCGAAGAACGCGGCGTACTGCGCGGCCACCAGAAGGTCGTCGTTCCCGGCGTCGGCGAAGGTGAGCTCACCAGCGGCACGTTCTCTCCCACGCTGGAGAAATCCATCGGTTTCGCCCGTGTTCCCGCCGCCACCGCCGATCGCGTGCAGGTCGACATTCGCGGCAAGCTGTTGCCGGCGCGCGTCGTGAAATATCCGTTCGTACGCAATGGCAAAGGGTTGATCTGAAACCGGGTGACGATAGTGACGCGAGTGACGAAGGTGACGGGGGCCAATGGCTCTTCCTTTCGCACTCGTCACTTGCGTCACCCTCGTCACCAGCGTCACTTCCAAAGGAAACTCCATGTCCTCCATTCCCTCCGATCTGCGATATCTCGACTCCCATGAATGGGCCCGGCTCGAAAGCGACGGGACAGTGACTGTCGGCATTTCCGATCATGCGCAGGCAGCGCTCGGCGACCTGGTGTTCGTGGAAGTGCCGGAAGTCGGCAAGACGCTGAACAAGGGCGGTGCTGCCGCCGTGGTGGAATCGGTGAAAGCCGCTTCCGATGTCTACAGCCCGATCTCCGGAGAAGTCACTGCCGCCAACGATGCTCTGGGTTCGGCGCCGGAACTGGTGAATCAGGACCCGTACGGCAAGGGCTGGCTGTTCAAGCTGAAGCCAGGCAACAAGAGCGAGCTGGACCAGCTTCTCGACGCCGCCGCCTATGAAAAGGCGCTGGAGGCGGAGGGGCACTGAAAAAAGACAGGGATGAAGGTGATGAAAGTGATGTGCGCGTGATCGCACCTTTCCTCACCGACTCACCTGCGTCACTTCGCTCACTTTCATCACCTCCATCACTTTCCCTCACCGACATCACTTTCATGCCCTTCATCCCGCACACTGACTCCGACGTTCAGGAAATGCTGGCTGCCATCGGTGCGCCGTCCATCGATACGTTGTTCGAGGAAATTCCGGCCAATCTGCGCATCCAGTCGCTGGCGGGGATTCCGCAGGCCATGACGGAAATGGAGATCGGTCGGCTGATGCAGTCGCGCGCTGCCCGGGATGGGCGTCCGCTCAATTTCATCGGCGCAGGCGCGTATGACCATCACATTCCGGCGGCGGTGTGGGCGATCGTGACGCGTGGCGAGTTCTACAGTGCGTACACGCCGTATCAGGCGGAAGCGAGTCAGGGCACGCTGCAGCTGCTGTACGAATACCAGACCATGATGGCGAGCCTGACCGGCATGCAGGTGTCCAATGCATCGTTGTATGACGGCGCGTCGGCACTCGGCGAGGCAGCACTGATGGCGGTGCGCGCGCATCGCAAATCGAATTCGGCGCGCATTCTGGTACCGGCCAGCGTCAATCCCACGTATCTGGAAGTTTCGCGTGCCATTGCCGAAGGCCAGAAACTGACCTTCGACGTCGTGCCGTATACGCCCGGTGCCGGAACGACTGCAGCGTCCGCGTTCGCGCCGTATGAGGGTCAGGACATCACCGCGGTCGTGATCCAGCAGCCGAATTTTTTCGGGCTGCTCGAAGACGTGGATGCGATCACCGACTGGGCGCATGCCAATGGCGCGCTGGTGATCGCAGTGGTCAATCCCCTGTCGCTCGCTTTGCTCAAGCCGCCAGGAGAGTGGGGCACGAAAGGCGTGGATATCGTGGTGGGCGACGGTCAGCCGTTCGGCGTGCCGCTGTCGTGCGGCGGTCCGTACTTCGGATTCATGACGACGCGCATGGAACACGTGCGGCAGATGCCGGGCAGGATCATCGGACGTACCGTGGATCTCGATGGCAAGCCCGGATTCACGCTGACCTTGCAGGCTCGCGAGCAGCACATTCGTCGCAGCAAGGCCACATCGAACATCTGTACCAATCAGGGCCTGCTGGTCACGGCTGCGACCATTCACATGTCGCTGCTGGGTTTCGCCGGCCTGGAACAGGTCGCAGCGACATGTCAGCAGCGCACCCGCGAACTCATCGATGCATTGACGAAGATCGAGGGCGTCAGCCTGGCCTTCGATGGCCCGCGGTTCCACGAAGCCGTCCTGCAGCTCGATCGCAAGGTGAACGATGTGCTCGAAGCGCTTGCCGCTCGTGGCGTGATCGGTGGCTACGACCTGTCGCGGAAATATCCCGAACTTGGCAATGCACTGCTCGTCTGTGCGACCGAAACCCGGACCGGTGAAGACATTCAGACCTATGCCAATGCACTGCGTGAGGTGATGAAGTGACAGCGGTGATGACAGTGATGTCGGTCAGAAGCCGGCCCACTGACTTATCGCTGCTTTCATGACCGTCATCACCCAGCACCCTCATCACTGCCATCACGTGATCCCATGCGCGAACCTCTGATCTTTCAGCACTCCCGCTCCGGCCGCAGCGCCGTCGCCCAGTATCCTCACAGCGCTGACAGCGCCGAGGTGCCCGCAAGCCTGCGTCGCAAGCAGCCGGCGAAGCTGCCCGAGGTATCGGAGCTGCAGGCAGTGCGCCATTTCACGCGTCTGTCGCAGCTCAATTTTTCCATCGACACGCATTTCTATCCGCTCGGCTCGTGCACGATGAAGTACAACCCGCGAGCCTGCAACCAGTTCGCCATGCTGCCGGAGTTTCTGTCGCGGCATCCGCTCGCTCCGGAGTCGACGGGGCAGGGCTTTCTGGAGTGCATGTACGAGCTGCAGGAAATGCTCAGGGAAGTGACGGGCATGAAAGGCGTGTCGCTCACGCCGATGGCCGGCGCGCAGGGCGAGTTCGCCGGCGTTGCGATGATCCGCGCGTACCACAAGGCGCGCGGCGATCATGAACGCACCCAGATCATCGTGCCCGACGCCGCGCACGGCACCAATCCTGCGACTGCCACCATGTGCGGCTGCAGCGTGATCGAAATTCCGTCACTGCCGAACGGCGACATCGACATCGATGCGCTGAAGGGCGCTGTCGGCCCGCAGACGGCCGGCATCATGCTCACCAATCCTTCGACGCTGGGGGTGTTCGAACGACGCATTCAGGAAGTGGCGGGCGTCGTTCATCAGGCGGGCGGATTGCTGTACTACGACGGCGCGAATCTCAACGCGATTCTCGGCAAGGTGCGCCCCGGCGACATGGGTTTCGACGTCATCCACATGAACCTGCACAAGACATTCTCCACGCCGCATGGCGGTGGCGGTCCCGGTTCGGGTGCCGTTGGCGTGAACCAGCGCCTGCTGCCGTTCATGCCCATTCCGGTAGTCGGCAAGGATGGCGACAAGTATCGCTGGCTGGATGAACGCGATCTGCCGCAGAGCATCGGCCGGCTGTCGGCGTACATGGGCAATGCCGGCGTGCTGCTGCGCGCGTACGTTTACATGCGTCTGCTCGGTCGCGCCGGTATGCAGCGTGTGGCGGAATATTCGGCGCTCAACGCCAACTACATGCTGGCCCGCCTCAGGCAGGCCGGGTTCGACGCTGCCTATCCCGACCGCCGGGCCAGCCATGAATTCATCATCACACTGCGACGGCAGGCGAAAGAGCTGGGCGTGAACGCCATGGATTTCGCCAAGCGACTGCTGGACTATGGCTTCCATGCGCCGACGACCTACTTTCCGCTGCTGGTGCCCGAGTGTCTGCTGATCGAGCCCACCGAGACCGAAAGCAAACAGGAGATCGATGCCTTCATCGAAGCGATGATCGCCATCGAGAAGGAAGCTGAGGAGGATGCGGCCAGGGTGAAGGGCGCCCCCTATACTTTGCCGGTGCGTCGTCTCGATGATGTTCGTGCGGCGAAGCAGCTTGATCTGACGTATCAGCAATGACCCGCTGATGACGGTTGCGGCGGATTCGTGTTCCGCCGCGGCTCATCGCGGGTGCGACTGGATCGTTTGCCGTTATCGAAAGGGGTCGTATGGATCGGCCGAAGCTCTCCGGCGCGCGTCGTCTGCTGTTCGCATTCGTCAATTCCTGGAAAGGGTTCGCAGGCGCCTTCCGCTCCGAGGCCGCGTTCCGTCAGGAGGTCGTGCTGGCCGTGGTGTTGCTGCCGCTGGGTGCATGGCTCGGTCACAGTGGTACGGAGCGCGCCCTGCTGCTCGGTTCCGTGCTGCTGGTGCTCATCGTCGAGCTCATCAATACGGCGATCGAAACCGTGGTGGATCGCATCGGGCTCGAACGCAACGAGCTGTCCGGTCTGGCGAAGGATGTGGGGTCGACGGCCGTCCTGATCGCCTTCGCGCTGCTCATTACCGTGTGGGGCTGCATCCTGCTGGGCCGTTGACTTGCCTGCCAGGGTGGCTGTGGTCGGATCGCCGGGAACTGAGCCTGACGAATTCATCACTAACTCGAAGTTGTTCCCGACTTGCGCCGGATGTTGCAGGTCGGCGATAAGTCATTCCGGTCAGATCATCGAGTTCGTCGCCCAATGCACAAAACCTTCGGCTTCGCCTGCCTGTTGCTGGTTACCTCCCGACTTCTGGCGGCCGAAGAGCCGGCCTCGACGCAGACACCGGTGGTACCGGTCTCCGCGGCCGAGGACTCACGGTGGACCAGAACGCTCGAACGGGTCGCCACTGGTGTGGTCACCATTCAGGTCGACCAGACGCGAGCCTTCGATACCGAGTGGAATATGTCGAGTCAGGCGACCGGCTTTGTCGTCGACGCGAAGAATGGTCTGATTCTCACGAACCGCCACGTTGTGACCCCCGGTCCTGTCACGGCTCAGGCGGTATTTCTCAATCGCGAAGAGGTGACCTTGTCGCCGGTATATCGCGATCCGGTGCATGACTTTGGTTTCTATCGCTACGACCCCTCGAAACTGAAATTCATCAAGCCTGCAGAACTCAGGCTCTATCCCGACGGCGCACAGGTCGGGCGCGAAATCCGCGTAGTCGGTAACGACGCAGGCGAACAACTGTCCATCCTGGCGGGAACGCTGGCGCGTCTGGACCGCGAGGCGCCGAACTACGGCGTCGGCAAGTACAACGACTTCAATACCTTCTACTACCAGGCGGCTTCGAGCACTTCGGGCGGTTCGTCCGGCTCGCCGGTGATCGACGTCGAAGGCCGCGTGGTGGCGCTCAATGCCGGTGGCAGTTCGCAGGCGGCGTCCAGCTTCTACCTGCCGCTGGATCGCGTCGTGCGCGCGCTGAAGTACGTGCAGCAGGGCAAGAGCGTACCGCGCGGCACCATCGAAACCATTTTCAAATACACACCGTATGACGAGGTGCGCCGGCTCGGTCTGCGCAGCGAGACGGAAACCGCGATGCGTCACAGGTTTCCGACCAATACCGGTCTGCTGGTCGTCAGCGAGGTGCAGGTCGGATCGGCCGCCGAAAAGGTTCTCGAGCCGGGTGACATTCTCGTGAAACTCAACGGCGAACCGGTCGGTGGGTTCGATGCCTTGTCGGACGTGCTCGATGACGACATCGGTAAATCTGCGACTCTGTCGATCGAGCGCGGCGGGCAGGCACTCGATGTCAGTCTGACCGTCGAGAATCTCTACGACATCACGCCGGATCGCTATCTCGAATTCGGCGATGCGGTGGTCCACAACCTGTCGTGGCAGCAGGCGCGCCACATCAACGCGGCGATCGAGGGCATCTACGTCGCCAATCCCGGTTACGTACTGGGGGCCGCCGGCGTGCCGCGCGGCGCCGTGATCAGCGAGATCGGCGGCAAGTCCGTCAGGACACTCGCGGACTTCGAGCCCATTGTCACAGCGCTGAAGGACGGCGAGCGCGTGACCGTGCGCTTCTATTCCATGGATGATCCTTCCACAGCGCAATGGCGCGTGATCCGCATGGATCGGCGCTGGTTTCCCGCGCGCTCGTGCAAACGTGACGATGCAAGCGGCTACTGGCCGTGCACCGACTGGGCGGAGGACGGCACGGCGCAACCGCCCAAGCCGGCCAGCACGAGCTACGCGAAGACGCCCGATCCCATCATCAACAAGCTCGAGCCGTCGCTGGTGCTGGTGAACTTCGACATGCCGTACTCGGTGTCGGGCATCACCGAGCGCAGCTATTACGGTACCGGCCTGATCGTCGATGCCGAGCGCGGTCTGGTCGTCGTGGATCGCAACACGGTCCCGGTCTCGATCGGCGATGTGCGCCTGACATTCGCCGGTACGATCGAGATACCGGGACGCGTGGAGTACATCCATCCGCTGCACAACCTCGCCATCATTTCCTACGATCCGAAACTGATCGGCACGACACCGGCAAAGGCGGCTGTATTCAAACCGGGTGAGGTCGAGCCCGGCACCGAACTGTGGGCCGTCGGCATGCGCGGTGACGGCAAGGTGCAGTCGCGCCTGGCGACGGTTGCGTCGGTGGATCCGGTGGCCTTCCCGCTGTCGCGGACGTTCCAGTTTCGCGATTCCAACCTCGAGACCATTCAGCTCGTGAACGGCCCAGGCGATTTCGATGGCGTACTGGCGAACAAACAGGGCCAGGTGATCGCGACCTGGGCGAGTTTCGCCTATGAAGCCGGACGCGAAGGCATACGGCAGGAAAATCGCGGCATTCCGGCGGATCTCATTGTCGAGATGCTGGAACTCGCACGTACTGACGGCACGCTGCATTCGCTGGAAGCCGAGCTGTATCCGGTGCCTCTGGCCAGTGCACGCAAGATGGGCCTGCCGGACAGCTGGATTCAGCGGCTCGAACAGCACAGCCCCGATCGGCGTCAGGTGCTGAGTGTCGTGCGACTGGTGGGCGGGTCACCGGCCGCGAAACTGCTGCGTTCGGGCGATCTGATTCTCGACATTGACGGCGTGGTCGTGAATCGCTTCCGCGAGGTCGAACGTGCGGTTCAGAAAGCACAGGTTGGCATCACGGTGCTGCGCGATGGCGTCGAGCGCCTGATGGAAGTGCCCACCGTAACGCTCGGCGGTCGCGATCTGGACCGCATCGTCGTGTGGGCCGGAGCAGTGCTGCAGCAGCCGCATCGCGCGCTGTCAGCTCAGCGTGGCATTTCGCCCGAAGGCGTGTTCGTCGGCTACTTCTCCTACGGCTCACCGGCGACGCGTTATCAGCTCTGGGCGGGACGACGCATCATGGAAGTCGATGGACAGCCGACGCCTGATCTCGACAGCTTCATCAGGGCCGTTGCCGGGCGCCCGGACCGTTCGTCGGTGCGATTGCGCACCATGGCGTGGAACGGGGCGGTGGACGTCATCACGCTGAAGCTCGATCAGCGCTACTGGCCGGCGTACGAATTGAAGCGCACCGCCCACGGCTGGGACCGGCAGCGTCTCGAATAGCGGTCCCCGGCGGTGTTGCGAGCACCGCTTGTCGGGAAATCCCGCAACTGTGTCGCTCCTGTGAGGCATGGCCGCGTGGTCCGGCGGCGTGCCTTGCTATGATCGGTGAATGGCCATCGCACGAGTGCTGCAGGAACAGATACAGGAAGCGGTCGAAGCGCTGCGCGCCGGCGAACTCGTCGCTTTCCCCACGGAAACCGTGTACGGCCTGGGAGCCAATGCCAACAATCCCGAGGCCGTTCGCAAGATCTTCGCGTTGAAGGGCCGGCCCTCGACACATCCGGTGATCGTCCATATCGATCACCCGCGCTACCTGCAGCGCTGGGTCCGCGACATGACCCCTGATGCAAGAAAGCTCGCCGAGGCTTTCTGGCCCGGGCCGCTCACGCTGGTCGCAAAGAGAGCGCTGGCGGTCAACGACGTCATCACGGGCGGTCAGGACACGGTCGCCATCCGCGTACCCAATCATCCCATCGCACAGCAGTTGCTCAATGCGTTCGGCGGCGGCATTGCGGCACCTTCAGCCAATCGCTACGGCCACGTGAGCCCGACCCGCGCCGAGCATGTGCGCGAGGAATTCGGCGACGATCTGAAAATCGTCCTGGATGGCGGCGACGCGAAAATCGGGCTGGAGTCGACCATCGTCTCGTGTCTGGGCGACGCACCCAGAATTCTGCGTCCCGGGTCGATCACACTGTCGCAGCTGCGAGCCGTGTTGCCCAACATTCAGATCGGACCCAATCCATCGGCGCCGCGGGTGCCGGGCTCGACCACTCGTCATTACTCTCCGGCCACTCCGGTGAACGTGGTCCCGAGCCGCCGTCTTGCCCAGGTGACGACGGAAATCAGCGGTGAGCACGAGAAGGTCGCCGTACTGGCCATGCATCCGCCGGCGCGCACCACGCCCTACATGACCTGGATCAATGCCGGCAATCGTCCCGACGTTTACGGTCGCCAGCTGTACGCCAATCTGCGCACGCTCGACAAGGCGGGCGCCAAGATCATCCTCGTCGAGGAAGTCCCCGAAGGCGAGCGCTGGGATGCGGTTCGCGACAGGCTGAAACGCGCAGCATCCGCCGAAAACATCGTCACCTACGACCAGGACATTGCCGCGTGGGTCGCCGATTTCGGCGATGAAGGGGAGATGGTCTGAGGAGAGAGGGTGACGAGAGTCACGGAGTCACGGAGTGACATGGACCGGACAGGATCTGCAGTCGCAAGGCTGGCTTCGTCACTCGCGTCACTTCGTTTTCCCTAATCCGCTCCCACCGTTCGTTCCGCCGCCCACTCCCGCAGATCTGCAATCTTCTCCGCCATCAGCACCGACAACGGTCGGGTGGCGCGGATTTCGCTGAGGACGTGAGCGGCGCTGGCGGCTGTCCCCTTGGCACGTGCGGCGTACTGAGCCGAAACGATCGCCTGCTCGATCTCCGCGCCTGAGAAACCTTCACACGCGGCTGCCAGGGCGGCGAGGTGTTCGTCGTCCAGCATCAGGCTGCGCTTGGCGGCGTGAATGCGCAGGATCTCGGCGCGTACGGC
>DASTRD010000109.1:0-7811 GCA_035761425.1 Povalibacter sp.
GCCCGCGAAGAGTGCGAGCTGCAGGGCATCGACACGGGCGTGTTCATCTCGACGGACAGTTATGAATTCCTGCGTTTCGACACCTTCGAGAACCGCTGGATACCCATCGAGGACGATCAGCTGTTTCGCTCGCGCACGCTACCCGAAGGCCTGCGCTTCCGGCTGTGGCTCGAATCGAAACAGATCGTGCTGAAGCCCGACGCCGTCAATCGCGACGACAAGGCGGAAGATCAGAAATGGCCGCCGCAGATTCTGGTGCTCTCGAGCGGCGACATACAGCCTTTCGAACTGCAGGTTGAGCGTGACGATCAGCCTGCCCTGTGGCGCGTCGATGCGCGGGCGGACGGTGATCTGCGACTCGAGCGACGCAACGAAAGCCAGGAGTGGGACGTGATCTCGCAGACCAGGGAGGTCGAAGAAGACAACGTCCGCAACAGGCTGGGTGACAAGGCGCCCGATCGCTCATGAGACGCATGTACCCTGCCCGACTCAATGCGGGCTTCACGCTCGTCGAAGTGCTGGTGGCGCTGGTCATCGTGGCGCTCGGCATGCTTGGTGCGATCGAAGCCATCAGCGAGTCGGCACGCAACGGTTCGTTTCTGCGCGACAAGAGCATCGCGCACTGGGTGGCCATGAATCAGCTCACGGCGACGCGACTGGCGGCGCAGCCTCCGAAGCTCGAGAAGAGTTCGGACGAAGTGGACATGGGTGGCCGCCGCTGGCGCTGGACCATGGAAGTGACGCAGACACCGGTCGAGACCATTCGCCGCATCGAGATCTCGGTGCGTCCGGAAGACGCCGACGAAGAATCCTCGCTCGCCAGAATCACCGGTTTCTACGGGACGGCCGTCGCTCAACCGGGCACCACCGTGGTGCTGTGGCAGGGACAACAAGCGCAGCGTGGCGGAGGCGGTGCAACGGATGATGAAGACAACGAGCAGCCGCCGCCGAAGACGCCTCCCGAGGCGGAGCCGCCGGCCGGCGAGCCGGTCGACACACCCGTTGAACCGCCACCGGATCCGACGGACTGATCATGAGAGTGCTCACCCGCAGCAACGGCTTCACCCTGCTCGAGGTGCTGGTGGCTGTCGCGATTTTCGCGATCGTCGGCATGCTGGCGATGACCGGCTACAACGAAATGGTTTCGCAGGGCGACCGCATCGAGGCATCGGCGAAGCGCACGCGCTCCATCCAGTCGGCGGTGTCACGCATTGCCCAGGACTTCGCGACGCTTGAACCGCGTCCCATCCGCGAACCGCTGGGTCAGGATCTGGACTACGCGCTGCGTGCACGAGCCAGCGGCGGTGGCGACGATGAGATCGTCGAGTTCACGCACTCAGGCTGGAGCAATCCTGCCGGGGTGCCGCGGCCCACGTTGCAACGGGTCGCGTATCGACTCACGGACGGCAAGCTGCGGCGTGAATACTGGACCGTGCTGGATCGCACCTCCACCGACGAACCGGTCAGCGTGGTGGTACTGGATCAGGTGAAAAGCATTTCTCTGCGCTTCATGGGCGCGGATCGCGACTGGAAGGATCAGTGGCCACCGCTCGGTTACTCCGCACCCGATGCCCGCGCGACACGACCGCTCGCGGTGGAAATCAGACTCGAGCTGGATGACTGGGGCGAGATCGTGCGCATCGTCGAGGTGTCAGGATGACGCGCAACTCCCATATGCAGCGGCGACGTGTTCCGAGCCCGCGCAGCCAGCGCGGCGTTGCACTCATTACCGCGGTGCTGGTCGTGGCGCTCGCAACCATTCTCGCCATCAGCATCGGTTTCAAGAGCTTTCTCGATCAGCGTCGCAGCATGAACATGCTGTCGATGGACCAGAGCTTCGAGGTCGCCATGGGTGCGGAAGCCTGGGCAGCGGACATCCTGCGCCGTGACATGACGGGCGGCTCGAAGGTCGATGACTTCACCGAAGAATGGGCCACTCCTCTGCCCCCGATCCCCGTCGATGGCGGCGAAATCAAGGGACGCCTGCTGGACATGCAGGGCCGCTTCAATCTCAACACGCTCGTGAAAATGGAGAACGGCGTGCTGGTGAAGGATCCGGATGCGGTTGAGCGCTTCAAGAGCCTGCTGAGACTGCTCGAGATCGAGGAAAAGTGGGCCGACATGCTGGTCGACTGGCTCGATACGGACATCGATCCAGAATTTCCGGACGGTGCGGAAGACAGCATCTATACCACGCTCACGCCAGCCTATCGGCCACCGAATCTGCGCATCACTCGCGCCAGCGAGCTGCTTGCGTTGAATGGCTTCGGCATCGAGCGCTATCGCAAGCTGGAACCGTTCGTGACCGCGCTGCCTGCGGAAACGCCCATCAATCTGTGCACCGCGCCGCCGGAAGTTCTCGACGCACTCACCGGGCCGGACACACAGGAGTTCACGCTGGCGCGCGAGAATATGGTCGAGATGCGCAAACAGCGCTGTTATCCGACGCTCCAGGAGTTCGAAGCCGGTCTGGATCCGGAGCAGAAACGCAAACTCTCCGATGCAAAGGTGCTGGCGGAGAGCAGTTCGTACTTCCGGGCGGACATCGTCGTCAGCATTGGCACTACGCAATTCACGCTGTACAGTTTGTTGTATCGCGCTTCCGGCACCAATCTGGTCCGGCCGATCCTGCGCAGCTTCGGTACACCCTGAAGACATGGACAGCTCGCCAGCACACCGCTGCTCATGTCACCATCGACGCACTGTCCAGCGAATCTCCTAACAGGCATGGCAAGTCTCCGATGACGGAAGCTCTGGTCATTCGATTGTTGTCAGCTGCAACCGAGGCGGGTACGACGCAGGCCGAATGGCTCGCCGTCGATGCCACCGGTGCGCGGCATGGCAATGTGCAGCACGGTTCATTGCTCGATGCGGCGCAATTCTCCGGCGGCCGCCGTGTCGTGCTGCTGGTCCCCGCTACCGATGTTTATCTCGCCGAACCGGTGCTGCCGCTCAAGAGCGGCGCCAAACTGCTGCAGATCGTGCCTTTTGCGCTCGAAGAGCAGATGGCAACCGACATCGACAACCTGCATTTCGCCGTGGGACGCCGCGACGAGCGCCCGGGCACTCCGGTTGCAGCCGTGGCGCACACGCTCGTCGAGGCATGGCAGCGTGTGCTCGCGGAAGCCGGCATGCAGGCCGATGCGATTTATCCGGAATCGTCGACGCTGCCGCTGACGCCCGGCGGCGTCACGGTGATCGTCGACGGCGCCCGTGTGTACGTGAAGCGCGAGACCAGTCCCGGTGCCGTACTCGATGTGCAACCGCTGATCGAAGCACTGCAGCTCGCGCTCGCAGCCGGCGAGGACGCGCGCGAGCACGTCACGATTTATCTGACCGAGGACACTTACGAGCGCGACCGCGATCTGTTCGAAGGTCTGCGCGAGTTCACGGCGAGTCTGCAACTGAAACTGCTGCCGGATGGTCCGCTGCCGCTGCTGGCAGCGAGCACCATGCAGGGCGCTCCGATCAATCTGCTGCAAGGCCGTTATGCGGTCCGCAAGAAACTCAATCTGTCATTCCATCCATGGCGATACGCCGCGCTGCTCGCTGGTGTGTTCGTATTGCTGCATTTTGGTCTCGCTGTGTGGCAGTACTTCGATCTCAAGCGCACCGAGGCCCAGCTCGATCGCGACATTGCCCGCACGTTCCAGGAGGCGATGCCCGGGGCGCCCGTGCCCTCGCCGCTTGCCGCTCGCAAGGAAGTCGAATTGCGCCTCAACGCGTTGCGCGGCGGCGGTCCCGCCGGCGGCATCATGCTCACGCTGAGCGCGCTGGGCGAAGCGTTTGCGCAGGCGCCGGGCGTCGACCTCGAAGCTCTGTCCTATCGCGACAACGCCACCGACGTGCGAGTGCTCGCGCCGACAGTCGACTCGCTGGACAAGATTCAGCACGTTCTGGGTGAGCGTGGCATATCGGCAGAGATTCAGTCGGCCAATCCGCGCGGCGCGAAGATCGAAGGTCGCATGAAGTTCAAGCAGTCCGGCATCTGACACTCATGGACAAGCTGCAACACTGGTTCCGGTCGCTGCAACCGCGTGAGCGCATCATGGTGACCGTCGGCGCCGTCGCGGTCGTGCTGGTCGCCGTCTTTGCGGGACTCGCACCCTTCTACAAGGCTCTTCACGAACGAAGCGAACGCGTGCAGCGCAAACAGGGCGATCTCGCCTGGCTGCGCAGCGTTGCACCGGAAGTGCAGGCGCTGGGCGCCAATCAGCCCATGGCCGGTCCGAGCGGTGAATCGCTGGTCGTATTGATCGATCGCACTGCCCGCGAGTGCGGCCTGGGCACCTCGCTCACGGGTCAGACGCCCAACGGCGATCAGGGCATCCGTGTGCGACTGGAGTCGGCTTCCTTCGACGTGCTCGTGAAATGCCTTGGCAATCTCCAGCAGGCGCAGGCTGTGAGCATCGAACAGGCCGCATTCGATCGCACGGGCAAGCCGGGACTGGTCAATGCGAATCTGGTGCTGAACCGGGCGCGCAGCTGATTGCCGTCTGCCGCGAACGCACATGAAAAAGCTCTGGCCCCTCGTCGTTCTCGCCCTCGTCTCTTATGTGGTTTTCGCGGTCGCGACGCTGCCGGCACATCTGCTGGTATCGCGCCTCGCGCCGCTGATCGTGGCCGACGGCGTACAAGGCACGGTATGGAGTGGCGAAGCGCAGGTCGTGCAGCAGGGCCCCGCATTTCTCGGCAGCGCTACCTGGAAACTGCATCCGCTGGCACTGTTTACCGGCAAGATGAAGGCCGACGTGAAACTCACCCGGCCCGACGGCTTCGGCCAGGGCGTGGTGACCGTGGGGTTCTCCGGTCGTGTGGTTTTCAATGACGTCACCGCGTCACTGCCGCTGACGACGTTTGCGACCCCGGGTCGCTGGACCGGAACGGTCAACCTGCGCATGAAGCAACTCGCGCTGTCGAACGGCTGGCCCGATCAGGCCGACGGTCAGGTTGAAGTGATCGATCTCGTCGGACCTGCGAATCGGCCCACTGCGCTCGGCAGCTACCGGATCATCTTTCCGCCGGGCGCCGCGGCCGGCAATGAACTCGTCGGAGCACTGGGCGACATGGGCGGACCGCTGGAACTGGCCGGCAACATCCGCCTGAAGAACGATCGCAGCTATGTGCTGGAAGGATCGGTCGCCGCGCGGGCCGATGCGCCGAAGAGCGTCGCCGACACACTGCAGTATCTGGGCGCTCCGGACGCACAGGGTCGTCGCCCGTTTTCCATCGCCGGCACGATGTAGCGCAAGCCGCCCTCGCGCGGCTCTGCGTAGTTCCCCGCCCTCCACGCCACCGGGTCGCGGCGTTACACTGCGCCGCAAGTTCGGGCCAGCGCAGGTTCGAGCGAATCGACACGCATTCCCTCGAAGAGAATATCCAATGGGAGCTTCTATGCGATTCGTTACCGACTTCTCTGGAAAGCTGATCCTGATGACGGCCGTCGCATTGACGGTCACGGCCTGCGGCAAGAAGGAACCACCGCCGCCATCGACCGAACCTGCTGCCACGCAGGCCGCTGCTGACCTGACGCTCGAGGGACAGGTCGATATCGTCGCCTGGCCGGGCTACATCGAGCGGGGCGAGAGCGACAAGAGCTATGACTGGGTCACCCGATTCGAAACGGATACAGGTTGCAAGGTCAACGTCAAGACTGCCGGAACTTCGGACGAAATGGTGTCGCTCATGACCCAGGGCGGCTATGACCTGGTCACGGCCTCCGGTGACGCATCGCTGCGGCTGGTCCGCGGTGGCACGGTCCAGCCCATCGACATCACCCGCATTCCTTCGTACGACAGCATCGATGTCCGTCTGAGGGAGGCGCCCTGGCATTTCGTCGACGGCAAGCACTACGGCGTGCCCTATCAGTGGGGTCCGAATGTGCTGATGTACAACACCACGGTCTTCAAGACTGCGCCGACGTCCTGGAACGTGCTGTTCGAAGCCCGCAATTTCCCCGACGGCAAGCCGAACAAGGGCCGTATCCAGGCCTACGACGGCCCGATCTACATTGCGGATGCCGCGCTGTATCTGATGAGCACCAAACCGGAGCTGGGCATCAAGGATCCGTACGAACTGAATGAAGCCCAGTACAAGGCGGCGCTCGATCTGCTGCGCAAGCAGCACCCGTTGATACAGCGCTACTGGCATGACGCCAACGTGCAGGTGCAGGACTTCACGAACGAAGGCGTCGTGGCCTCGAGTTCCTGGCCGTTCCAGGTGAATACGCTGGTAGCAAACAAGCAGCCCATTGCCAGCACGGTGCCCGAGGAAGGCGCGACCGGCTGGGCCGACACGACCATGATGCACGCGCAGGCAAAGCATCCGAACTGCGCCTACAAGTGGATGGAATGGTCCATCGATACGAAGGTCCAGGGCGACGTTGCCGCCTGGTTCGGTTCGCTGCCCGTCGTGCCGGCTGCGTGCAGCGGCAACGACCTCCTCGGACCGGAAGGCTGCAAGACCAACGGCTTCGGCAATTTCGAAAAGATCCACTTCTGGCGCACGCCGGAAGCAAAGTGTGCAACCCAGGGTGATGCATGCGTTCCGTACAGCCGCTGGGCCACGGACTACGTAGCCATCATGGGCGGAAGATAGACCCGGAGGTTCGCACGCAGTTCACGGAGCGCATGCGCATGGAAGACCAGGCGATCCGTCCTTCGTGGACTGCGTGAACTCCTCTGCTGCTGCATGACTGCCGCCATCGAGTTTCGCGATGTTTCGCGCCGCTACGGCGATGTGCGCGCTGTGGATCATGTTTCGTTGCAGGTCGCGGCGGGTGAATTCTTCGCGATGCTCGGGCCGTCGGGATCAGGCAAAACGACCTGTCTGCGTCTGATTGCAGGCTTCGAATCGCCTGACGGCGGCCAGGTGCTGCTCGACGGCGTCGACGTCACCGGCAAGCCGCCGTACGAGCGCGACGTGAATACCGTCTTCCAGGATTACGCCCTGTTTCCGCACATGAACGTGCTGGAGAACGTTGCGTACGGCCTGCGCGTTCGCAAGGTGTCGCGCAGCGAACAGCAGCGGCATGCGCTTCAGATGCTGGAGCTGGTGAAACTGGCCGCGCTCGCCGAGCGCCGTCCGTCGCAGCTGTCCGGAGGTCAACGCCAGCGAGTGTCGCTGGCACGCGCACTGATCAACCGACCTCGTGTCCTGCTGCTCGATGAACCGCTTGGCGCACTGGATCTGAAGCTGCGCGAAGAGATGCAGATCGAGCTGAAGAATCTGCAGCGCAGGCTCGGCATTACTTTCGTGTTCGTCACGCACGATCAGGGTGAAGCCCTGTCCATGGCGGACCGGGTGGCGGTATTCAATCAGGGTCGCATCGAACAACTCGATACGCCGCGCACGCTCTACATGCGACCGGCCACACCGTTCGTCGCGCGCTTCGTGGGCAGCGCCAACGTCGCCGAAGGCGATCTGGCGCAACGTCTGAGCGGATCGGCACGACCCTTCGCCATTCGTGCGGAAAACATTCATCTCCGGAGCATCGACGAACCCATTGCCGATGCGCTGCAGCGCTGCGAAGGCACGCTGCTCGATGTCCAGTATCACGGTGCCATGAGCCGCTGCCAGGTGGAATTGGCTGCAGGTGTCGTGTTCGCGGCGACAGTTGCGGAACGCGGCGGCGAACTGCCCGCCATCGGTTCCAGAGTGACACTGACGTGGTCACCTCAGGATTGCGTCCCGCTGGCCTCCGGAGCATCGGCATCATGAATGCAATCGCCGCTGCACCGCCGGCTCCGCTGCGACGTGTCTCGACATTCCTGTACGGCCGCCCGAGGTTCTATCTCACGCTGCTGCTGATT
>DASTRD010000110.1:0-4109 GCA_035761425.1 Povalibacter sp.
CCATGACAACCGCCTGTCTGATCATGCATGTTCTCCAGGATGGAACGATTCGTGGGACCGTCCCCGCTATCATGTCGTTCCATGAATTATCGCCACGCCTTTCACGCCGGCAACTTCGCTGACGTTCACAAGCACGTAGTCGTGCTTGCCATTCTCGCGCGTCTGCTGCGCAAGCCGACACCCATGTTTTTCCTGGATACCCATGCCGGGCCAGGACTGTACGACCTGCATTCCGAAGAGGCTGCGCGCAGCAACGAGTGGCGCGACGGCATCGGCCGTCTGCACGCGACGACGCCGTCGTCAGCGGAACTGACGTTCTACCTGAGCGCCGCCATCGCCGCGTCGGGCAAGACTGCGCGTCAATTCCGGCACTATGCCGGTTCACCGCTGCTGGCATTGCACGTACTGCGCCCTGAAGATCGCGTGGTACTGATCGAGCAATTGCCGATGGAAGCGCGTGCCCTCGAAAAGGCGTTGCCGCGCAGACGCAATGTGTCGGTCATCAATGGCGATGGCTACGCGTCCCTCAAGGCCTATCTGCCACCGAAAGAGAATCGCGGGCTGGTGCTCATCGATCCACCGTATGAAGCGGACGATGAGTTCTCAGCCGTGGCCCGGGCGCTGCAATTCGGACTCGAACGCTGGCCCAACGGCGTCTTCGCGGCGTGGTATCCCATCAAGGCGGGCGGCGAATCCCGACGGTTTCATGGCGCCCTGCAACGATCCGGCCTGAGCAAGCTGCTGCTGATCGAATTCAATCTGCGACCCGCCGATTCGCCGCTGGGGCTCAACGGCTCGGGCATGCTCATCGCAAATCCACCCTGGCAACTGGACACCGCAATGCGTCCGGCACTCGATGAATTGCTGAACCTGTTGTCGCCGGACGGGACGGGCGACGTACGGATCGAATGGCTCGCGGGGGAATGAAGAGACAAAGTGACGCGGATGACGAGGGCCAGGACAGTTGTCAACGCACTGCGTTCTGACGTCTGTCACTCTCGTCACATGTCCTTCGCCAGCGCCTTGCACTCCTTGTGTCTGAAGCACGTCGTCAGGTGATCGTTCACCATCCCCGTCGCCTGCATGTGTGCGTAGATGATGGTACTGCCGACGAAGCGGAACCCACGTTTCTTGAGGTCCTTGCTGATTGCATCCGACTCGGCGCTGGTCACAGGGACCTGGCCGTGCTCGCGGATATTGTTCTGACGCGGTTTGCCGCCGACAAAGCTCCACAGATGACTGGCGAACGAGCCGTGCTGCTCCCTGAATTCCAGAAACGCACGTGCATTGCTGATCGCGGATTCGATCTTGAGGCGGTTGCGCACGATGCCGACGTCGTTCATCAGGCGTGTCACATCGCGTTTGCCGAAACGCGCGATCTTTTCGGCGTCGAAATCAGCGAACGCCCGGCGATAACCCTCTCGTTTGTTGAGAATCGTCGACCAGGACAGCCCGGCCTGCGCGCCTTCCAGAATCAGGAACTCGAACTGCGTGGCGTCGTCCCGGGCGGGCACACCCCACTCGGTGTCGTGATAACGGACGTAGAGATCGTTGCCATTGGCGACCCAGCGGCAGCGGGTGAGAGTGGCAGGTTCTGGCATGCGATTGAGACGGTAGGTCAGAGGCTGGAGGCTGGAGGCTATAGGTCGTAGGCTGTAGGCTGCAGGTCGGAAAAGAGCTGCGCTGCCGCGTTTCTTTTCCAGCTACAGCCCACAGTCTCCAGCCCCACAGCCTACAGCCTACCGCCCCGAGCTCACAGCCTATGGATTGCGAATTTCCACGCACTCGTCTGCGCCGTATGCGGTTCAACGATTTTTCGCGCCGCCTGATGCGCGAAAGCACGCTGAGCGCAGACAACCTCATCTATCCCATGTTCGTCATCGAAGGTCGCGGATCACGCGAAGCGGTGGCGAGCATGCCGGGCATCGAACGCGTCAGCGTCGACGAACTGGTGCGCGAAGGTGAAGCCCTGCTGAAACTGGGCGTGCCTGCGGTGGCGCTGTTTCCGGTAACACCGCCGCAGGCCAAGAGTCTCGAAGCCCAGGAAGCATGGAATCCTGAAGGTCTCGCACAGCGCGCGGTGCGTGCGCTGAAAAAGGCCTTGCCGGAGCTGGGCGTCATCACGGACGTCGCGCTCGATCCGTTCACCATCCACGGTCAGGACGGCATCATCGATTCGACCGGTTACGTGCTGAATGACGTCACAGTCGAGGCCCTGGTTAAACAGGCGCTTTCGCATGCGGCGGCAGGCGCCGACATCGTCGCCCCCAGCGACATGATGGACGGTCGCATCGGCGCCGTACGCGAAGCGCTGGAGCTGGAAGGTCACACCAACACGCGCATTCTTGCGTACTCGGCGAAGTATGCGTCGAGCTTCTACGGTCCCTTCCGCGATGCCGTCGGATCTGCCGGCAATCTGGGCAAGGGCAACAAGTACAGCTATCAGATGGATCCGGCAAACTCGGACGAAGCCCTGCGTGAGGTGGCACTCGACCTGCAGGAAGGTGCCGACATGATCATGATCAAGCCGGGCCTGCCGTATCTGGACATCGTGCGTCGCGTGAAGGAGACCTTCGGTGCACCCACCTTCGTGTATCAGGTGAGCGGCGAATACGCGATGCTGACCGCGGCCATTCGCAACGGATGGCTGGATGAACGCGCCGTCGTCATGGAATCGCTGCTGTCGATGCGACGCGCCGGCGCAGACGGCATCCTGACGTACTTCGCAAAATCGGCAGCGCAGTGGTTGAAAGAGGAAAGGCACTAGTCTGCGGGCTGTAAACTCCAGGCCGGAAAAGCCGCAGCGCGCACCCGCCATGTTTCACATTTCGATTCCGCTCTGGCTACAGCCTGCAGCCTGCTCTTCCCGATCATGACCGACCGCTACGCCGTTATCGGCTTCCCCATCACGCACAGCTGGTCGCCGTTCATTCACGGCATGTTTGCCAAACAGACCGGTCAGTCGCTCACCTACACCCGCATGGAAGTCGCGCCCGAGAATCTGGAACGCGACGTGCGCGAATTTTTCGCGTCTGGCGGCAAGGGCATGAACGTCACAGTGCCGCACAAGCAGGCCGTGTGTACGCTCGCAAGATTCCGCACCCCACGTGCCGAAATCGCGGGCGCCGTGAACACACTGGTGCCGCAGGAAGAACACCTGCTCGGCGACAACACCGACGGCGCCGGACTGCTCACTGACCTCACCCGCAATCTGTCGCTGTCCATTCGCAACACGCGCATTCTGTTGCTGGGCGCCGGCGGGGCAGCCCGTGGCGTACTCGGCCCCCTGCTCGGCGCTGCGCCCGAGTACGTCGAGGTGGCCAACCGCAGCGGCGACCGCGCCGTTGAGCTCGCTGCCGAATTCGCACCGCTGGGCAACATTCACGGCTGCGGTTTCGATGCGATCAGCGGTGAAGGTACGTTCGATCTGATTCTCAATGCGACGTCTGCCAGTTTGCAGGACACCATCCCCCCGATTCCCCCCGCGGTCATCGGTCCGGCAACGCTCTGTTACGACATGGCCTATGGCAGAGGCGATACGGCATTCACACGCTGGGCGCGGAACGCCGGCGCGGGACGCGCAGAAACCGGATGGGGCATGCTCGTCGAGCAAGCGGCAGAAGCGTTCTATCTGTGGCGTGGCGTGAAACCGGATACGAAACCGGTGCTCGAGGCGGTGAAGAAGGCGTGATGGAGGTGATAAGTGCCTGGTCAAGAACCCAACACCTGTATCGCTTACATCACCTGCATCACGTTCCCAGATACTCATCCTTCAGCTTCGCGTAGTGCGCGGCTGAGTAGCTCAGGAATTCGATCTCTTCCGGTTTGAGTTCCCGCGCACGACGCGCCGGACTGCCCACATAAAGACCGCCGCTCTCCAGTCGCCTGCCCGGTGATACCAGCGCGCCGGCGCCGATCATCACCAGATCTTCGACGATCACGTCGTCCAGCAGGATCGATCCCATGCCGACAAGGCAGCGATTGCCGATGGTGCAGGCATGCAGAACGACACGATGTCCTATGGTCACATCGTCGCCCACGATCAGCTCACGCCCTCCCGGGTGGTACTTGCTGTCGTGCGTGACGTGCAGCACCGAGCCGTCCTGGAT
>DASTRD010000111.1:0-3558 GCA_035761425.1 Povalibacter sp.
CGCACGTTCGATGCGATCAATGCCACGATGGCGGGCATCACCGGTGTCAGCCCGAACAACACCAAGGTGAAGACGACCTATACCAGCGTCCGTCAGTCGCTGCCGGCCATCAACGACATTCAGGCCTTCCTGTCTTCGCATCAGACGTCGATTGCCCAGCTCGCGTTGCAGTACTGCAATGTGATGGTCAACGACAGCACCATGCGGACTGCGTTCTTCGGCGCCGGATTCCCGTCGACCATCAGCAATCAGACGGATCGCGACGCCATCATCAATCCGCTGTTCAGCAAGATGGTGGGCAATGTCATCAGTCAGCCCGATCAGACGGATGTGCACGAGAAGCTCAACAACCTGATCACGGATCTTTGCAATAACAGTGCGTGCAGCACCAGCAAGCGAACGCTGGACGTCACGACTGCGGCGTGTGGCGCCGCACTCGGCAGTGCCACGACGCTGGTTGAATAAGAGGCGGAACCATGTCGTTCATCATCAAGTCTCGCGGTCGCAAGCGTGCTCCTCTGGGGCTCGACGAACCGCTGCGTCATGAGAATCACAAGCGACCGGTCACGCGCCGCGATTTTCTGGCGCAGGGATTTCTGACCGGCTCGGCAACGGTGCTGGCGCCCAGCCTGCTCGGCACGATTCTCAGTCCGCGCCTGGCGCGCGGCGCACCGAGCACGACGCTGTCGACGGACATTCAGGCGTTGAAAGACCAGGCGATCTGCGCCATCCAGGGCGGTGCCGGAAAAATCCCGTTCATCTGCTTCGATCTGGCGGGCGGCGCCAACATCGCCGGTTCCAATGTCCTGGTCGGCAAGAAGAACGGTCAGCTCGATTTTCTCAGCACGCAGGGCTACTCGAAGCTCGGTCTGCCCGGCAACATGCTGCCGAACAATTCGACGACGAACTTCGTCAACACGGAGTTCGGACTCGCATTCCACGCCGACAGCGCATTCCTGCGCGGCATGCAGTCGACCACCACGGCAGCGACTCGTGCGAACGTGAACGGCGCAGTCATTCCGGCGCGTTCCGAGAATGACACGAGCAACAACCCGCACAATCCCATGTACGGCATCGCCAAGGCGGGCGCGAAGGGCGAACTACTGACCCTGATCGGTTCGCAGAACTCCGATTCGGGCGGCAACTCGATGGCGCCGGCGGCGATGATGGATCCGGCCAATCGTCCGACCAAGGTCGATCGCGCCAGCGACGTCACGGGTCTGGTGGACACGGGCGAAGTCGCGACCATTCTCAGCCCGACCGACACGGTGCGCACGCTCGAAACCATGGCCCGCCTGAGCAAGTCGAAGGTTGGCCTTGGCGCCGGACCTGCCGAAGCGCAGGAAGCCGGAACGGTCACGACCATGCTGGACAACGCGGAGGATATCGATACACGCAAGCGCGTCCTGTGCAGCTACGTGAAGACGGCCGACACCGTGAACAATTTCGCGAGCCCCGATGCGCTCAATCCGCTCAAGGATTCGGCCATCCTCGCGATCCCGACATTCGGCACTTCGTTCACCAACGACGGTGAGTTCCAGAAGACCGCGTCGGTCATGAAACTCGTGGTGCCAGGCAATGCCGGCGCGGGCACGATCAGCATGGGCGGCTTCGATTATCACACCGGCGATCGCATGACAGGCGAAGGCCGTGATTTCCGCGCCGGTCAGTGCATGGGCGCGTGCCTGGAATACGCCGCCGCCATCGGCAAGCCTCTCATGCTCTATGTTTTCAGCGACGGATCGTTGTCGTCCAACGGCATGGTCGACAATTCGGCGGCCGGTCGCGGCAAGAATGTCTGGACGGGCGACAACCAGCAGACCGCCGCGGCGTTCTTTCTCGTCTACAACCCGACCGGCAAGCCAGTGCTCATGCGCGAGGGTTCAGAGACCTCGAGCCCGAGCAACCAGATCGGTTACTTCCGTCAGGATGGCGACGTGGAAACGGCCGGCAGTCCGGCGGCCAACAGCGTCTCACAGCTGGTGCAGACCGTCCTGCTGAACTACATGGCGCTGCACGGGGAGACCAATCAGTTCACTGCCAAGTTCGGCAGCGGTCTGGGTACCGGCGCTTCGCTGGATGCGCTGACAGCCTTCCAGCCGATCTGCAACGGTACGATTTCGAGCCCTGTATAGACTTCTGTGGAGGATGGGTGGTTGGAGTTCAAGGCCCGGGTTCGTCCGGGCCTTTTCTTTATCCGGGCGGTCTCGGAGTACCACAAGATGGCGGACTCTTTGTGGGTTCGTGTATGGACCCGTCCCGAGATGCAAGGCTGATCGAGAGTGATGGAAGGAGCTGATTGCACCCATGTATCCGGTCGTGTGCTGAGATGGGTTGATCATCTCGGACCCTGATGGGGAGTCGCGCGCACTGGCCCCAATCAACTTGGCGGCCGTGGATAGGCCATCGAACCCAACGGGCTCTCAGTGCGCCGATTCGATCAGTTCAGCCATCACGTGTGTTTCAGGCCTCGCAATCACTGGTGGAAAGAATTTAGAACCTCCGGCAATCGTTTATCCGTACGCGAGCTGCGCCCACAGTTGTCGGGCCATCTTGTTGGCCAGAGCGACAATCGCTTTGTTCCTGCCGCGGCGTTGCTGCACGCTCAGCGCCCAGCGGCATAGCGCATCGGCGGGATGGCGTGCGGCGGTGCGTAGCACGGCACGTGCGCCGTGGATCAGCAGGGTGCGCACATAGGCATCGCCGCGCTTGCTGATCCCCAGCAGCAACGGCTTGCCGCCGCTTGAGTGTTGACGCGGCACCAAGCCCAACCAGGCGGCGACCTGACGACCATTGTCGAAGCTCAGCGGCGAGCCGATCTGTGCAGCAAAGGCGCTGGCGATGAGCGGACCGACGCCGCGGCGCTGCATCAGCGCACAGGCGCGCTCATCGAGCTGGAGCTGCTGCTCGATGCGTGATTCCAGGCGCTGCACCTGCGCATCCAGCGCACACAAGTGCTCGCGCTGCAGCAGCAGTTCTTCCACTACGATCGATGGTAGAACCTGGGTGGAGTTCTCCAACACCTCGGGCAGCGCACGGCGCAATCGCGCAAGGCCCTGCGGCACGATCACACCGAACTCCCCGAGCAGCGCACGCAGGCGATTGGCCAGCGCGGTACGCTCCTTCACGGCAGCACTGCGCAGCCGATGCAAGAGGAGAATCTGCTGCTGTTCTACCGTCTTGAGCGCCACAAAGCGCATCTGCGGGCGGGCGGCCGCCTCGCAGATCGCCTGAGCATCGTTGCGGTCGGTCTTGTTGCCCTTCACGAAGGGCTTGACGAACTGCGGTGCAATCAACTTCACCTGATGTCCGAGCTGCACGAACTGTCGACCCCAGTGATGCGCTCCACTGCAAGCTTCCATCGCCACCGTGCAGGGCTCAAGCCGCGCCATGAATTGCAGCAGCTGGGCTCTGCGCACTTGTCGGCGCACGAGGCACATCCCGCTGGCATCTACGCCATGAAGTTGAAAGACGTTCTTTGCCAGATCGATCGCCAAGAGACTAATCTTGTTCACGGGCCCGTCTCCTCTTTCGTGTGCATGTGAATCAACATCCTCA
>DASTRD010000112.1:0-6536 GCA_035761425.1 Povalibacter sp.
ACGGTGCCCGAGGTATAGCCGATGTCCGAGGACTGGTCGGTGGTGATGCTCTGTACGCCGACATTGCCTGTGAGCGGCAGGCTGCCGATCTGGGAGTCGATCCCGAGCTTCACGAACACAGTGGTGAGCTTCTCGGTCACCTTCCAGGTGTTGGTGACGTCCGAAATGCGATCGTTGATGTTGGCATTCGGATCGTCGATGGAATCGATGGGCTGCCAGAAGCCGCTGCGATACAGGGCCAGTGCGTCGTAGCCGACGATGCCATAGGGACTGCCGAAGAATGACGAGTCCGTGACGCCAGTGCGGTACTCCTCCGGAATCGCGACATGCGAAACGTCGCCGGGCAGCCACAGATTGCTCTGCCAGTTCTGTTTCGATTTGGTGCGCTCGGCATAATTCGCGCCGAAGGTCACGTCGTTGATGAACGTGTCGAGCTTTCGATCAGCCGACAGGCGGATCGCCTTGATCTCATCCTCGATGTGCGGATGTCCCACGAAACCAGAGCGGCGCGGACCGCCACCCCATATGCCAGGATCGGTCAGGAAGATGGTGTCATAGTCGCTGTAGTCGAGCGAAGGCGTCAGATGCGTGATGCCGTTGTCTTCGGTCGTGAACGAAATCGTCTCCGGCTGCGCGGGGAAATCAGGGTCGCCAGCGCGGCCGTTGCCGGCGGTGGATTCCAGACGCAGGTCGTTGCGCTTGACCTTGGAGTAGCTGAGGTCGGCGTTGATACCCCAGTTGTCGCTGATGTCGAACTGGGTATTGAGACCGATCGAGTTCACGTGCGCGCGGCGATCGTTGTTGTAGTTCTCGACGACCTGGAAGGGGACGCCCGTGAACGTACCGGACGTAATGCGATCGTTGACCACGGGGCCGGGGTCATTGAGCGTGGCGCCGGACCAGATCGTGCCGTACTCGAGACGCTGAATGGTCTGCAGCTCCTTGAAGTCCGAATGATAGGCATCGAGAACCATGTGCAGCTGATCGGTCGGTTTGTATTCGACGACGCCCATATAGGCCATGCGCTCGTAGAAGGACGACTGGATACCGTCCTTGTCGCCGCCAATGACCTTGATGCCACCGCCGCTCGGCGCATCGGCGTAGCCCCACGGCTCGCGCGTCTGTGCCTGATACGGCGTCTTGTTGTACGCAACGCCAAATGCGACGCCCAGTGTGTCGCCGGCGAACTGATCGATGTATGTGCCGTTCAGCCGATCGCCATCGCGATCGAGCCCGGGGATGTTCGCCTTCTGCTCGTCGTATTCCTTGCGATACGTCAGTGCGAACGTTCGCTTGGAGTAGTCGAGCGGATGTACGGTCTGGATATCGGTGGTACCGGCGATGCCCTGATAGGCCATGCCGGCATCCGGCGTCTTGTAGATCTTGACCTGGGTCACCAGCTCCGAGGGGTACTGGTCGAACTCGACGGTGCGATTGTCGTTGGTGGAAGCCTGCTCGCGCCCGTTGAACGTGGTAACCGTGAAATCGGGACCGAGACCGCGGATGGACAGCGTCTGGGCACGACCGTTCGTGCGCTGCGCAGCGATGCCCGGCAGGCGCGCAATCGATTCGGCGATCGATGAATCCGGCAATTTGCCGATGTCCTCTGCGGACACCGCTTCAACGATGGAAGAGTCGTTCTTCTTGACGGCAATCGAACTCTCGATGCTCGCGCGAATGCCGGTGACGACCACCTCTTCCACATTGGGTCCTGCGTCGGCTGCCATCGCCGTGGCGGCACCCACGGTGAGCAGTGCGGTGCCGACCAGCACCTGCGATTGCGCACGCAGCGCCCGGGCGACAGCCCGCTGGATCTGCGAGTTCTTGCCATTGTTCATCGACGTGTCCCCCATTCATGCGGCGCAGGCAATGCGCCAGAAAAATTCATCGCCCCGACGCTGCGAACGTCAGGCGCGAGCCCCTCAATGCTTCTTTCCGGCCACGAATCGCACGGCCGCACCGCCACCCGATCCCAGCGGCAGTGACAACGTGTCGCCACGCCTGACCTCGCGCGTCTCGATGGCAATGGCGTGCGGGTTGCTGCGCCAGTCGGCGCCGTCGCCATCGCGATAGATCTGCGCACGGTACGTGCGATCGGCGTCCAGAAAATCGAGTTTCACGGCAAGCGTGCGTGCGTTCTCGTCAGTCACGCTGCCCAGATACCAGTCGTCGCTGTGACGGTCCTTGCGCGCGACGGTCACGTAGTCGCCGATCTCGCCGTTCAGCACCTGCGTGTCGGACCAGTCGGTGGGCACGTCCCTGATGAACCGGAACGATCCGGGATACTTCGCATAGTTCTCCGGCAGATCGGCCGCCATCTGGATCGGGCTGTAGATCACGACGTAGAGAGCCAGTTGTCTGGCCTCAGTGGACTGAATGCGCTGTCCGCCCTTACCCACCAGACTCAATACGCCTGGCGTGAAATCCATGGGACCCGACAGCATGCGCGTGAACACCAGGATGGGCACATGCTCGGGCGGATTGGGAGGATCGCCCCAGGCGTTGTATTCCATGCCGCGCGCGCCTTCGCGCGCCACCCAGTTCGGATAGGTACGACGCAGGCCGGTGTCCTTGATGGGCTCGTGCGCGTCGATGGCGATGTGACGTTTCGCCGCCTCGGTCACCACCTTCAGGTGATGGCGCGCCATGGCCTGGCCGTCGTGCCACTCGTAGTGAATCCTGCCGTCGGCACCGCGCGCCTTGATGCCGCCAGCGTCGGCGACATAACCGGTCTTCACCGCGTCGATGCCGAGCCGCTGATCCAGATCGAGCGCAGCGTCGAGCTGTTCTTCGTAGTGCGCGATGTTGCCGGAGGTTTCGTGATGCCCGATCAACCGTACGCCGCGCTTCTTCGCATAAGCAGCGAGCTTTTCAATATCGAAGTCCGGATAGGGCTGCGTGAAGCTGAATGTCTCGCCATTCGCGAACCAGTCGCCATCCCAGCCGATGTTCCAACCTTCCACCAATACGCCGCGGAAACCGTTCTTTGCAGCGAAGTCGATCATCTTCATGGTGTTGGCCGTCGTGGCACCGTGGTGCGGCCCGGAGTTCCACGTCTGGGTACCCAGATGCATGCCCCACCAGATGCCCACGTACTTGAACGGGTGCACCCACGACACGTCGCCGAGCTTGTTCGGCTCATTGAGATTGAGGATGAGATCCGACATCGCGAGCGTCGCGGCGTTGTCTGCGATCTGAATCGTTCGCCATGGCGTGGCGAACGGTGCGCTGCGCTCCACTTTGGCACCCGCAGACGACGGCGCGAGCACGGCCTTGAGCCTCTGACCTTCGACACGTCGCAGCCACATTGCTGAGTAATCAACCAGCGCTGCCTCGTGGAATGCGATGTGCAACCCGGACGCGGTGCGAATCGTCAACGGCGTGTGAGCCTGACTGACCTGATCGAGCGGCGTTGTCTGGTAGAGGTACTCATAGCGATTCCATTCACCGCCGGGGATCCACCAGGCCGTCGCGGGCTCGACCACATCGAATTCGGTCAGTTCATCGCCGATGCGGACCTCGCGCAGCGAAGCCTGATCAGGAAACTCGTAACGGAATCCCACGCCATCGTCGTACACCCGGAATACGACATCGAGACTGCGTCCGCCTTCCTTCGTTTCGGTGAGACGCACGCGCAGTTCGTTGAAACGATCGCGCACGAAACGGCGCTCGCCCCACGGTTGTTCCCACGTCGAATCATTGCTGCGCGTGGCCTGATCCGTGATGGCGAAGTTGCGTTCGAGCTTGGGTGCGTCGGTCAGCAGAAAGCCAAGACGCGAGGCGCCGATCACCGGTTTGCCATTGCGGTTTACCGCATAGGCAGGCCGGCCGTCGGAATCGATCGAGACGACGACCTGAAGCGCATTGTCTGGCGATGCGACGCTCGGGTCGGCGGCGTGGGCAACGCTGGCAATCGCCAGCACCGCCAGCAGCAACGCAAGAATTCTTGAACTGAGCGTCTGCATGGTTGGCAACATCGATGCGGACAACATGCGGCGCGTGTCTCTGCACGTCCGCCGCGGCCGATCGCCGCCATCCCCCTGGTCGTCTGATGTGCAGGAATCGTATGGCCCGGCGTGCGGCGTCCACAATGGCCTGCATACGTATTCATTCATCGCAGTGCGCAGGGTCGCGCACTGTTGATTCATCAGCGGGTCGGCACCGCGAAGAGCGCGGCCTGCGGCGGCAGTCGCAACGAACCATTGCGCAGTTCGCCCGCCAGGACACCGACCCCATCGATCTGCTGCCAGCGGGCCAGCTCAGGTACGTTCACCTCGACGGTGCCGGTACCAAGATTGAAGGCGGCAAGAATGCAATGATCGGCAAATGTCCTTTCGACAGCGAACACCCGGGAGTCGATATCGACTGCTCGCGCATCGCCCCACAACAATGCGGGCTGCGACTTGCGCCAGCGCAGAAAGGCACGGAATTCATTCAGCGTCGAGCGCGGATCGCTGCGCTGTCGGATCACACAGAGCGATCGATGCGCAGCCGGTATCGGCAACCACGGATCTGCGGCACTGAAGCCGGCGCCCGAGGTTTCATCCCAGGGCATCGGCGTGCGGCAACCATCGCGGCCTTTGAAGTTCGGCCAGAATGCAATGCCATACGGATCGCGCAGGGCATGAAAAGGCAGCTCCGCTTCCGGCAGCCCGAGTTCTTCTCCCTGATAAACGCACGCGGAGCCGCGCATCGAACAGAGCATCGCGAGCAATTGATTCGCCAGCGCAGCGGGCGGATTCGCACCTCCCCAGCGGGTAATCACACGGCGCACATCGTGATTGGACAGCGCCCAGCAGGGCCAGCCCTCCGTCATGTGACGTTCGAGCGTTTCCATGGTGTTGCGGATGTGCTCGGCGGAGAACTCATCTGCCAGCAGCTCGAAGCTGTACGCCATGTGCAGACGCTGGCCGCTGGTGTATTCGGCCATGGTGGCCAGCGAATCTTCGGACGACACCTCGCCGAGCGCTGCTACCTGCGGATACCGATCGAGCAGTGCACGCAGCTCACCGAGGAACTGGAGATTCTCCGGCTGAGTGTTGTTGTAGTGATGATATTGATAAGCGTACGGATTGTCGGGACTGAAGCCGCGCGGCGTACGCAGTTGTGCGGGCTTGGGCGGGTTGTCGCGCAACTGCAGATCGTGAAAACAGAAATTGATGGCGTCGAGCCGCAGACCGTCGACGCCCTTGTCGAGCCAGAAGCGCAGATTGTCGAGCACTGCCGCACGTACCTGCGGATGATGGAAGTTCAGATCGGGCTGCGACGACAGGAAGTTGTGCAGGTAGTACTGGCATCGTCGCGGCTCCCACCGCCACGCCACACCGCCGAAGATCGACAGCCAGTTGTTGGGCGGTGTGCCGTCCTCTCTGGGATCAGCCCAGACATACCAGTCGGCTTTGGGATTGTCGCGGCTCGAACGGCTCTCGCGGAACCATGGGTGTTCGCTCGATGTGTGACTGAGGACCTGGTCGATGACGACCTTGAGCCCGAGCGCGTGCGCGCGTGCCAGCAGTCGATCGAAGTCCTCCATGGAGCCGAACATCGGATCGACGCTGCGATAGTCGGACACGTCGTAACCGAAGTCCGCCATGGGCGACTTGAAAAACGGTGCGATCCAGATGGCGTCCACACCCAGGTCCGCGACGTAGTCGAGCCGCTCGATGATTCCCCGGAGATCGCCGATGCCGTCGGCATTGCTGTCGTTGAAGCTGCGCGGATAGATCTCGTAGATCACCGCACCGCGCCACCATGGTGGCTGAGTCATGTCTCCCCCGGAACCAGCGCGTCATCAGTTGCGCAGCAGCTTAGCGATTGGTGCACGCAGACTTCGAGAGCCTGCATACGTATTCACGAGCAGGAGGGAGTGACCGGTCAGTCGGCGAGACTGCTGGCCGACTGGTAGTCGAGCAGACTGCTGGTCTGCTGGACAGAGAAGAGGAAGAAAAGAAAAAGACAGATGGGCAAGTGACGAAAATCCCCGGCTCAAACAAAAAGAGTGAGGCTGAACACTCAACCTCACTCCTTGTTCAGGGCCCGCAGCACGCAGCTGTGCTCTGGCCAGCCGACCAGCAAACCAGTCGGCCGGCTATCCGTCATCGTGTACTGAATGCGTAAACCGTTCGCGACTTGAAGGTCTCGCCCGGCCGCAGTGTCGTGCTGGGGAAATCGGGCTTGTTGGGCGAATCGGGGTAATGCTGGGTTTCCAGACACACGGCGTTGTACTGGTTGTAGATATGCCCGGCCTTGCCGACGTTGCCATTCTGATGATTGGCGACGTAGATCTGCAGACCCGGCTGAGTCGTGAATACTTCCATCACGCGACCCGATTTCGGATCGTAGACCTCAGCGGCCTTGACCTCGCCTTCGCCGGTGCGATTGATCACGAAGTTGTGATCGTAACCGCGCGCCAGCTTGATGATGTCCGGATCGTTGATGCGCGCGCCAATCGGCGTGCCGGTGCGGAAATCCAGCGGCGTGCCCTCCACGCTCGCCAGCTTTCCGGTGGGAATGAGCGTGGAATCGACAGGCGTGTA
>DASTRD010000113.1:0-2681 GCA_035761425.1 Povalibacter sp.
GTCACCGGTCGGACCGTTACGTTGTTTGGTGATGATGATGTCCGCGATGCCCTTGCGCGGCGTCTCGGGGTTATAAACTTCTTCGCGGTAGATCATCATGATGACGTCCGCGTCCTGCTCGATAGCGCCCGATTCGCGCAAGTCAGAGCTCACCGGCCGCTTGTCCGTGCGCTGCTCGACGCTGCGATTCAGCTGCGACAGCGCGATCACCGGCACCGACAGTTCTTTCGCCAGCGCCTTGAGCGAGCGCGAGATCTCGGAAATCTCGGCGGTGCGGTTTTCCTTGTTGCCGGGCACCTGCATCAGCTGCAAGTAGTCGACCACGATCAGGTCGAGCCCATGCTCGCGCTTCAAGCGTCGCGCACGAGCGCGCACTTCAGTGGGAGACAGCGCCGGCGTGTCGTCGATGAAGATGTTCGACGATTTCATCATCGAGATGGCCATCTGCACGCGCGACCAGTCGTCGTCATCGAGCTGGCCGGTGCGCAGCCTGGTTTGATCGACCCGGCCGAGCGAGGAAACCATGCGGAACGCCAGCTGCTCGCGGCCCATTTCCATACTGAACACGCCCACCTTGGCCTGCTTCGGGCCGAAGGCCGCGTTCTCCGCCATGTTCAGGCTGAAAGTGGTCTTACCCATCGAGGGACGGGCGGCGACGATGATCAGATCGCCCTTCTGCAGGCCGGCGGTCATTTCATCCAGACGCGTGAAACCGGTGCTGACACCGGTGAGCTGACCCTTGTTCTGCGCCAGCATGTCGAGACGATCGACGATGTTGCCAAGCTCGTTGCGCAAGGGGACGAAGCCGGAGCCGGCCTTGCTGCCGCTCTCGGCGATTTCGAACACCAGCCGCTCAGCTTCGTCGACGATTTCGTTGGCTTCGCGTCCCTCGGGATCGTAGGCACTGGCTGCGATGGCGCCGCCGACGGAGATCAGCTTTCTGAGGATGGAACGCTTGCGGACGATTTCCGCATATGCGCGGATGTTGGCGGCACTGGGCGTGTCGCGCACCAGACCTGCGAGATAGATCAGACCACCCGTCTGTTCCGCCAGAGACTTGCGCTCCAGCACTTCGGCCAGGGTGACGGCATCGAAGGGTTCGCTGCGTGAGGCGAGCTCGGCAATCCCCGCAAAGATGAGCTGATGATCGCGTCGGTAGAAATCTTCGGCGACCAGGCGATCGCCGATAGCGTCGAAGCCACGGTTGTCGAGCATCAGCCCGCCGAGGACCGCCTGCTCGGCTTCGATCGAATGCGGCGGTACACGGATATCGTCTACCGCCGCCTTGTCGCGGGCACGACGCGAGCCCGCGAGCGAAACCCTTGTATCGGTTTCGGCCATCGGGGCTGGTTCGCGGCTTATTCTTCGCCGATGATCACGACCGGCAGTTCGACGGTCAGATCAGTGTGCAGGTGCAGCTGCACCACGTGCTCGCCGGCCTGACGGATCGGACCCTGCGGCAGACGCACTTCCGAGCGTTCGATCTCAAAACCCGCCTTCCGCACGCCTTCAGCGATGTCGGTCGTGCCCACCGAGCCGAAGAGCTTGCCTTCGCCACCGGCCTTGGCCGAAAGCGTGAGCTTGAAGCCTTCCAGCTTCCTGGCACGTGCTTCGGCGGCATCGAGCTCGGCCTTGGCGGCCTTCTCGATTTCCGCGCGACGCGATTCGAATCTGGCGACGTTTTCGGCAGTGGCCAGCGTGGCCTTGCCCTTGGGCAGCAGGAAGTTGCGGCCGTAACCGGACTTCACCTTGACCTTGTCGCCGATGTTGCCGAGGTTCGCGACCTTCTGCAGCAGAATGACTTCCATAAGACACCTTCAAGAAAGACTGTAGGCAGCAGGCTCTGGGCAGCGCGACGCAACCCACAGCCTGCGGTCTACAGGGTTTAGACCGTCTGGACCCGGGGACGCAGCCAGTTGTCTGCAAATCCCCAGATGGCCAGCACCACTACTGTAATCGACATGGACAGCGGCACGATCAACAACACGTAAATCGCCGCCAGCCAGCCCCGATTCAATCGTCCACCCGCCTTGCTGCGATGTGCAGCAGCGAGCCCCTGAAATGACAATGCCACGAACGCAACCCATGCGAGCGAAGCCATCAACACCGATTCCGTCGCGAACGCCGCGATGAACAGCGCCGTCACGGCCAGGCCCAGCACCGCACCGAGCCGCAGCTGACGGTACTCGGAACCGAAGCGACCGGGTGCGACCAGCAGCGTCTGCCACCAGCAGCCCAGGAACAACGATCCCAGTACCGTCGACAGCATCAGCGCCGCAAGCGCTCCCCACATCGTCCGGGCCCACACGGCAATCATGCCGTCGACGTCGCCCGAAAAATGCAGACCCGCAGCATCCATGGACTTCACCACATGCTGCAACAGACTCACCCATACCGCCGCCGGATCAGGCAGCGAAAGATGAATCACCGTCAGAGCGGCCGCCACTGCGACGACTGCACTCTGAAAGCACAAATTCAACGATCCCGTCCGCTTGAGCAGCAGCCCCAGCAGGACCGGAGCGAAGATCAGAACCAGCGTTCCGACCACCACCCAGTGCACTTCCTGCCCCACCGAGAGCAGTACCCACGTGGCTGATGCCGCCGCAGTTGCTGCAACACCCAGCCCCTGCCTGGCATCGAATCGCAGTGCCACCAGGACCGGGATGGCGCCGGCGAGCACC
>DASTRD010000114.1:0-10141 GCA_035761425.1 Povalibacter sp.
CTGACCTGTGTCCTGCTGAGGCAGGAAGGTCTTGGGAATGAACCGGTAGATGACCACGTTGCCGGCGATCAACAAAACGATGACCAGCAGTGCCCAGTGACGGTGCCGCAGTACGAAGGCGAGCGAACGATCGTACCAGGGACCTGCACGCGCCATGACGCGCTGACCGATACCCAGAGCGGGCGGCAACGGACGCTCGTCACGGGACCGCCGCAGCCAGCGCGATGCAAGACTCGGCGTGAGCGTCAGCGATGCAATCAGCGACAGCGTGAGCGCAGCCGCGAGCGTCAGTGAAAATTCGCGGAACAGCCGCTCGACCAGTCCGCCCATGAACAGGATGCAGACGAAGACCGCCACGAGCGCCAGATTGGTAGCCAGCAATGTGAAGCCGATTTCCTGTGCAGCCCGCAGGGCCGCGCGACGAGGCGACAATCCGGCATCCACGTGTCGGGTAATGTTCTCGATAACGACAATGGCATCGTCGGCCAGCAATCCGGTCGCAACGATCAACGCCATCAGCGACAGATTGTTCAGCGAAAATCCCCACAGATACATGACCGCAAATGTGCCGACGATGCACACGGGCACCACGACTGCGGGTATCAGCGTGGTGCGCAAGCGGCCCAGAAACAGCAGCACCACCAGCACCACGAGCACAAAAGTGATCAGCAGTGTCATGCGCGCCTGTGCCAGCGTGGTGCGAATGCCGGTTGAACGATCCGTGGCAATGACCATGTCGACACTGGGAGGCAGCAGTGCACGCAGCCGTGGCAGCTGCTCCTTGATCGCATCCACGGTCTCGATGATGTTGGCACCCGGCTGGCGCGTGATCATCACCAGCACGGCGTCGCGATCGTTGTGGAAACCGGAGGCGTAGCGGTTTTCGACGCTGTTCGTCACGCGCGCCACATCCCCGAGCCTGACCGGCGCACCGTCGCGATACGCGACGATCAGGGGAAGATAGTCTTCCGCCCTGCGCAACTGACCGTCGGTGGCGATCAACCAGGATCGCTGGCCGTCCTCGATGGAGCCCAGCGGTCGCAACAGGTTCACCTGCGAAATGGCATTGCTCACCTCATCGAGCGCGATGCCGTAGTGGCTGAGCGCATTCGGATCGAGCTGTACGCGTACCGCCGGCAACGAGCCGCCGCCGACGTTGACCTGACCGACACCCGGCACCTGTGCCAGGCGCTGGCCCACGATGGTCGAGGCGTAGTCGTAGATCTGCTCCGGCGCGAGCGTGTCCGAAGTCAGTGCGAGCGCCACAACCGGCGACTGGGACGGGTCCACCTTGCGATAGCCGGGTCGGTCGGGCATGCCGCTCGGCAGACTGCCGCTCGCAGCATTGATGGCAGCCTGCACATCGCGCGCGGCATCGTTGATGTTCCGATGCAGATCGAACATCAGCATGATGCGCGTCTGGTTCTGGGAGTTCTGCGACTCCATTTCCTTAAGACCGGCGATCGATGCAAACGCACGTTCGAGCGGTGTTGCCACGCTCGTGGCCATGGTCTCCGGACTGCCGCCGGGGAAGTTCGCCGTGACCTGAATGGTCGGATAGTCGACCTGCGGCAGCGTTGCGATCGGAAGCAACAGATAGGCGACGCCGCCCAGCAGCGCAACGCCCCACGCGATCAGGCTCACGGCGATGGGTCGGCGAATGAAGACCCGCGAGAGGTTCATGGCTGCTGCGGCGTCGCCGGGGACGGTGCCGCGACGGTGCGCGCACGACCCGCCTGCGACAACCGATCGAAGAACAGATACACGACCGGCGTGGTGAAAATGGTGAGGATCTGGCTGAGCAGCAGACCGCCCACGAGCGTCAGACCCAGCGGCTGGCGCAACTCCGCACCCGACCCGTGCGCGAACATCAGCGGAACCGCTCCGAACAGGGCCGCCAGCGTCGTCATCAGGATGGGACGAAACCGCAGCAGCGCAGCACGGCGGATGGCTTCGGCCGGCGGCAGACCGTCGCGCCGCTGAGCATCCAGCGCGAAGTCGATCATCATGATGGCGTTCTTCTTCACCAGACCGATCAACAGAATGATGCCGATGACGGCGATCAGATCCAGGCTGCGCTGGGTGATGAGCAGCGCCAGCAGCGCGCCGACCGTGGCCGATGGCAGTGTCGAGAGAATCGTGATCGGATGGATATAACTCTCGTAGAGCACGCCCAGCACGATGTACATGGTGATGACCGCTGCCAGGATCAGCCACAGCGTGCTCGACAACGAACCGCGGAATGCATCCGCAGCACCTTCGAACCTCACTTCAATGCTCAACGGCAGTTGCATCGCGCGCAGTTCCGACTCGATGGCCGATACGGCTTCGCCGAGCGATGTATCCGGACTCAGATTGAACGAGACCGTGACGGCAGGAAACTGCCCGACGTGACTGATGACCAGCGGCGTCGCGCGCTCCTGAACCCGCGCGATGCTGGACAGTGGAATCTGCACGCCATCGGCACCGGGCACGTAAATGCTCCGCAGCGCCTGCGGACCGCGCAGCAGTTCCGGTTGCACTTCGAGTACGACCCGATACTGGTTCGACTGCGTGAAGATGGTCGACACCTGACGCTGGCCGAATGCATCGTAGAGCACATCGGTGATGGCGCGCAGACCGACGCCGAGCCGGCTTGCCGCGTCGCGATCGATCTCGATGAATGCCTGCAGCCCTTCTTCCTGCGCATCGCTCGCCACGTCCGCCAGCGGCTCCAGGGAACGTAATCGCGCGATCACGCGCGGCACCCATTCGTTCAGAACGCTGCCATCCGGACTGCTCAGCGTGAACTGATACTGCGTGCGGCTGACACGATCTTCGATGGTGAGATCCTGCACCGGCTGCATGTACAGCTCGATACCGTGCACCCCCGCAACGCGATCCTTGATGCGATGGATGATCTGTTCGGCCGTGAGGCTGCGCTCACCCGGCGCTGAAAGATTGATCAGCATCCGGCCGCTGTTCAGTGTGGCATTGGAACCGTCGACGCCGATGAACGACGACAGACTGCGCACGTCCGGCTCCTTGAGAATTTCGCGCGCCAGAGCCGCCTGCCGTTCGGACATCGCCGCGAACGAAATCGATTGCGGTGCCTGGGTGATGGCCTGGATGGTGCCGTTGTCCTGCACCGGGAAGAATCCTTTGGGCACCCACAGATAAAGCAGGGCCGTCAGAACCAGCGTACCGACGGTCACCAGCAATGTGGCGCGCTGATGTGCCAGCACCCAGTCCAGACACACGGCATACCGATCGATGACTCTGTCCAGAAATCCCGGCGCGGCGGCGTGTTCCGGCGCCTGCTTCAGGAACAGCGCGCACATCATCGGCGTGAGCGTGAGTGACACGACCAGCGACAACCCAATGGCCGCGGCCAGCGTGATCGCAAACTCGTGGAACAGCCGCCCGACCACATCTCCCATGAACAGCAGCGGGATCAGTACGGCGATCAGCGACAGCGTGAGCGACAACAGCGTGAAGCCGATCTGCCCCGCTCCCTTCAGCGCAGCCTGCAAAGGTGCTTCACCGCGTTCGATGTGCCGGGCGATGTTTTCCAGCATCACGATGGCATCGTCGACGACGAAACCGGTCGCAATGGTCAGGGCCATGAGCGTCAGGTTGTTGATCGAGAATCCCATGAGATACATGACGCCGAACGTCCCGATCAGCGACAGCGGCACTGTCACGCTTGGAATCAGCGTGGCAGGCAGATTGCGCAGGAACATGAACGTGACCATCACCACCAGTGCGACGGCCAGCATCAATTCGAACTGCACGCCGCGAATCGACGCGCGGATGGTCTGGGTGCGATCGGTGAGCACGGCGACATCGAGACTCGCCGGCAGACTTGCCTGGAGCTGGGGCAGCAACGCCTGAACGCGATCGACCACTTCGATCACGTTGGCGCCGGGCTGTCGCTGAATGTTCAGCAGAACGGCCGGTACTTCACCCGACCAGGCGGCGAGCCGGCGGTTCTCGGACGCTTCCGTCACATCCGCGACATCGCCGAGGCGCAGCGGTCCTTCCTGCTTGTAGGCAAGGATCAGCGCCCGATACTCCTCGGCGGACTTGAGTTGATCGTTCATGTCCAGCATTACGGCGCGCGTCGCACCGTCGAAGCTGCCCTTGGGTTGATTGACGTTGGCGGCAGAGATGGCCGAACGCACGTCTTCCATGCTCAGACCGGCTGCCGCCAATGCCTGTGGATTGACCTGCACACGAACAGCGGCGCGCTGACCGCCCGCGATACTGACTCGTCCGACGCCGGTCACCTGCGAGAGCCGCTGCGCCATGCGCGTATCGACCAGATCGTGAACCACCGGCAGCGACAACGACTTCGACGTGATGGCCAGCGTCAGAATCGGTGCGTCCGCGGGATTGATCTTGTGATACACCGGCGGCGTGGGCAGATCGTTCGGCAGCATGCCCTGTGCAGCGTTGATTGCTGCCTGAACTTCCTGCTCCGCGACCGCGAGATCCATCTCGAGCGCAAACTGCAACGTCAGCACCGAGGCGCCCGCCGAACTGGTCGACGCCATCTGTTTGAGTCCGGGAATCTGGCCGAAGCGCCGCTCGAGCGGCGCCGTCACCGCACTCGCCATCACCTGCGGGCTGGCACCCGGATACAGTGTCAGTACCTGAATGATGGGATAGTCGACCTGCGGCAGCGCTGCGACCGGCAGCAGTCGATACGCAAAAATGCCGGAGAGCAGCAGCGCCACCATCAGCAATGAAGTGGCGACGGGCCGCAGAATGAAGGGACGCGACAGACTCAATGCGAGCCCGCCTGCGTTGCTGCAGCCTGCGTTTTCTCCTCGGCGTTGGAAATGATCACCTCACCGCCCTCGCGCAGCCGATCCAGCCCTTCGAGGACAACGCGATCGTTGGCGGCCAGACCCTCGGTCACGGCAATCCGCTGCCCATTCGACGGCCCGAGCGTCACGGGTCGCATCTGCGCCTTGCTGTCCTCATCGATGATGAACACATAGCTGCCCTTCGCGCCGTACTGCACGGCCGCGTCGGGGATCACGATGGCGTCCTTGAGATCGCGCACGTGGATGCGCGCGTTGACGAACTGATTCGGAAACAATTTGCCGTCGCGATTTGCAAAAACCGCTTTCAGGCGCAGCGTTCCCGTGGAGGTGTCGATGCTGTTGTCCGCACTCGCCACCGTGCCGCTCGCCAGCAGTTCCCGCTGATCGCGGTCCCATGCCTGCACCTGCGGTTTCGACTTGCTGTTGAGTGCCTGGATCATGGCGGGCACTTCGGTTTCCGGAATGGTGAAGATGACCGCGATGGGCTGCGTCTGCGTGATCGTCACCAGGCCGTCCGCATCGCTGCTGCGGATGAGGTTGCCCTTGTCGATGCGACGCAGGCCCAGCTTGCCGCTGATGGGTGCGACCAGCCGGGTGTAACTGAGCTGCAGTCGCGCATTGTCGAGATTGGCCTGATCGGATTTCAGTCGCGCGCGGAACTGCATGACCAGCGCCTGCTGGTTGGTGACTTCCTGCATGGGAATGAACTTCTTCTCGTGCAGATCGACGAAGCGTTGCAGCTCGGCTTCGGCATTTTTCAGTTCGACATCGTGCTGCTGAGCCAATCCTTCCGCCTGCGCCAGTGCCACCTCGAACGGGCGCGGATCGATTTCAGCAAGCAGCGTACCTTCCCTGACCGTGTCGCCTTCCTTGAACAGCACGCTGATCAGTTCGCCGTCGATGCGGCTGCGTACGGTCACGGAGTTCAGCGGGGTGACCGTGCCGAGGGCGTTCAGCACGATGGGCAGATCCTCGCGCTGAGCGCTGGCGACACGCACCGGGACGGGCTGTTTCCACGGCTCGAACGGCGGCGCCTCCTTCGAACAGCCCGCCAGCAGCAGGGGCACGAGAGCTGCGGCAGCCAACGCGCCGCGAGTCAGGACATTACGATTGCGGCGTCGTGCCATACCTTCCAGCCATGCATATATATGTGTCAGAGCAGCCTTCCGGAATGTACCATCCGGACAGCGCCCGCCTGTGCCGAGAAACCCCGGCATGCAAACGCGGGCAAGCACCCAGTTCGGCCGCAGCGGGGCTGACCTGTTCTGGACCGCCCGAGACACGATCGGTTCCCCCGGATCGTGTGACTCCGGTCCGGATTCAGCGCTCGGGCCGTCGGATCATCGGCATCCGCGGGCGCTGACAGCGCGGCGCGACGGCAATTCGGTTCGCAATAAAGATACGAAGAAGGATGTGGCCGTGATCAATTGGGAAAAGAAGTTCAAACCGGAGTACGACTACGCCCGCGGCTGGCTCTCCCGGCCGGAGCATTTTGCAAAGGAGTGGCAACCGCTGGTGCGGCGGCTGCACAAGTTGATGGCCGATGGCGGCTTCGACGCAGGCGAGGCAAGTGCTCTGTCCGATCTGCGTCGCCAGGTCGTGAAAGGCAAAGGCGGCGGACTGCTGGGCAAGAAGGTCGGCGAGGACCGCGGCATTCTCGAAGCCGTCAATGCCTGGTCCGACGACAAGGCGGCGCTTGTCGAGGACACCGCAAAGATGCGTGCAGCCGCGCTGAAACTGCTGCGCCATGTCTACCTCCTCAGCAAGTCGGGCAACCGCAAACTCTGGGTCGTCTCGCTGCCGGATGATTTCCGCGACTGGCCCTCCGATGACATCAACGCACGCGCCACGACACAGGCAACGGCGCGCGTGCTGCTCGGCTCATCGGGCGAAATTTTTTCGGAAGAACGCAAGAAGCATCTGGCGTCGGCGACGTATCACGGACTCGCCTGGTGCCAGAAAACGACGTCGCTGCTCGCGCTGGCCGCAAAGGGCATCGATGGCAAGGCGGACAAGAAGGCAAGCGCGGCGCTTGATACGGTGAAGCGCTGGTTCGCCGATCCGGGCACCAGCGCCAACGATCTGAAGGGTTACATCGCCACGCTGTCGCAGGGCTTCAAGAACATCATCGGCCGCCTGAATCGCGGCCAGTTCATTCTGACGGACTGGGTGCCGTTGCGACCGGCCAGCGCGCAGGACGAACTGGATTTTCTCAACGCCGAAGCATTCACGTTCGGATCGAGCGGCGAAGGACTCGACGTGGTGTACATCGAGCGTTCATTCTTCGTCGATCACCCCGGCAACGTCATCAAGGGCCAGCGCAACTGGGTGCGCATCGTGGTGCACGAACTCACACATCTGGTGTGCGGCACCGAAGACGTCAATCTCGGCAGGGCACGTTACGCCTGGTACGGCATCGGCCCGCACGCCGGCTTTCCAGGCAGCGCGGCCATTCGCAATGCCGACAGCTGGGCCTTCTTCTGCGCCGATTGTGCCGGTGCGTTGAGCGAAGGCGAACGCAAGGCAGCCCTGAAAATCGTATGAACAGGTTCGCGGCAACTGCGGTGCTCGCTGCCAGCGCAACGGCTTTCGTCGCCTGCGCCAACGGCGGCGCCCCGGACATCCGCGCTTCATCCCAGGAGAACTCCATGAGCCTTCCTCCCTCTGCAAGTCGTCCGCCCGCGCCCGAAGTTTCGCCCGTGGAACACAATGGTGTGCGCTACGAGCAGGATGCACACGACGACCGGCAGGGCGATCAGCCCGGCGGTTATCTCGCAGCCATCGACATCGGATCCGGCAAGCGCCTGTGGCGAATCAAGGTGTATGAGATTGCCGATTCGCGTGCTGCCGGCGTCGAGCCGATCAGCCGCTACTTCCGCTCCATGCGCCTGGTGGACGACGGTCACGCGCTGGAAATCGAGAACGAATCCGGCGGACGCTATCGAGTCGACCTCGCCACTCACACGGTGGCTCAGATTGGCGGGCCGCCGGAACAGGCACCCGCGGTCGCACCGAAACCGAAACCCATGCCGCAATAATCCGCGCGCGACACAACATCCGCGGCCTGTAACGATTCGGCAGAGCGTCGATCTGTCTTGTGGGTCCGGCTTCAGCCGAACGTTTAGGTTCGCTGCATGAATGTGGGTCCGGCTTCAGCAGAACGTTTAGGTTCGCTGCATGAATGTGGGTCCGGCTTCAGCCGACGCTTAGGTTCGGCTGAAGCCGAACCCACAAGAATATCCGGCGGCTCGCCTCGCTGTGCAGCAACGCTGCATCAATGTGGGTCCGGCTTCAGCCGGACGTTTAGGTTCGGCTGAAGCCGAACCCACAAGCATCCGGCAGCTCGCCTGCGCTCTGCGCCTTTTGCCGCTTTCCTTGCGCATGTCGCCAGACGACGGCAACGCTGTCTGAAAATGTGCCCTGCTGCCGGGCGACACAGATGGCTCATGTAGGTCTTTCCCCAACTCGCGCGTGATCCGTCGCGGCCGCTAAAGTCACTGCGCTCCGGCCTCATACACCTCACGGTCACCTTCGGGTGACCGTCTTCGATGACGCGGCGTCATTGCCCGCAGATCTGCGGCGGCGCCCACGAACCAGCGCGATTCCTGATGCAATACGGAAGAAGTTCCTACATTCCCCAGATCGACACACTGCGCGCCATTGCCGTGCTCGCCGTGCTCGTATTCCACCTGAACGGCGCGTGGTTGCCCGGTGGATTTGCCGGCGTCGATGTCTTCTTCGTCATCTCCGGCTATGTCATCAGCGCGTCGCTGTCGCGCAGCAATGCCCCCACGCTGAGGCGCTTCACCGTCGAGTTCTATCAGCGTCGACTGCTGCGCATCCTGCCTGCTTTGCTCGTGTGCGTCGTCGTCACCGCCATCTTCACCGCGGTGTTCGTGCCGAAAGCGTGGTTGAGCGATTTCAACTACGTCACGCTCGCGCTCGCCATGGTGGGGCTCAGCAATTTCTCGCTGATGTTCACAGGCAATGATTACTTTGCACCGCGCGTGGATTTCAATCCCGGCACGCACACCTGGTCGCTCGGCGTCGAGGAACAGTTCTATTTTGTCTTTCCCGTTCTCTGTTTCCTCTGGCTGCGGAATCGCCGTCGCGACCATCCCCGCAGGCGCGAGACCTGGGCTCTGGCGGCCATCAGCGCGCTCTCGCTGGGTTTCTCGGTGTATGCGTCGTCTCACATGCCGCTGACTGCCTTCTACTCACTGCCGAGCCGTTTCTGGGAGCTGGGCCTGGGCGCCCTGCTCTTCCAGTTGCACAGTCATGGCCGCTTCATCGCCAACACGCCGCGCAAGGCCATGCTCGGCATTGCCGTAGCACTGCTGCTGCTCACGTATGGCTTTCTGATGTCGGATGCCCGCGCATTCCCCATTCCGTGGGCGCTGTTCGCAACGCTTGGATCGGCATTGTTCATCGACGCCGTCGTTGCCTCGCGTGAACGTGACAGCCCGGTCATGCGCACACTTGCCACACCGCTGATGGTGGGCATCGGGAAAATTTCGTATTCGCTGTATCTGTGGCACTGGCCGGTCTACGTGCTGTTTCGCTGGACGATCGGGCTCGACACGACGCTCGCGCGCAGCATTGCGGTGGTACTCGCCGTGGCACTCGCAATCGCTTCGTATCGCTTCATCGAACTGCCCGTCCGTCATCATCCCGGCCTGCTGCGCCGGACACCCGGCTTCGTCGTTCGCTCGGGGCTTGCCGTCGCGGTGCTGAGCATGAGCCTGGTCTGGACCCTCAGCCGGGAGAACTCGCACTTCTCCCTCAGTGTCACGAGTGCGACCCGTGAGTGGTATCCGGACGTGTGGCCGCTGGAAGCTACGCAGGATCGCGCATGCGAGGTGGGCGTCTCGAATCGCGCCATGGAGGGTGGCGAGGTCATCGACTTCGAGCGCACCGGAGCGTGCAACGATCGTGAATTGCATGATCTGTACGTGATCGGCGATTCGCACGCGACCGCGCTGATGACGATGCTGAGCAAGAGCGCAGCGGAGGACGCGGCACGCGTTCATCTGTACCTGCGTGCGGGCTGCGGATTCCTGCGCATCCGCTCTGCCAGCACGGGCGAATGTGCAGAATTCGGGCGGATATTCACTCGCGAACTGCTGAAGAATTCCCATCCCGGCGACATCGTCTTTCTGCCGTCGCTGCGGATGGAACGCATTGCCACTCAATTCGGTGGCAAGCCCCCGAAGCACGCCTTGTCGGAAGAACAGGAACTCGTCCTGGGCACACGCGAAGCGCAGCAGTGGCTGGACTCGATTCAGGGCCACGGCCTGCGCGTCGTCTTCATGGCGCCGACGCCGGTGTTC
>DASTRD010000115.1:0-5215 GCA_035761425.1 Povalibacter sp.
CCGGTGCAGTCGGCGATTTTCTCGACAGTCTGCGTCTGCGTTCCGTCGATGTGTTCGGTTACCAGCTTGGCGCGCAGCTTGCGGCGGAACTGGCCATCGCGCGTCCGCAGCAGATTCGTCGCGTCATGCTGTGGGGCATGCCCGGCTACGCCGCGCAGGATCGCGTCGCGCAGCTCGCGCCGCCACGCGATGACGGCAGCGATGTCATCGAGGAATGGCGCAAGGCCTTCGAAAGCCGCGGCCCCGGCATGCCGGCCAGCGCAGTGGCCGAAGAATTCGCTGACCGTCTGCGGGCTGTCAGTTTCGGCAGGGCAGCGGCGGCCATGCAGGACTATCCGACGGCAGAACGTCTGCCGCTGGTACGCCAGCAGTCGCTGGTCATGCGCCTGAAGGATGAATTCTGGGAAACGGCTCCGCGTGTGCGTTCGGCACTCGCCAGCGCGACGATGCTGGAGCTGGCCGATTACGGTCACGGCTTCATCAGTGCCGCGCCGCAACGATTCGCCGCGATCGCACGCGAGTTCCTCGATCGCTGATTCCCTGCCAGCGTTGGCGACTGGCCAGAGAAGCTGCGAACTCTCTGCGCCAGGCGTCAGCGGCTGGAGTTTCTGATCGGCCTCAGATCGATCGCTCCCATCCCCACGAGCACGCCAGTCCGGCGATGAAGCAGGTCGTTGCCCAGCGTGTGGCGATGACGGTGGCCGGACCGAATCCGATCTCTCGCGAGCGGGCCATGCTGATGACGGCCGGCGTTGCAACCATCAGCCAGGTAATGGCGCCGAAACAGGCGCCGCGCCACCACCACGATACATTCACGATCGCGGTGAGACCCCAGCTCAACCAGAACAGCAGGCCCAGCCCCGTGCCTGCGACCAGATGCAGCAGGATGTCCGGCACGTCGAGCTGTCGCTGACCCGCAGTACTCAGACGCAGGCGCGGCCGCACCATTTCCGCGAAGGACCAGATGACCGAGTGAGCCAGCAGACTCACCAGTCCGCTCAGTGCGCCGGTCAGCAATAAATATGATCGTTCCATGCGGGACTTCGGCCGGTGAGATCGTCACGGTTTCGGCAGCTGCAGCAATCCCTGCATCAGCCGCTCGATTTCGTCGTGCGAGTTGAAGATGTGCAGCGACAGGCGCAGTGCCCCCGATGCATCGCCCACGCCATTCACCACGCCGATGTGCACGCGGTTGATGCGAGCCAGCGCACTGGCTACATCCGCGGCCACGCGTCCCGGCATGACGAAGGTCAGAATGCCGGCCCACAGTCCGGGTGTCGGCGGCGTAATGAACTGAATGCCGCTGAGCTGCCCGAGTCGCATCCGCGCATATAGAACGAGTTCGCGCATGCGCGCTTCGATGCGCATGCGGTTCACCTGATCGTGGAAGTCGAGTGCCGATTCGCTGCCGCGCAATGCCGGCCACAGGGTCGGAACGACATTTCCGAACTTGTGCAGTGCCGCCGGTACCGCATCGTTGCCGAGCGCCACGGTCGGCGTGACGACCGGGGGTGAAGCATCGATACCGCGAGCTTCGCTGGGCCACAGCCGCGGCTGCATGTCGCGCCGCACGTAGAGCATGCCCGTGCCGTGCGATCCGCCCAGCCACTTGTGAAAACTGGTCGCGTAGAAATCGCATTCCAGCGCGCGGATCTGAAAATTCAGCATGCCGAATGCCTGCGCACCGTCGACCACACTGATGATGTTGCGCTGACGTGCGAGCTGACACAGTGCCTGCACCGGCATCACGGTGCCCTCGGCGTACTGCACGTGGCTGAAGGCCAGTACGCGGGTCTTGTCGCTCAATGCAGCCGTGAGCAGCTGCACGATCTGTTCGCTCGAGGTCGCGGTCGCCGGCAGATCGATCTGTTTCACCATCACGCCGCGTCGACGCATCTGCACCAGCCACGGGCTGAGAGCAGCCGGATGCTCGCGGCTGGTCGTGACGATCTCATCGCCGCTGGCCAGATCCAGCCCGTTCGCAACGAAACTCAGTGCTTCGCCCGCCCCGCGCGTGAACACGACTTCATCGGGATCGCATCCGGCAAACTGGGCAAAGCGTCCGGCCAGACGCGTGCTTTCCTGACTCCAGCGCTCGCCGCTGGCGAAGGCGGGCAGCTCGGTGCTCTGAATTTCCCGGGATCGGTACTCGCTCGCCATCCCCGAACGCAGGGTCGGTCCGACACTTGCGAAATCCATCCACGCATTGCGCACGTCGGTGACGGGTTGGACCCGCACCCATTGCCACAACTCACGTGAGGTGGATGGAATGTCGAAGGGTTGCGCACTGGCCGGACCCGCCAGCGCTGCGGCGCCCAGCGTCCCTGCAATCGTCGTGGTCAGAAGGTCGCGGCGAGAGAGTCTTGCTGGGGCTTTCACGGCATCGTCGGGCATCGGTCGCAGTCGGTGAACGGAAGACGGGCGGGCATTATTGCGCACTTTCCTGCTACCGTATCCGCTCTGGCCAGCAGTTCGAACCCATGTCCAACGATTATCTGGAACGCATCCTCAAGGCGCGCGTGTATGACGTGGCCGTCGAATCGCCGCTCGAGGCGGCGCCGCGACTGAGCCGACGTCTCGCCAATGAAGTCCTTTTCAAGCGCGAAGATCTGCAGCCCGTCTTCTCATTCAAGATCCGCGGCGCCTACAACAAGATTGCCCATCTGTCGCAAACCACGGCCAACCGCGGTGTGATCTGCGCATCGGCCGGCAACCACGCACAGGGTGTAGCCCTCGCCGCGCAGCGTCGCGGCATTCCCGCAACCATCGTGATGCCGCTGACCACGCCCCAGATCAAGGTGCAGGCGGTGATCGATCGCGGCGGCGAAGCCGTCCTGCACGGCGATGACTACGACGCTGCCTACGAGCATGCCCTGACACTGGCGCGCGATCGGCAGCTCTCCTTCATCCATCCCTTCGACGATCCGGACGTGATCGCGGGGCAGGGGACTATCGGCGTCGAAATCCTGCGCCAGCGTGCGGGAGATACGATCGACGCCATCTTCGTCCCGGTAGGAGGCGGCGGTCTGGTTTCAGGCGTCAGCGTCTATGTGAAGAATCTCTTTCCGGGCATCCGCATCATCGGCGTGGAGCCGGAAGACGCGGATGCGATGTACCGATCGCTGCAGGCACGCAAGCGCGTGTCGCTGGAACGCGTGGGCACCTTCGCGGATGGTGTGGCGGTGCGCCGTGTCGGCGAAGAGACATTCCGCCTGTGTCAGCAATATGTCGATGAAGTCGTGGTCGTGAGCAACGACGAGATCTGCGCAGCCATCCAGGACATTTTCGAAGACAATCGGGCCATCGTCGAACCGGCCGGTGCGCTCGCCGTCGCGGGCATCAAGCGCTACGTCGCGCGGGAACGCTGCAGAGACCGGACCTTCGTCGCGGTGAACTCAGGCGCCAACATGAACTTCGACCGCCTGCGCCACGTGGTCGAACGCGGCGACATCGGTGGGCAGCGCGAGGCGACGCTCGCCGTGGAGATTCCCGAACAGAAGGGCAGTTTCCTGCGGTTCTGCGAAGTGCTCGGCCGCCGCGGCGTCACCGAGTTCAACTATCGGTACAACGAAAATGGCGCTGCCCACATCTTCGTCGGCATCGCGCTTGCCGAAGGGCGCAAGGAAAAGGAGGCACTGATCGGAATGCTGAAGGAAGCCGGCTACCCGGTGGTCGACCTCTCCGACAACGAGATGGCCAAGCTGCACGTGCGCTACATGGTGGGCGGGCATCCCGGCAACATCGCGCACGAGCGGCTGTTCCGTTTCGAATTTCCGGAACGGCCCGGCGCCTTGCTGAAGTTTCTCAAGGCCATCGGCACGCAGTGGAACATCTCGCTGTTCCACTATCGCAATCACGGCTCCGATTACGGTCGCGTGCTGGCTGGCGTGCAGGTGCCGCCCGCGGAGAGCATCGACTTCGACCTGCACGTACGCGAGCTCAAGTACGTCTACGCCGAAGAAACCGACAACCCGGCCTATCGCATGTTTCTCGGCGGCAAGCGCTGAGCGGGTATACGGAACAGGAGCCGAAGCAGCATTCCCGCGTTCGTCATGACAGCCTTGGCGATCGCACCCGAAGTCGACCGATCTCCCTGCTGCGACGCCGTGGAGATGTTTTCTTATCTTTGTTGCGCGTCGGCCTGCGCCAGCAACTGTTCGACCTGGCGGGTGACCACGGCGTCCTTGCCCTGGGTTTTCACGAGTATGGGATAGCTCTCGCGCAGCAGCGGGACCGCTTCGCCGGCGCGATGCTGGGCATACAGTGCCTGGCCGAGTGCGCCCTTGGTCACCATCACCGGCCCGCTGTCGGCTTCGAGGGATTTCTGAGCCATGGCCAGTGCCTGCCGCAGGGTCGCTTCGGCCTGCGCCGCGTGACCTTCACCCAGTTGCGCGCGACCCAGAGCCGAAAGGGCAGAGGCCACGTAGGGGTGATCGGCCGGCAGTGCGTCCTTGTAGATGTCGAGTGCGGCACGCAGATCCTGTTCGGCGCCCGGGAAGTTGCCGCGATCGAGCCGCACATTGGCCAGACTGACCAGATCGTGGCCGATGAAGGGATGCCGCTCGCCCCGGGCAATCCTGTCGTTGGCGAGGACGTCACTGAGCACGGCTTCGGCGCGATCGAGATTGCCCTTGCGACGCAGGAAACGGCCGTAGTTGGCCAGCGCATCGAGCGTATGCGGATGGGTCGGGCCGAGAATGCGCTTGAGCATATCGGTCGACTGCACATACAGCGTCTCAGCCTCGGCCATCTTGCCTTGCATCTGCAATTGCACGGCCAGGTCGTGAACATGCATCGCGACCTGAGGATGATCCTGCCCGAGGGTTCGCCGATCGATGTCCAGCGCCGTGCGGTACAGGTCCTCGGCCTTGGCATAGTCGCCGCGATAGGCGTACAGACCCGCGAGGCCGTTCATGACTGAAGCGGCCTGGCTGGTGCGTATTTCGCCGTGACGCCGATAGATATCGAGGCTCTCGTTGTAGTAGCGCTCGGCGATGTCCAGCGAGCCGCGCGCCAGAGTGAGCTTGGCGTATTCCATCAGCGTCGGTCCGACTTCCAGGGCGGTCGGACCCAGCAGCTTCTGCTGCATGGCCAGTGCACCGCTCAACTGCTGCTCGCATTCGTCGAGCCGGCCTTGTTCGCACAGCGCGCTGCCGAGCGTCACCTTGGCCCTGGCGACCTGTTCATGTTCCGGCCCGTAGATGGCGATACGGGA
>DASTRD010000116.1:0-7294 GCA_035761425.1 Povalibacter sp.
TCATGAAGCAGATGACCATCGAGGAAAAGGTAGGTCAGGTCATCCAGGCCGACATCAATTCGATCAAACCGGAAGACCTGCGGACCTATCCGCTGGGTTCGGTCCAGGCCGGCGGCAATTCATCGCCCAACAGCGATGAGCGCGCACCAGCCTCCGAATGGGTGAAGCTGCTGCGCGAATTCCGGGCGGCGAACAAGGCGTACTGGGGACAGCGTGAAGCCATTCCCATCATTTTCGGTATCGACGCCGTGCATGGCCACAGCAACATCGTCGGCGCGACGATCTTCCCGCACAACGTCGGCCTCGGTGCCGCACACGACCCCGCATTGCTGCGCCGGATCGGTGAGATCACCGCCGTCGAAGTCGCAGTGACCGGTGCCGACTGGACGTATGCGCCGACTGTCACTGTGCCGCGCGATGACCGTTGGGGTCGCAGCTATGAAGGCTATTCCGAAGATCCCGAGATCGTCGCCAGCTATGCGAAGGAAATCACGCTGGGTCTTCAGGGTGCGCTGGTGGACGGCCAGCCCATTGCTCCCGGCAAGATCGCGGCATCGGCCAAACACTTCCTCGCCGACGGCGGCACCGCGGGCGGCAAGGACCAGGGCGATGCGCAGATCAGCGAGGCTGAACTCATTCGCATCCACAACGCCGGTTATCCGCCAGCCATCGACGCCGGCATTCTCACGATCATGGCGTCGTTCTCGAGCTGGAACGGCGAGAAGCACACGGGCAACCGGTCGCTGCTCACCGATGTGCTGAAAGGTCGCATGGGCTTCACTGGTTTCATCGTCAACGACTGGAACGCGCACGGTCAGCTGCCTGGCTGCAGCAACGACAATTGCCCCGCGGCCATCAATGCCGGCATCGACATGTACATGGCGCCGGCAGACTGGAAGAACCTGTACACGAATCTGCTCAATCAGGTACGCGACGGCACGGTGCCGATGTCGCGCCTGGACGATGCCGTGCATCGCATTCTGCGCGTCAAAGTGAAAGCCGGCCTGCTGCGCGGCGAACGTCCGCTGGAAGCGAAGTACGAACTGCTCGGCTCCGCCGAACATCGCGCCGTGGCACGCGAAGCGGTCCGCAAATCGCTCGTGCTGCTCAAGAACGACGGCGTGCTGCCCATTCGCGCCAGTGCCAACGTGCTGGTTGCCGGCGATGCGGCCGACAACATCGGCAAGCTGTGCGGTGGCTGGACACTGTCGTGGCAAGGCACCGGCAACACCAATGCCGACTTCCCCAAGGGCCAGTCCGCGTTTGCCGGCATCGCAGAGGCGGTGAAAGCCGCGGGCGGTACCGCCACGCTGAGCGTCGATGGCAGTTTCTCGCAGAAGCCCGATGTGGCTGTGGTCGTGTTCGGCGAAGAACCCTATGCGGAATTCCAGGGCGATCTCGCCACCATGCATTACAAGCCCGGCGACGATCGCGATCTGAATCTGCTGAGGTCGCTGCGCGCCAAAGGCATTCCGACCGTCGCTGTCTTCATTTCCGGTCGACCGCTGTGGATGAATCGCGAACTGAATGCAGCGAATGCTTTCGTCGCTGCCTGGCTGCCGGGTACTGAAGGCGGCGGCATTGCGGACGTGTTGATCGGCGATGCGCAGGGCAAGCCGCGTTTCGATTTCACCGGCAAGCTCGCGCGTTCGTGGCCGAAGCGTCCGGATCAGGCGACGCTGAATCGCGGCGACGCCGACTATGACCCGCTGTTCGCCTATGGATACGGCGCTTCGTATGCACAGCCCGTCAAAGTCGCGGCACTCAGCGAAGCTGGCGCAGTGACTGCGGCCGCCGCTGGCGATGTGTTCTTCAGTGCCGGTCGCATGCAGGGCGGCGCACGCGCAGTGGTACGCGACAGCGGCGGCGAAGTCCATGCACCGGCCGACGGCGGTGCCGACAGTCCGAAGGGCGTCCTGAAAATGGCGGTGGTCGACGCCGGCGCTCAGGAAAATGCACGGGCACTGACGTGGTCCGGCGCCGGCCCGGCGACACTGCAATTCATCGGACTGTCCCGCGATCTGTCACGTCAGGCCAATGGCGATATGTCTGTCGCCTTCACCTACGTGCTCGATCAGGCACCGACCGCACCGGTGACCATGGGCGTCGGCTGCGGCGACGGGTGTCGTGCCGAGGTCGACATCACGCAGTATCTGAAGTCCGCTCCCGCCGGCGAGCCCCGGACACTGGAAGTGAAGCTGAGCTGCTTCGCCGGCCACGGCGCCGACATGAGCCGCATCGATCAACCCTTCATAGTGACCACTGCCGGCAAACTCGCCCTCACTCTGCGCGATGTGCGCCTGGCGACGAATGAGGGCAAGGCGGTGTGTCCGTGAGAGGGTGACGGAGTGACGAGGGTGACGGGCAAAGAGACGTGAGGTAGGTGATACAGGTGATGTAAGTGATGAAGGACAAGACCGCGAAGGGAGACATCCATCACGTTCGTCACTCCTCCCTCTTCCCCGCCCTATCCTCGTGCATGGACCGACGCCTTGCGCACAGAACTGAGGCGTGGGAGACGCTGATGCGTCGTTGAATGGGCGGAACCAGCGGATGGCCACGCTGGCACATCGTTTGCTTTGTCCAGGTGCACTCGATCCAACAGAGGGTCGTCATGAGCCGGGTTATGCCCGCGCTGATGGCGACCCTTTTTTGTTGGGTCGGAATTTCAGCCACTTCAACAAGGGAAGCACCATGTCCTATCTGGCCCCATCGGAATTCGTCACCAAGATGGTGGATGCCGGCGAATCCAAGATATTCATGTCCGCCAAGGACACGTTGATCCGCGCCTACATGGCCGGTGCCATTCTGGCGCTCGCCGCGGTATTTGCCGTCACCGTCACGCAGCAGACCGGCTATCCGATCATCGGCGCCATTCTGTTTCCGGTCGGCGTCTGCATGCTGTATCTGCTGGGGTTCGATCTGCTCACCGGCGTCTTCGTACTCTCACCGCTTGCGCTCATCGACAAGCGGCCCGGCGTCACGCTCGGCGGCGTCCTCAAGAACTGGGGACTGGTGTTCACCGGCAACTTCCTCGGCGCCTTCACCGTTGCCGTCATGATGGCCATCGTCTTTACCTACGGTTTCAGCACAGAACCGAACGCCGTGGGCAAAGTGATTGCCGGCATCGGCGAAGCCCGCACCATCGGCTACAAGGACCACGGCGCAGCCGGCATGCTGACGCTGTTCATCCGCGGCATCCTGTGCAACTGGATGGTGTCCACCGGTGTGGTCGGCGCAATGATCTCCACGTCGGTCAGCGGCAAGGTGATCGCGATGTGGATGCCCATCATGGTGTTCTTCGCGATGACGTTCGAACACTCAGTGGTCAACATGTTCCTGTTTCCGTCGGCGCTCATCATGGGCGGCAACTTCTCGGTCATGGACTACATCATCTGGAACGAAATTCCGACGGTCGTGGGCAACATCGTCGGGGGACTGGCGTTCACCGGCCTCACGCTCTACTCCACCCATCTCAAGACGACGCCGAAGCGCGTGCTGAAGATGGCGGCCTGAGCCTGCGAAGCCCCGGCACTGCGCCGGGGCTTTTCAACATGACGCATCGACTCTCGATTGCGCTGGGTCAGCACTCCGACCCGGGGCGCAAGGACAGCAATCAGGATTTCCATGGCGCGTGCATTCCGCACGAGCCGCTGCTCACCACCAAAGGCATTGCGGTTGCCATTGCCGATGGCATCAGCAGCAGTACGGTCAGTCGCGCCGCCAGCGAAGCTGCCGTACGCGCGCTCCTCGACGACTACTTCTGCACCTCACCGGCGTGGTCGGTGAAGACTTCGGCACAGCGCGTGCTGCTGGCCGCGAATTCCTGGCTGCACGCACAGACCCGTCATAGTCCATTTCGTTACGACATGGATCGCGGCTACGTGTGCACGCTGAGCGCCCTGATATTCAAGGGCACCACGGCACATCTGTTTCATGTCGGGGACACGCGCATCTATCGATTGCAGGACGGCTTGCTCGAACAGCTCACCAACGACCATCGGCTGCACGTCTCGGCAGAGCAGAGCTATCTGAGTCGCGCACTTGGAATCAACGCGCAACTGGACATCGACTATCAGTCATTCGCCATCGAGTGTGGCGAGGTATTCCTGCTGGCGAGTGACGGCGTCTACGAATTCATCGATGCCGCAACGGCAAACGCTGCTGTCGCGAACCATCGCGACGATCTGGATGCGGCCGCGCGTGCCATCGTCGCGGCAGCGCTGACGCGCGGCAGCGATGACAATCTCACGGTTCAGATCGTGCGCATCGAGGACCTGCCGGAACAGGACGTCAGCGTACTGCAGCAACAGGCACTGGAGCTTGCACTGCCGCCACTGCTCGAACCCGGCACGACCTTCGACGGCTACCGCATTCTGCGCGAGCTGCATGCCAGCAGCCGCAGCCACGTTTACCTCGCGCAGCGGGAAACGGAGGCCGAACCGGCAGCCATCAAGATTCCATCACTGGATCTGCGTGGCGATCCGGCCTATCTCGAACGGTTTCTGATGGAAGACTGGATCGCGCGACGCATCAACAGTCCACATGTACTGAAGTCGCGCGCGCCGACGCACCAGCGCAGATGGCTGTACACGGTGATGGAATACGTGGACGGACAGACGCTCGCACAATGGATGCTCGACCATCCGCGGGCAGACCTCGAAACGATCCGCGACATTGTCGAGCAGATTGCCAGGGGGCTGCGTGCATTTCATCGCATGGAAATGCTGCATCAGGACCTGCGCCCTGCGAACGTCATGATCGATGCGCACGGTACCGTGAAACTGATCGACTTCGGTGCGGCGCGCGTCGCGGGTGTGGCCGAACTGGACGCCAGCGAATCTGCACCGACCATCCTCGGTACTGCGCAATACACTGCACCGGAGTATTTCCTGGGCGAACCCGCCACGACGCGTTCCGACCTGTTTTCGCTCGGCGTCATCACCTATCAGATGCTGAGCGGCGAACTGCCGTACGGTGCCGATGTGGCGAAGGCCCGCACGAGGGCCGCGCAGCGCGCGTTGCGATATCGATCTGTCCTGAATGACGAACGCGAAATTCCGGCGTGGCTGGACGATGTGCTGCGCAAGGCCACTCATCCGGATCCGGCAAAGCGGTATGAGCAACTCTCCGAATTCCTCTACGACCTGCGTCATCCCGGTACGGCGTATCTCAGCCGCAGCCGGGCTCCGCTGATCGAGCGCAATCCGGTGGCGGTGTGGCAGGCCATATCGTTCGCCCTCGCCGTGGTCGTTCTGATCCTGTTCGCGACGCGCTGAGGCGCCGAAGATCAGTCAGCACCCGCTCGCAACGACGCGGCGCAGGATGCCATCAGGAATTGTCGGCGGCTGACGTCTCCTGAATCTGTGCGGGCGTCCGCTTCTCCTGCTTTTTCTTGCCGGTCAGCGATACGTCGTACTTCGACTCCAGCGCCTCGATCTGAGCGGGGTCGAGCCGGATGAGCGCCATGATGTTGGAGCCTTCCTTCACGATGGACCCCATGGCCCGCAGGCGATCGGGACTGCGCCCGCAGACCTGTCCGTCGTGATCCTTGTCGATGAATGCCACCCGGAAGGAAAAATCCAGATCGCTGATCGGCATGCCGAGCTGCATCAGGTACATCTTCTTCGCGTTCGGGGCGAACAGCACCACGTTGCGACTGTCCAGCACACGCCAGTTCTGAATGGAGTTGATGAAAACACACGCGTCCTTGTCGGCACCGGCAAACGGATCCGGCGGCTTGTCGACCGCCGCCTGCGCAATGCCGATCGAACCCAGCAGACAGATTGCCCACAACAACTTGATATTCATGGCCGCACTCCTTCCGGATGCCGTCATCCTGGTCCGCAGTCGATGAATGACGGCTTAATCGATACGGATCTGCGGATCCTGAAGAGTCAGGCCGGCCATCGCCACAGGTGGTTCCGTGAATCACCCTTAATTCATGAACGGGCGTGCGCCGGCTCCGGCAGCGCAGCCCGCTGCCACATTACTTCCGGTCTCTTGCCGGACATCGTTGCGCCTGTGTCGGAATCTGCGTAACCCTGTCGTCCTTGGGTGGAACGCGCTGACTGGCGCACTGAACTTCGATGAGGAATACCCATGAAAATCACAGTCGAAACCGATGTCGCCGCACCGCTGGAAACCGTATGGCGTACGTACACCACACCCGAGGACATCAAGCAGTGGAATGCCGCGTCGGATGACTGGCACACGACTGCTGCCACGGTGGATCTGCGGCCGGGCGGCACCTTCCGTTCACGCATGGAAGCGAGGGACGGCAGCATGGGATTCGATTTCGCAGGGACGTACACGACCATCGTCGATCGCGAACGAATCGAGTATTCGTTCGGCGACCGGCAAGCATGCGTCGAATTTCAGCCCACGTCGGATGGCGTCCACGTGCGCGTCACGTTCGACAGCGAGTCGACGCATCCGATCGAACAACAGCGTCAGGGATGGCAGGCGATTCTGGACAGGTTTGCGCGGCATGCCGAGGCGCATCAGTAACGCCGTGGCGTCCGGGAGGGCAGAACGCAGGCCTGACGCCGGACGCAAGAGGAAGCGAACCGGCGCTACCGATCGAATCGTCGCGCGATCAGTGCCCGGTGAGCGCGGCTTCGCCCCACGTGACGGACAGTGCCTCGTTCTTGCTGGCGTCGCTGCGCGCGACGAGTTCGAGCACCTTGACGCCGGAGACATCGACGTCGAGCGGTTCCGCTGCCATCCCCCATTTCATCGGACGCGTCTGCGCGAGGCGCTTGCCGTCTCCGTAAACGGTGAACGTCACTGCGCTCAACTTGTCCGTCGCGGAATCATCGACACCGACTTTTGCCGTGAAGCTGCGGTGGCCGTCATTGCGCACTTCCAGGCGTGAATTGGCCAGGATTCCAATGCCGGAGGAATAGACCTTGCGTGCAATCTGCAGGGTCTGTCCGTAAGGCGCGCTGTCGGCGCGCGCGCCGCCCCAGCCGGCGTATTGCGGCCGATCGCCGGCGCCGTGCGTTCCGCCCCAGCCGGCAGCCGTGCGGAAAATCGTCGGATCGGCGACGGGGCGTGTCACACCGTCGACGGCAGGATTCATCTTGCCGGGCTGTTCGGAGAGATAGAAGCCGTCGGCCAGCGCGCGGGTGCCGCGTGCCCTGAAGATCAGCGTCTCGCGCGGCGCCACCCGAAGCTTTGTGTCGTTCGTGAACGTGATCTGCTTTTTCGTCCACAGATTCGTCAGCACCACGGGCGCATCGGCTTTGTACTTGAGCTGCGCCGCCTGCAAGCTCACGTCGTACGGCCCGGA
>DASTRD010000117.1:0-8283 GCA_035761425.1 Povalibacter sp.
ACAGCTCCCACTCGCGGCAACAGCCCTCGCAGCAACATGCGACTTGGATCGACCGTGGTCCGCTCGCTGCGGGAAGGTGCGCTGTGGGTCTTCGGCGCACTCGCGCTGATCGTACTGGCGGCTCTGCTGAGCTACGACCGCAACGACCCGTCGTTCGCGACCACCGGCGAGCCGGGTCCGATTTCCAACGTCATCGGGCCATTTGGTGCGCATCTTTCGGGGCTGCTGGTGCTGTTGTTCGGCGGTCCGTCCTTCCTGTTTCCCGTGATGATCGGTTTCGCGGGCTGGCTGCTGTACCGGGAAGCCAGGGATGAGGACGCGCAGTCGCGTGCCACGCTCGCGTTTCGCAGCGTCGGCTTTCTCATCACCCTGGTGACGAGCTGTGGGCTGGCGAGCCTGCATTTCACGGCCAGGTCCTATCCGAATACGGCCGGCGGAGTTCTCGGCGCCTTCACAGCCGGCGGACTCGAACATTCGCTCAGTTTCCTCGGCGCGACGCTACTTCTGCTGGCGCTGTGGCTTGCAGGTGTCTCTCTGTTTGCAGGCGTGTCCTGGATCCAGGTCATGGACAAGCTGGGACGCTGGACGCTCCAGGGTATCGAGTGGTTGTCCGGGCGGATCAGCAATGCGCGCGAGATCAAGCAGGGTCGCGAAGTGAAGGAAGCGCGCGCCGAGATCGTGCGCGAGGAACAGAAGCGCGTCGCGAGCCGTCCGCCACCGCGAATCGAGCCGGTGGTTCCCAAAGTCGAGAAAAGCGAGCGGGTCGAGAAGGAACGCCAGGTGGCGATGTTCGAGAAGCCCACCTCGAAGGAACTGCCTGCGCTGAAACTGCTCGACGACGCCCCGCCGCAGCAGGCCGGCTATTCGGCCGAGGCACTGGAAGCCATGTCGCGGCTGGTGGAGCTCAAGCTGCGCGACTTCGGCGTCGAGGCCGAAGTGGTGGAGGTACATCCGGGTCCTGTCATCACGCGATTCGAACTGCGGCTCGCGCCCGGCGTGAAGGTCAGTCAGATCACCAATCTCGCCAAGGATCTTGCACGTGCGCTGTCGGCGATCAGCGTGCGCGTGGTCGAGGTCATTCCGGGCAAGCCCACCGTGGGCCTGGAAATTCCCAACGAAAAACGCGAGATCGTCACGCTCGGCGAAATCATCAAGTCGAAGACCTATGACGAAATGACTTCGTCGCTGGCATTGGTGCTCGGCAAGGACATCGGTGGGTTGCCGGTGGTCGCCGATCTCGCGCGCATGCCGCACCTGCTGGTCGGTGGCACGACGGGTTCCGGCAAATCCACCGCCGTGAATGCAATGGTCCTGTCGCTGCTCTACAAATCGACTGCCGAGCATGTGCGGCTGATCATGATCGATCCGAAGATGCTGGAACTGTCAGTGTACGAAGGCATTCCGCATCTGCTGGCGCCGGTGGTCACGGACATGAAGGAAGCGGCAAACGCGCTGCGCTGGTGTGTGGCGGAGATGGAGCGCCGCTATCAGCTCATGGCGGCACTCGGCGTGCGCAATCTCGCGGGCTTCAATCGCAAGATCAAGGAAGCCCATGACGCGAAAACGCCGATCCGCGATCCGTTGCTGATGAAGCATCTGGGCCCGGAAGGCAATCCCGACGATGTGCCGCTGCTCGAGCCGCTGCCGTTCATCGTCGTGATCGTCGATGAGCTGGCCGACATGATGATGATCGTCGGCAAGAAGGTCGAAGAGCTGATTGCGCGGCTTGCTCAGAAGGCCCGCGCCTCGGGCATTCACCTGATCCTCGCGACGCAACGCCCATCGGTCGACGTCATCACCGGTCTCATCAAGGCGAACATTCCAACCCGTATCGCCTTCCAGGTCTCGGCCAAGGTCGACTCGCGGACCATTCTCGACCAGATGGGTGCCGAGCAATTGCTCGGTCACGGCGACATGCTGTTCCTGCAGCCGGGCACTTCGGTACCGGTGCGCGTGCATGGCGCCTTCGTCTCGGATGCAGAGGTGCATCGAGTTGTCGGTGCGCTTAAAGGTTCCGGCCCGCCGGTCTATGTCGATGAAATCCTCAGCGGTCCGAGCGCACCGATTCCGGGCCTGCCCGGTGAAGGCAGCGAAGGTGAGGGCGGCGACGGCGGTGATGGCGAGCAGGATCCGCTCTACGATCAGGCCGTGCGCATCGTGCTGGAGAGCCGCAAGGCATCGATTTCCGGCGTGCAGCGCCGGCTGAAGATCGGATACAACCGTGCTGCCCGCATGATCGAGACCATGGAAGCAGCCGGCCTGGTCGGGCCGCTGCAGTCGAACGGCTCGCGCGAAGTACTCGCGCCGGCTCCTCCCGAAGAATAGTTGCGGAAGAATCCTCCATGACAATGCGTTCTGCCTTGACGCGGTGCGTCGCGACCGCGCTGTTGCTGTTTCCGCTGCTCGCCGCCGCATCGAGCGACGCGGGCTTGCAGCGCGTCGAACGATTCATTGCCAATCTCTCGACACTGCGTGCCGATTTCAAACAGACGCTCACCGACAGCAAAGGCGCGATCACCGATCAGTCCAGCGGTCAGCTTGCCATCAGCCGGCCCAATCGCTTCCGCTGGGATTACACCCAGCCGCACGAGCAATTGATCGTCGCGGACGGCACGCGCATCTGGCTCTACGACGCCGATCTGGAACAGGTGACCGTACGGCGGCTGGACACGTCGCTGTCAGCCACGCCGGCCATGCTGTTGAGCGGTGAGGGCAAGCTCTCGGAAAACTTCAAAGTCACCGAAACATCGCAGGACGCGAATGCTCAGTGGGTGATGATGGAGCCCGTGCGCGCCGATACGGATTTCAAATGGGTGCGGCTTGGCTTCGCGGGCAATGATCTGAAAATCATGCAGCTTGCCGACAAGCTCGGCCAGATCACCACGCTGCAGTTCAGCAACATCGAGCGCAACCTCAAGCTCGATCCCGCACTGTTCGACTTCAAGGTGCCGGCGGGCGCCGATGTGATCGGCGATCCCGGCTCGCCGGATGCGCCCTGATGCTGCCTGCGCGCCATCCGCGGATGTGGCTGACCATCGGCTGGGCGATGGTGGTCGCGGCGTTCATCGTTTGTCTGGTACCCGGGCACGATCTGCCGAGCACGGGCATGAGCGACAAGTCCGAGCACTTCATCTGTTACGCGACCCTCATGCTCTGGTTCGCCGGTCTCTATCCGCGTTCGCGCTATCTGGCCATTGCCGGTTTACTGTTGCTGATGGGCGTCGTCATCGAGTTTGCGCAGGGCGCCATGCATCTGGGACGCAGTGCGGACGTCCTGGACGTCGTTGCAAACGGTATCGGCATCGTCATCGGGCTGGCCCTGGCCTTCGCGGGCCTGGGTAACTGGATGCGCTGGATCGACGGCTGGCTGAGCCGGCGCACGGCGGTGGCCGATCGGTGACTGACGAGGCATCACGCCCGCTGGCCGATCGCCTGCGTCCGGCGACGCTGGACGATTACGTCGGGCAGAGTCATCTGCTGGGTGAGGGCAAGCCGCTGCGGCGCATGCTCGAGGGCGGTCATCTGCATTCGATGATTCTCTGGGGACCGCCGGGCACAGGGAAAACGACCCTCGCGCGACTCGTCGCCCAGCGGTGCAATGCTGACTTCATTGCCCTGTCTGCCGTCATGGCCGGCGTGAAAGACATTCGCGCTGCCGCGGAACAGGCGTCGAACGCAAGACAGCAGACCGGCCGGCGCACCGTACTGTTCCTCGACGAAGTGCATCGTTTCAACAAGTCGCAGCAGGACGCGTTTCTGCCCTGGGTGGAAGACGGCACGCTCGTCTTCATCGGCGCGACCACCGAGAATCCATCGTTCGAACTCAACAATGCGTTGCTCTCCAGGGCGCGCGTGTATGTGCTGCGTTCGCTCACCGCGACCGATCTGCGTGCTGTCATCGATCGCGGTCTGCGCCTGGCCGGTCCCGCTCTGCAGGTGGATGAGCGTGGGCTCGAGATCATCGCCAATGCGGCCGACGGCGATGCGCGTCGCGCACTGAACATGCTCGAACTGGCCATCGATCTTGCGGGTGCCAACGAACCGCCGCTGCTGACCACCGCAATCGCGAACGAAGTGGCCTCCGGTGGGCTGCGTCGCTTCGACAAGCAGGGCGAGGCGTTCTATGACCAGATCTCGGCGCTGCACAAATCGGTGCGCGGCTCGGATCCTGACGCGGCGCTGTACTGGTTGTGCCGCATGCTCGATGGCGGTTGCGATCCGCGCTACATCGCACGCCGCGTACTGCGCATGGCTTCCGAAGACATCGGCAATGCCGATCCGCGTGGTCTCACCATGTCGCTCGAAGCGTGCGAAGTGTTCGAACGTCTCGGCAGTCCAGAGGGTGAACTCGCCATCGCACAGGCAGTGGTCTTTCTCGCCTGCACAGCCAAGAGCAATGCGGTCTACATGGCTTTCAACGAGGCGATGCAGGATGCACGGAGCAAGGGCTCACTGGATGTGCCGCTGCACCTGCGCAATGCGCCGACGAAACTCATGAAGAATCTGGGCTACGGCAGGAACTATCGCTACGCGCACAATGAACCCGATGCCTTTGTGGCAGGCGAGAAGTACTTTCCGGATGAAATGGAGCCGGTGAACTATTACCGCCCGGTTCCGCGCGGACTGGAAATCAAGATCGCGGAGGCGATGGAAAGACGGAAGAAAAAGTGACGAGTACCGGCCGGAATCCACAATCCGGCGACGTACACACCTGCATCTCGCATGTTTGGAATTCACCTGCCGTCTGCTACCTTCTTGCCCGTCACCCGTCACCCGTCACCCGTCACCCGTCACCCGTCACCCGTCACCCGTCACCCGTCATTCTCGACCCGAAGCTCCTGCGTTCCGATCCCGCCGCCGTCGCTGCCAATCTGGCACGGCGCGGTTTCAAACTCGATGTCGAAAGACTCGCCGCGCTCGAGGAAATCCGCCGCAAGTGGCAGGTGCGCGTCGATGAACTGCGCAGCGAGCGCAACACGCATGCGAAGTCGGTAGGCAAGGCCAAGGCGCAGGGACAGGACATTGCGCCGCTGTTGAAGCAGGTTGAGTCGCTGGGTGAGGAACTCTCCCGTGCAGAGGCGGAGCTGACCGGCGCACAGACCGAACTCGACCAGATCGCACTCGGCATTCCGAACATGCTCAGCGACAGCGTGCCGGAAGGGCATGACGAGACCGCCAATGTCGAGATCCGTCGCTGGGGCGCGCCGCGCCAGTTCGATTTCAATCCGCGCGACCATGTGGAGATCGGCGAGAAACTCAGGCAGATCGATTTCGCCGCGGCGGGCCGGATTTCGGGCGCGCGGTTCTCAGTACTGAGCGGTCCGATCGCGCGTCTGCAGCGGGCGCTGATCCAGTTCATGCTCGACCTGCACACCGGCGAGCACGGTTATCGCGAGCTGTACGTGCCCTATCTGGTCAACGCGCAATCGATGACCGGCACCGGTCAGCTGCCGAAGTTCGAAGCCGACCTGTTCGCCACGCAGCAAGGCGACAACAAGCTCTATCTGATTCCGACGGCGGAAGTGCCGGTCACGAATCTCGTGCGTGACACCATCGTCGAGGCAGCCGATCTGCCGCTGCGGTTCGTGGCGCACACGCCGTGTTTCCGTTCCGAGGCCGGTTCATACGGCAAGGACACGCGCGGCATGATTCGGCAGCATCAGTTCGAAAAGGTCGAACTGGTCCACGTGACCAAGCCCGCCGATTCGGCGGCCGAGCACGAACGTCTCACGCAGAACGCTGAAGAAGTGCTCAAGCGCCTCGGACTTCCGTACCGCGTCGTCGCGCTGTGTGCCGGCGATATCGGTTTCGCGTCGGCCAGGACATACGATCTGGAAGTATGGTTGCCGGGGCAGAACGCGTATCGCGAGATTTCCTCCTGCTCGAATTTCGAAGCGTTCCAGGCCCGCCGGATGCAGGCGCGCTGGCGCAATCCGGAGACCGGCAAGCCCGAGCCGCTGCACACCCTGAACGGTTCGGGTGTCGCCGCCGGTCGCGCGCTCGTCGCCGTGCTGGAGAACTACCAGCAGGCCGATGGCAGTGTGAACGTGCCCGATGTGCTGAAGCCCTACATGGGTGGCGTGGAAGTCATCCGCTGACACGAAAAAGCAGCGAAGAGTCGGATCTCCACAGGTACGCGGAGATCACGGAGCGAAGCCAGAGAAGATTTCACATGAAGTGCACGGAGAGCACACAGTCAACGCACTTCATGGCGAACGCCTCTGCGGATCTGGCTTCAGCCTGCGGGGTCTGGCTGGAGCCTGTGGATCGGTCATCCTGTGAGTCAGGCTTCAACTTGTGGGTCGGACTTCAGCCTGTGGGTGGTTTCAGGCTGTGGGTCTGGTTTCAGCCTGTGGGTCGGGCTTCAGCCCGACGTCATCGCAATGGCGATCCTGCGACTCAAGAGATCCGGACCGAGCGGTCCACGTGGACGCTCTCTCCGATAGCTGTGCCTGCCCGCAAGAATGCCGGCAACGAAAAAGGGCGCGGTGGTGAGCCGCGCCCTTTGCATATCGAAACCAGCCTCGCGAATCAACGATTCGATGCAGCGCCCAGGATGCGCAGCAGGCTGAGGAACATGTTGTAGATCTGGACGTACAGCGTCACGGTCGCACGGATGTAGTTCGTCTCGCCGCCGTTCACGATCTCGCTGGTCTGCCACAGGATGATGCCGCCGCTCACGATCAGGAACAGGCCGGAAACGACCAGCGACAGCGTCGAGAGGTGGAAGATCACGGCGATGATGCCGAGCACGAACGCGCCGATGGCACCGATGGTCAGGAAGCCGCCCATGAAGCTGAAGTCACGGCCGCTCTTCACTGCGTAGGCCGACAGGCCAAGGAACGCCGCCGCGGTAGTACCCAGCGCAGTCATCACGATCTGCGAACCGTTCGGCAGGAAGCGCAGGTAGGCATTCAGGATCGGGCCGAGCGTCAGGCCAAGGAACCCGGTGAGCGCAAACACCCAGAACACGCCCCAGGCACTGTCCTGTGTCTTGTGTACGGCATACATCAGGCCGATGTACGGCAGGAGCATCCACAAGCCCATGAAGGGAACGTTGAGCGCCATGGCAACGCCGGCCGTGATCGCGCTGAAGAGCAGCGTCGCACCCAGCAGCAGATAGGTGTTGCGCAGGACCTTGTTGGTGGCAAGCGCCGAACTGCGCGTGGCAGTCGAGGCAGCATGAGCCGGGTAATTTTCCATCAGGGATCTCTCCAGTAAGCCAGTAAGCGATTCGGAACCGTGTGGATTTGGACTACGACGAGCATCGCAAGTTCGCGCAGCCGGGCGGTTCGCGACCGATTCTAGCAACAGCGCACCGGCCAGTGTCCAATGCGTCCGACAATGGTGGTAAATCCCGGGAAATCAATGCGTCAGGCTTGAGATGAGCGGGGCGAATGGGGACAATGCGCGACCCCAAAGCAGGGGCGAGAAGGTTTGCTGGCCGGCCGACTGGTCTGTGACCGAAAGGGTTTGCTGGCCGACTAGTCTGCTGGTCTGCTGGCCGGGACTGAAAGGACCGAAGCACACCCCCATCCAGCCAGGGGCGAAATGATTTCGGAAAGTGTGGGCGAGCGGTTTAAGGCACCAGTCTTGACCAGATCGCCGGGAGCGATCTGGAACGATCCTCGAACCATTGTTCAATGGTCGGCCCGCAGGGGCGCAGCACAGGGAAGTGCGGAGTAGAACTGGCGAGCGAGCCGGTTTGAAAGACTGGTGCAAAAGGGAGCTGACAGAGAGCACATGGTTTGATCAATGCGGAAGCGTGGCCGAGCGGTTTAAGGCACCAGTCTTGACCAGATCGCCGGGAGCGATCTGGAACGATCCTCGAACGTTGTTCGATGGTCGGCCCCGCAGGGGGCGCAGCACAGGGAAGTGCGGAGTAGAACTGGCGAGCGAGCCGGTTTGAAAGACTGGTGCAAAGGGAGCTGACAGAGAGCACATGGTTTGATCAATGCGGAAGCGTGGCCGAGCGGTTTAAGGCACCAGTCTTGAAAACTGGCGAGGGGGCAACTCCTCCGTGAGTTCGAATCTCACCGCTTCCGCCAGAAACCAAAAGCCCGGCCTCGTGCCGGGTTTCTTGTTTCTGGATGGTGAGATGAGAACTCACGGGATAAGTGAGTTCGACAGAATCGCCGGGAGCGATTCTGGACAGCGATCAGCTGGCGCAACCGCGCTCAGGCCACGTTTCAAGTGTCTCGCACCTCGCACGCCGTGCTGGCAAAGTTGCGTCGACTGCCACGCGGCAGACTGAACTGGTCAGGAATGAAAAGAATCAATATC
>DASTRD010000118.1:0-3449 GCA_035761425.1 Povalibacter sp.
CGGCTTGATGGCCACGGGCACAGCGATGGCCGGCGCCTGAACCGGAGCAGCGCCATAAATCGCGATTGCAAGACCCGTGCGTCCGGAGCACGACAGCAGGACGACATTGGAACGACAGTCGGCCGTCATCCTCAGCGACGAGCCTCGAGCACATGGCTTTCCATGGGGAATTCGAGTCCGACGCCACCATCCCACTGCGCGAGCATGTCTGCAACATCGGCAATGAAGCCGGGCCAGTCTTCTGACGGCACCTGCTCCAGTGCGCAGCGTGACGAGGGCGCGCCCTGAAGCATCGCATCGACGAAAGCGGCCGCCGAGCGAAAGCAGGCTGTGTGTTGCCTGGTCCGGACTGCGAAGTTCCTGAATCCTGCCTCCGCAGCCAGAGAATACAGTTCAGCGGAATCGGACAGCGAAAATGGCTTGCGCATTGCCGTGGCATCGATGTGGCGCCGCTCAAGGGCGCTCACCATCGCCAGATACCCCTTGCAGTTGTCCATCTCGCTCCAGGTCATGGCAATCAGGGGCGCGCCGGGCCGAAGGACACGACACATTTCCGTCATGGCGCGGCAGCGATCCGGAAAATACTGCAGCCCCTGCAGACACAGAACCGCATCAAACGTCTCTGACTCGAATGGCAGCTCGCACGCGGACCCGTACAGATACTGGATCGGCAGGCGCTCCTTCAGCGATACCGCATTCGCGACACTCAGCATTCCACGATCGAGGTCGACGCCGACCACACGACCCTGAACGCATCGACGCGCGGCATGTCGCGCGGCAGTACCGGTTCCGCAGGCAACGTCCAGAACAGTCATTCCATTCTCGATGCGAGCGCACGCAACACTCTCTTTCGCCCACGGGGCCATCATGCCGGGCACCAGAAAGGCTTCGTATGCCTGCGCGGCGGATGTATCTGCTTCCGAAGTCTGCGGCATGATCCTGGGGACTCGATCCCGAACTGTCGCGCTAGTTCGATGTTCTGACCAACTCGACTTCGTCCACGACCATCTTCCATTTGTCCCCATCCTGGTAGGGTGGCTTGCTGACAATAAAGGTCGTGGTCATGGGACCGATGCCCACGTCGAAATCGCTGCCGGTGAATTTCTTGAGCGGCCCTTCCACCGAGACGGTGGCGCCGCCCTTCAGGCGCTTGTATCTCACTGACCCATCCTGCGTGATCAGCAGGTACATCGTTTTATCCTGCCACTCACCGACATACGCAGCCTTGTCCGGCGGCACCGGCTGTCCGCAGCCAAACAAGGCCCAGGCGAGAATCAGCATCACGACCTGTTTCAACAGCTTCATATGCCCTCCCGAAGAGATTCTTGTTGTGTTCGTTGCAGGCCTAAAGCTTCGTCGACATCCATATGGCCGTGCTCGTGGCTCCTTTCACGAGCCATCGCAACACGCGATAGAGGCCCCGGCTTTCCCCTCCATGCCTGACTGCATGATCCTCATGCTCCTGCTCGTCACGGCGAATCGATTCAACCGCCGCCAGCGCTTCGGGGTCCGTTGCTGCAAGGACAGCGACCTGATGGTCCAGGTGTTCATTGACCGTATTCTCGATGGCTGCTGTGCACACCCAGATGGCCTTCTTCCCCATCAGCGCCGTGAATGTACCCAGCAACGCGCCGCCGATCATCCACAAGGGCAATGCGTGACACGAGCGAATACCGCGTGCCTTCAACAGAGAATCGAAGGTCTGAAAGTGACGTAACTCGTGATCGAGCATTCTGCTCAGGTCGGCGACACAATCAGGATGCAGAATTCTCGCGACGGCAATCTGGCTGCGATAGATGCGAATGGCCCCGCATTCTCCCGCGTGATCGACACGCAGAATCTGATCTACCGTCTGGTCGGCAGTTGTTGTCATTCTTTTTCTCGGGCCGCCCCGCTGGCGCCCTGATTTCTGAGATGTCTCTGTACGTCGACTATACAGGTCGGGCGTTCACGCGAACCTTCATGTCAAGGTATGCGGTTTCAACCAGCTTCTCCAGGGCAGCGGCATCGATGTCCGCCCCTGGGCGAAGCTTCACGTGGCGCATGAACTTTCCGCTGCCTTCCAGCAGACCGTTCGGATCCGGCAGGCTGGCCCCAAGAAAGAATCCCACATTCACGTGGCTTGTGAAGGCGTTGACGTAGCAGAACGCTGCCTCGCCGACGCAGGCCGTTGGATGTCCGTCGTGAAGAAGCTCGCGAACATCAGCGCCGCAGGCACGCATGAGCGTGAACCAGTGTTCTGCAATCTCCCGCAGCGGCGCAGCGTGCTGTTGCATCCACTGGTCAATCGCAGGCTGGCGTTTGACAGCACTGGGGAACAACATGAGGCGGCTCATGGCGTTGCTGCTTCCGTCACATCGATGCACCATCCGTTGTCCGTTGGTATCTGTCGCGCCTGCTACTGCCTGCCACGCGAATTGCGAAAGCTGGTACGTACGAACAGGATTCGATCTTCCCTGATGGCAATGCGCGCCAGGCGTGCGATCTCTCCCATGACCCGCCGGTTGAACGCTTCCGACTTCGGCAACCGGATATATGACGTGTCGTTGCACCAGCGCGCGGAAAGCTCATCGAGCTCCATCTCGTTTATCCGGGCATAGCGTTCAGAAAGATCTCGCGGGAGCGCATGCACGACAACGGTCTCTTCCGCGGCTGAATGGCGGTGAACCATTTCAATGGCGCCCGCTGTCACCACATGCTGCGGGACATCTGCACTGCCCCGAAAGACCTGACCGAGGATGCCTGCATCGAGGTTGCCGCAATGGAAATGAGGCCACTCACAGCCATCGAAATCCATCGCGGCGCCGATCCGATCCGCATCTTCGCTCGAAGCGACAACCAGTGTGCTGTGCGCCATCACATCTGTGCGCGATCGCGTTACACGACGGCCTGCTTCAGCACCCAGCCATTGCCATCCGGATCCGCGAACGTGGCATAGCGACCCCAGGGTGCATCCTGCACTTCCGTAATCCGCAGGCCCTTCCCCACCAGAGTCTTGCGCGCGGCATCGATATCGGTGGTGTCCACCACCATGCCCTGCAGGCTTCCCGGCGGCATGCTGTCAAACCATGTGACCAGCGTGATCGACGTCTGCGCTCCCGGCAGAGCCAACTGTACCCATCTCTGATCCGGGCCCATGGGGTTGTCCCGGATGACTTCGAATCCCAGCACATCGGAATAGAAAGCTTTGGACGCAAGCTGATCCGACACCGGAACAGAGACGACATCGATTCGACGAATGATCATGATCCATCCTTATTGTTGATGCTGATACTGCGCGGTGCCGCCAGTCTGATGTACCTGTCATACAGGCTGCTGCGCTCGCGCGAATGTCGCAGTATCCGGCTCGCTGCGCAACCGTCACGTTTCGACAATACGCCACTTCAAGTGCCCGCCTGTTCGATGAGATTTATGCATCCCCTGCCGATGCGGCAGGATGCACGTCGTCG
>DASTRD010000119.1:0-12327 GCA_035761425.1 Povalibacter sp.
CTCGTTCCAGCAGCACTGGCAGCACCGAGCGCAATTCCTCCATGCGCCCCACATGCAGTGACGCATCCGTTGCGCCGTACAGATAACCATACAGGAAACTGTAAAAGCCCAGTCCGCTGTTTCTGATGGGGGCAAGTGCGAAACCGGGCAGATTCAGGCCGCGGTTGACGTATGCATTCGGCAGCAGCATCAGCAACCGCTCCAGTCGATCCGTGCGCACGCCCAGATCGAGCATGTTGCGCAAGGTCGCGTTGAAATCGGCGCGGCCGTCGTCGCTCAGAACCTGGAACAACGCATTGGGCTGGGGACGCGACTTCTGAAATGCATACCACGACACGTAGTACGACCACGGGTTGCGGACCAACCCCAGCACCGGCAGGTGCCGCGCCTCTGGCGGAATCAGCGTTCGTGGCAGGTGATAGCCATACTGCCGCGCATCGGGCAGACACTGCATCAACAGCTCATTGACGAATGTCCCGCCCGACTTGTGCAGATGCAGGAAAACGAATCGGTCGGTGATGATCATGCGGGCGAGCAGCGTCTGGCTTCGGGCCGCAATCCCTCCGCGGAGAACCGCGGAGGGGCGGAAAAATTACGAGCAATTAATGCTACAAAGGTGGCCTGACCGTCCCCAACCGCCGGATTCGTTGAAATCAGGTGCCCTGTGGCGGCGGAACGCTGCGCATCATCTCGCCGAGACGACGCTGAGTTTCCTGGCGCAGAGCATCGGCCTGCGCCGGCGTCATGCACACGGTTTCGCGCGCGAGACGCGAGCCGGTCTTGGTCTCCTTGCGGCAGGCATAGGTCTGACCGTCCTTGTCGACGAATGTGTAACCGGCCCTTTGCAGGGCGAGCATGCGCTCAGCAGAGAGCGGCTGGCCGTTGATGGTGTCCGGTTCCGGCGCCGCCGGCGCGGATGCCGCTTCCTGGGTCTGAGGTGCGGAGGCGGTGGATGTGGTGGAGGTAGTGGAAGGGGTGGAACTGCAGGCTGCGAGCCATGCAACTACGCCGGCTGCCAACAGTACTTTGATCGGCCACGATTCACGGTGAAACATAAGACTCCCGCGGATTTGCTGTCAGGCAGTACCGGCGCGCAATGACGCAGCTGGAATTCCCGGGCGTCGATCGGCAGCGGCCACCAACTCTAGCAACGAAGCGGATGGCAGGAAATCACAGATAAGATGAATTCTTGCGCAGGCCGGATCGTCATTGCATACCGCGTGCACGTTGCTGTTGTTGATGATCCACACCTCGCCGGGCGCCATGTGGAAAGCCTCGTCCTGACAGATCATCCACACATCTTCGTTCGTTTCGATGGGGACGTGGACCCGTAGTGTCTTGTGGAAGTAAGGCGCCTGATCGATGTGGGGAGCGATGCGGGCCTGCGCGGGCAGGCGTGCCAGCAGACAGCGCTGCGCCGGCGCGGGAATGATCGAGCCGATCAGTTCGCGGATGCGCGGCAGTTGTGCCAGCGTGGGACGTTCTTCGATGGGCTTGTTGCCCTCCGCAGGCGCATAGCCACGCAGAAAGACCGCTTGTGCGGCTCGGTGTACACCGACGCGTCCGCCCGTTGAATCCCAGGTGGCACTCGGAAGCGCGGCGACTTCAGTGAGGAGAGCCTGTGCGTCGACGCGCAGGGGCAGCCGCAGGCACTTGCCGATGAGTGCCTGTTTGTTCAGCACAGGATGTCCGGGAAGATCGAGCATGGGCGTCGCGGCGTGATGACCGATCCTACTGTGCCCCATTGCTTTCACGCAGGCAAAAAAATACCGTCGGCTGCATGAATCCGCGCATCCAAAACGTGGAAATCTTCAGCGCAGGGGGCTCACAACCACAGCGTCGATCCAACCAGGCAGGGTTTCCCCGATGGCTGTGGCTGAGTGTCTTTGCGATGCGTGGGTTGTGCGCACAGGAGCAAGCTGAGCCACTTGCAGAGCCGGCGCATGCCATTCCGACGACGCACGATCACGCCGGTCGCATCGTCGCACCCGTCAGGGTGAATGGTCAGGGTCCTTTCCGTTTCGTCGTCGATACGGGTGCCACGCATTCGGTTCTGTCGCTCGACCTCGCCCACAAATTGCTGCTGCAACCCGACAAGACGGCGAACACTTCCGTCACGCTGAGCGGAGTGACCGGATCGACGCGCGCTGCAGTCGTTACGGTGCAGAGCCTGCAGGTCGGCGATCTGCTGCTCGAACAGCGTCGCGTGCCTGTGCTCGACGCAGTCTTTGCCGGCGCAGACGGTGTGCTCGGTGCCGACGGTCTGCAGGACATGCGGCTGACAGTGGATTTCAGAAACGACAGCATCACCATCGAAAAATCCACGTTGCGCGCCGCGCCACGTTATTTCTTTGCGATACCGTTCGACATCAAGTTCGGCAGTCTGCTGGTCGCGAATGCGAAGGTGGGCGGCGTGCGCGTCAAGGCCATCATCGATACGGGTGCGGAACGCACGCTCGGCAATCCCGCGCTGCGTCGGGCGCTGCGCGTCGGACTTGATCCGCATCGCCGGCCTGCGAGCACGGATGTCGAAGGTGTGACAGCCGATCTGCAATCGGGCGACATGATTCAGGCGCCGACCATCGCCATCGGTGGCGTGAAGATCAATCAGACAGACGTGACGTTCGGCGACCTGCACGTCTTCAAGGTGTGGGACTACGAGCGTCGACCGGCCCTGCTGGTCGGCATGGATGTGCTTGGCGTACTCGACGTGCTGGTCATCGATTACGCAAGACAGGAACTGCAGTTGCGGCCGGCGGGTGCCGGCCGCTGAGGACTGCAGTTCGGCGGTTGCGCTGCCACTTCGTCAGTCGGTCTCTCCTTTCACCGTGACGTCGCCGGGATTGTCGGTGACCGACATGGCTACGCGTCGATTCTCCGCGCGGCCGGACTCGGTCTTGTTGTCGGCGATGGGACGGCTCTCGCCATATCCGCGCGCAGTCAGATTCGCCGAACTCGCACCCTGCGAGATCAGATAGTCGCGCACCGCTTCTGCACGCCGCTGCGACAGCTTCATGTTGTACGCATCGTTGCCGACACTGTCGGTGTGTCCTTCGAGTTCCACCTTGAGTTGTGGGTGAGCCTTGAGATCGGCTGCCACTGCGTCGAGCAGCGGGCGCGATTCGCTGGTGAGCGTGGCTGAATTGAATTCGAAGTTCACCCCGTGCAGCGTGACCGAACCCTTGCGCGGGCAACCCACTGCATCGACTGCCACACCGTGCGGCGTCCCGGGACATTGATCGGCGGGATCGAGCACACCATCGCCGTCGCTGTCCGCAGGCGGAGGTGGCGGTGCGGGCGGCGGCGGAGGAGGCGGAGGTGGCTCAGGTGCCGGAGGTGGCGGCTGATACGGCGCTGGTCCGAAGTTGAATGCGAAGCCGAGGTTGACCAGGTAGTCGTGGAAGTCGTCGTGGTTCGGAGTGTCCGCCCAGTCGTAGCGGACCTTGGCCTCGGGACGCAGCTGGAAAACGAAGGTCTTTGCCGCATTCTCGCCCACATCGATCAGCAGGCCCAGACCGGCCTGTGCCAGTGGGCCGCTGCGACCGGAGCCGAACCGATAGTCGTTGTCCAGATAGCCGCCGCCGAAGGTGATGTATGGCGAGACGACATTGGCGCGACCGAATACCACCAGCGCATCGAGCGAATACGCTTCCTGGTGCAGCTCCTGACCCAGTGGCCCGTCGAAGTTGTCGCCGACCAGACCGTTGAGTTCAAGACTCCAGTGGTCGCTGAGGTGTTTGCCGACGCCGAGTGCCCAATGGTAGTCATCGTCGGCACCGCGCGCTTCATCGAGCCATGTATATCCGTACTGAGGATTGATGTACCACTTGCCCGTTTCGTCCGCGGCGTATGTGTTCTGGCCGGAAAATACGCCAACCACCATCACGGCGAGCGCGGCGCCGGTATGCCTTTGCATGGGTGTAACTCCCTGATGAGACGACGCGAAAAATGCGCAGTCCCGATGGGAATTGATATCCGGAAAACGAGAAGCCGCGTCTCGGCAAACGCCGTCGAAAGGATCCCGACGCCGCAGTGTGTTATTGCGGCAGGAACGCGGGATGAATGACCACGGAGCCGGGACGCAGTTTCAGTTGCGCCGCCACTCCTGCATTCAATTCGATCACGCCGCGCACGGCGCCATCGGAGTTGATGGTATCGAGCGATTCCGGTTTGGTGTTTTCGACTACCTTGACGACCTTGCCGTCGCTGGAGACGAAAAGCATGTCGAGGGGAATATAGGTGTTCTTCATCCACATCGAAATGTTCTGCGATCGGGGATAGATGAACAGCATGCCCGCATCGCTCGCCATGTGCTTCACAAACATCAGCCCGCGTTCCCGCCGCTGTTCCGTGTCGGCGACCCAGATATCGAAACGGTGCAGGTGAGCATCCGAGGTCGCAATCTGCAGCGACGAACGTGGGAACAGGCGATCGAGTACGTCCGCGTCGGAAGCAGCTTCGACGCCGCTGAGAAAGAGCAGGCCGAAGAGTGCCAGCGTTGCGGTGAAGATTCGCAGTGTCATGGTGTTCAGGTGGTGTGCTCGCCAACGACTGGTGTGGGTTCCTGCTCCGCATCTTCTGCCGAGAAGTCGATGCGTCCGGCGAAGTCGAATCTGGAAATCAACAGCGCCCCCGGGCCTTCGACAGCGCGTGCCGGTTCGCTGCAGAAGCCGCGCACCTCGATCCGATAGACACGCGCACGATGCGGAATCCCGACCAGGGGCGACTGTCTGACCTGGTCCAGCGTACATTTGTCATCGCCTCTGGTGCCGTAGAACTCACCGGTTCCTTCGCGAATGACGGTCACATTGACCGGCAATGCGCGGGCGGCCGCGCCTTCGCGCAGCCCGGCGATACCGAAGACCAGCACCAGCTGTTGCGGTGGCGTGCCGGCTGAGCCGCCGACCTGACCCGTGAAGCGCACCCGCAGACCACCATCGGTCGGTCGCACCGCTCCCGTGCACTCCACGTGATCGTTGGTCCAGTCCAGCTCCGCATCGATCGCACCTTTGAGCCGGGCGCGCAGATAGCCGCTGCCATCCGGCAGGCAGGACTGCGGCGCGGCTACGTCACTCGACGCAGGGCTCGCATCCTGCGCATGGACCTTGCAAGCCAGTGTCGCTGCCAGCGCAAACAGCACCGCGGCGCGGCCCGCTCGCCAATCGCGCTGTGAAGGCGAGGAAATGCAGGACCGGCCACGATGCGCGGCGCAACTGGCCCTGGCGGGAGAATCGACAACGAACTTCGACATTCTGACTATAGGGATTTGCAGCATCGGCAGAACCGGGACATGTCGGCACCGGCCCGCCAGCCCGGAGGATCTGGCCGGCACAATGCCCAACGCCCGTCACAGAGGCAAGCGACGGAAAGGGTTCAAATGCCCTCGCCTCGGATAACATGGGCGCAGTTCCAGGTTGTCACCGACCGCGAGAGTTCCGATATGCAAGAAGACGCAGCCTCGCCACCTCCAGTCGCCGAACGCCAGCGCCGCGCCGATGGCCCGAGGCAGTCCGCCAAACGCTACGTCAGCCGCATCACCGGCAACACGCTGGCGGTCATCATGGCTGGCGGCCGCGGCGAGCGACTCAAACATCTCACCGATTTCCGCTGCAAACCTGCCACTCCCTTCGGCGGCAAGTTCCGCATCGTCGACTTCGTCCTGTCCAACTGCGTGAACTCGGGCATCCGGCGCATTTCGGTGCTTACCCAGTACAAGGCCCATTCCCTGATCCAGCACATCCAGCGTGGCTGGAGCTACCTGCGCGGCGAGTTCGGCGAGTTCGTGGAGATCATTCCGGCGCAACAACAGCTCGGCAACATGTGGTATCGCGGCACCGCGGACGCGCTGTATCAGAATCTGGAAATCATCAGGCTGCATCACCCCAAGCACATCCTGGTGCTGGCGGGCGATCACATCTACAAGATGGACTACGGTCCGATGCTCGCGGCCCACGTGGAGAAGAAGGCGGACATCACGGTGGGCGTTGTCGAGGTGCCGCGTGAACAGGCGAGCAGCTTCGGTGTGATGACCGTGGACCCGAGCCTGCGCATCACCCGCTTCGCCGAGAAGCCGCGCGATCCGGAGGGCATGCCGGGCAATGAAAATTTCTCGCTGGGCTCAATGGGTATCTACGTCTTCAAGGCCAATCTGCTCTATCGACTGCTGGAGGAAGACGCCAGCAATCCGGATACCTCGCATGACTTCGGCCGCAACATCATTCCGGATGCCCTCAATCGCCTGAAAGTCTTCGCCTATCCGTTCCGCGATTCGCAGACGCGCGTGCAGCAGTACTGGCGCGACGTCGGTACGGTCGATGCGTTCTATGACGCGAACATGGAACTCGTCGACGTCAACCCGGAACTGAATATCTACGATGAGAAGTGGCCCATCTGGACCTATCAGCGCCAGTATCCGCCAGCGAAGTTCGTGCTCGACGATGCCGGCGCCGGCCGCGTGGGCATGGCGGTCAACTCGATGGTGTCGGGTGGCTGCATCATTTCCGGTGCGCGCGTGAACCGCTCCATGCTGTTCTCCAACGTGCGCGTCGGCGAGCGCAGCTACCTGGAAAGCTCGGTGCTGTTTCCCGAAGTGCGTGTCGGCGCAAACTGCATCATCAAACGCGCCATCATCGATACCGCTGGCGTCGTGCCGGACGGCACCCAGATCGGTGTGAATCCCGAAGAGGATGCGCGACGCTTTTACTTGAGTGAGAAGGGTGTCGTGCTCGTCACGCGTGACATGTTGTCGCGCCTGCGAACTTGAGGAGCCGGCGCAACAGGGTCGGAGTTCACACGCAGATCTGCAAGGGATTCCGGTCTGGAGCGGATATCAAGGGGGGATGATGAAAGTGTTCGCGAAAATGCGTAGCGTGATTCCTGCGCTGCTGCTGCTGGGCCTGAGCTCGTGCAGCACGCTCGGCCCGAAACTCGAGCCGCCGCAGCTCGATGTCGTGAAGGTCGCCATGACTTCCGGCGACATTTTCAGTCAGAACTTCCTGGTTCATCTGAACGTGAAGAATCCCAACGACCGCGAGCTGCCCATCAAGGCGATCGAATACCAGCTCTTTCTGCAGGGCGATTCGTTTGCCGAAGGGACCAACAGCCGGCCGTTCGTGGTTCCTGCCAACGGCGAGACGGACTTCGACATGACAGTGCGCACCAATTTCGTCAGCGGGGTAGCGCGGCTGCTCACCCGCCTGAACGGCAGGAGCAAGGTGGAGTACATCCTCGAGGGCACGGTGCATCTGCAATCCGGCGTGCTGCGCAAGATTCCGTTCCAGGAGAGCGGCGTGGTGGACCTGGCGACGGTGAGGTAGGTACGAAGTCCCGGATTACCGCAAAAGAGAGCGGGAAACGACAATCAGCACGGAGTGCGCGTACTGCGTTATTTGTCGTGTCTTTGTGGAAACCGCCGTCTTCAGAGCAGTGACCGATACAGCGCTTCGTATTCCCGTCCCTGCGCCGCCCACGAGAAGTCCTTCGCCATCCCGTTGACCATCATCTGTCGCCACGCATCGCGATCCTTGAACAGATCGAGAGCCGTGTGCAGTGCCCAGCGCATGGCGGGCACATCGAAGTCGTTGAAGACGATGCCGGTGCCCTGGCGGGTCGTCGCATCCCACATCTGAACCGAGTCGGCGAGGCCACCCGTGCGGCGCACGATGGGAGGCGTGCCGTATTTCAGGCTGTACATCTGATTGAGCCCGCAGGGTTCATACATGGACGGCATGAGGAACATGTCGCTGGCAGCTTCGATCAGATGGGCGAGTTCCTCGCTGTAACCGCGGTGAAACACCACGCGATCGGCAAAGCGGCGCTGCAGATCGGTGAAGAAGGATTCGTATCCCCATTCGCCGCTGCCGAGCGCGACGAGGGCGCAGTTGCGATTGGTGAGAATCTCCGGCAGTGAATCGAAGAGCAGATCGATACCCTTCTGTGGTGTGAGGCGCGTGACCATCCCCAGCAGCGGCGTGTCGTCGCCCACCGGCAGATTCAGCCAGTCGAGCAATGAACGCCGCGTCAGCGCCTTGCCCGAGAGATCCTGCGCCGTGTAGTGATGCTTGAGATAGCGGTCGGTCGCGGGATTCCATTCCGTGTAATCGACGCCATTGAGAATGCCAACGACGCCGTCGCTGCGTTCACTCAGTGTGCCGTCCAGGCCGTGACCGCCGATAGGTGTGCAGATTTCGCGCGCATAGGTCGGGCTCACGGTAGTGACACGGTGCGCATTGCGTATCCCTTCGCGCAGCCAGTTGATCTGGCCGCGAGCGCGATCCGTGGCTGACAGCAGCCAGCCGATCTCGCCGCCGGCGTCGAATGCCGTACCGGCATCGAACACACCCTGATAGCCGATGTTGTGGATCGACATGATGCTGCGTGACCCGGCGAACAGCTGGTCCCATGCATACACGGATTTGAGCAGCACGGGGACCAGTGCGGTGTGCCAGTCGTTGCAGTGAACGATCTGCGGCGCGAAGACCATGCGCTGACAGGATTCGAGTGCGGCGCGCTGCAATACCAGGAAACGCAGATGTTCGTCGGGCGCGTCGCTGTAGAGCGTCGGGCGATCGAAGGCCGCCGGACAATGCACCAGATAGATGGGCAGGCTCGAGCCGGGCACCTGCGCTTCGAGCAGCGAGAATCTGTAGAGATGTGCGCCGAGGCGCAGTTCGACGTCCTGTGCATTTGCCACATGCGATGCATTCAGCGCCGTGAGACCGATGCTCGAATACAGCGGCATGAACAAGCGGACGTCGTGGCCTTGTTCGTGGAGATAGCGCGGCAGTGCACTGGCCACGTCCGCAAGGCCGCCGGTCTTGGCGAGCGGTGCGACTTCGGATGCGATGAAGCAGATGCGTAGCGGCATGGCAAGTATTGGAGTCGGGGGAATCAGCCCAGCGCTTCAGGCGTGCATGCGCAAGTGAGTGATGAACGAACGGTCAGAGACGTGTATCAGATGACATGACGCCGACTTGCGCGAAGAGCTTCCGTGGTCCTCTTCGCCCGGTTCATGACCGCTGTTCTCATCTCCTGGGGCAAATCCGCAATTCGCGCCGCACGCCTCAACGGTGCGGGGTGATGGTGTCGTTGTTCTTGTCGGCGGCGTCGCTGCCGTTGGCGCGAGGCGGATTGAATGCAGCAAGCATCGATTCCTGCATGCGCGACCACATCTCCAGATTCTGCCGCGTCAGTTCGGACATCGCAGCCATCGGCGCTGTGCTCATCATGCGCGCCAGTTGCGTCTGCACCGTCTCCTGCTGATGCATGAACGTCTCGACGCTTTTTTCCAGGTAGGTGCTGAGGAATCCCTGCAACGAGTTGCCGTAAAAACGGATCAGCGATTCGAGCAGTGTGGTGGAGAGGATCGGGCGACCGAACTGTTCCTGGTCCGCGATGACCTGCAGCAGAATCAGACGCGTGATGTCTTCGTTGGTCTTGTCTTCGACGATGCGGATCCGTTCGCCTGCGACCACCATGGTGCGGATGTCATCGAGTGTGATGTGTCGGCTCTGCGAAGCGTCGTAGAGACGGCGGTTCGCGTATTTCTTGATGACCCGTGGTTCGCTCATGTGCGGTCTCTCTGTGGCCGGCCGTGCCCCATCGGCACCGCAGCGGCGCTTTCGCGTCGCATCGGATGCCGGGACGAACAGGATTTCTGGGACAATGCACCGCAACGCATCGGGCATCGCAGGGCTGAACTACTGTAGCGATGCCTATTTGGCGCTGCAACAAGCGCAGCGCCCTGAAGGAAACCCTGATGAGTGAGCCTGAATCCGGATCCACACACCCCGAATGGACAGCCGGGTGGATCGAGAAACAACGTGAATTGCTGCGTCAGCATGCGAGTCGCGCCGGCGCCGCGTCCGGCAATCCGGCCGCAGACGCAGTCGGAACCCGGTGGCGCGAACTGGGCGATGCCTGGCTCGAGGGGTTGTCCAGCCTGTCGCGCCCGGCGTCTGCAGATTCGTCGCCGGATGGTGCGATTCCACCGTTCAAGGTCGGCGAGGAGATGTTGCAGGCCTGGCAGAGCGCATGGACCGTATTCGAGTCCGGACAGCAGGGAATTACCGACACCCTGGCGAAATTCGCCTCCCAGATGCCGCCGCTGGGGCCCGCCCGCGAACATGCGCTGGCCTGGCGCGAGTTGGCCACCGCGCAGGCCGAATGTCGTCGGCTCGAAGCCGAACTGCGCGCAGTACTGCTGAAAGTTCAGCACGATGCCCTGGACGCACTCGAGACGCGCACACGTGAACGTGAAGCCGCCAACCAACCTGTTGGAAGTTTTCGGGAGCTGTATGACCTGTGGGTGGAATCGGCCGAACAGGTCTACTCGGGGGTGGCACAAAGTGAAGCGTTTGCCGAGCTGCAGGCCCGGCTCGGCAATGCCACCGTGCGCCTGCGCGGTCATCAGCAGAAAGTCATCGAATACATATTGCGTCAGTTCGATCTGCCGACGCGGTCGGAACTGAATTCGGTGCACCTGCAGTTGCGCGCGTTGAAGCAACAGCTCGATGCACTGTCGGCCGTGCCGAGATCGACTACCCGCCGCAAGAGCGCGCCTGTGCGCAAATCCGGGGGTACCCGCAAGAGGAGTGCGCGGCGATGAGTGGCGTGAAATTCGACCAGGCGCAACTTGCGCGCGAAGCGGAAGCATTCGCCCAACGGCTGACGCGTGGTCTGGGGCTCATCGAGCAGATTGGCAATGTTGAAATCGGCACGACACTCAAGGACGCCATCTACGCAGAAGACAAGGTTGTGCTGTATCGCTACCGGCCGTTCCCGGAAGTGGCGACCCGGTCACGGGTGCGTGTGCCGCTGCTGATCTGCTATGCGATGGTGAATCGACCTTACATGATGGATCTGCAGCCGGATCGTTCCCTGATCCGCGGTCTGCTCGCGCAGGGCGTCGATGTGTATCTGATCGACTGGGGTTATCCCGACGGCGCCGATCGGTTTCGCACGTTTGACGACTACGTGTCCGGGTATCTCGCGCGCTGCGTGAACGCGGTCCGCGATTACGCTGGCCACCGCCGCGTGAATCTGCTCGGCGTGTGTCAGGGTGGCACGATGAGCCTGTGCTATGCGGCCCTGCACCGCGACACGTTGCTGAATCTGGTGACGATGGTGACGCCGGTGGATTTTCGCACCCCGCAGAACGTACTGACCCGATGGACCGAGCACGTCGACATCGATGCCATGGTGGCCACGAGCGGCAATGTGTCGGGCGAAATGCTCAACGCATTGTTCATCGGTCTGCAGCCGTTCCGGCTGACCGGTCAGAAATACATCGATCTGCTGGATCGCATCGACGATCGGCAGGCGCTGGAGAATTTCCTGCGGATGGAGAAATGGATATTCGACAGCCCCGATCAGCCCGGGGAAATGTTCCGTCAGTTCATGACCTGGTTCGTGAAAGAGAACCGACTGTGCCGGAATACGCTCGAACTGGGCGGGCGGCCGGTGCGCCTGCGCGACGTGAAGCTGCCGTTGTTGAATATCTACGCCAGTCAGGATCACCTCGTGCCGCCGAGCGCCAGTACGCCAATGGGCTCGCTGGTGGGCTCACGCGACTATGAAAGCTACGCGTTTCCCGGCGGGCACATCGGGATCTACGTCAGCGGGGCGGCGCAGCGGGAGATCCCGGGCCGGATTGCCGCATGGCTGAAGCAGCGCGATCCGCGCAAACGATAACCGCGGGGATGGTCATATGCCCGATTGGCTCTGTTCTTGCCTCGCGGCCACGGGTACATTGCGCGAGCCTGCTCTGACCTTCTTTCCCGTCACGGGTTCATCACCATGATCTACGACAGCATTCTCGGCACCATCGGGCGCACGCCCATCGTGCGAATCAACCGGCTCGCGCCAGCCAACGTGACGATGTACGTGAAATGCGAGTACTTCAACCCGATGTCCTCGGTGAAGGACCGCCTGGCCATCGCCGTCATCGAGGATGCGGAACGGCGCGGAGTGCTCAAGCCCGGCCAGACCGTGGTGGAAGCGACTTCCGGCAACACGGGCATCGCGCTTGCGATGGTGTGCGCCGCGAAGGGTTACCCGTTCGTCGCCCTGATGGCGGAGACCTTCTCGGTCGAGCGTCGCAAGATCATGCGCATGCTCGGTGCCAGGGTCATCCTTACACCCGCCGCCGAACGCGGTACCGGCATGGTGCGCAAGGCCGAAGAACTGGCGAAGAAGCACGGCTGGTTCCTCGCCCGACAGTTCGAGAATCCTGCCAATCCCGCCTATCACCGCAATACGACCGGTCCCGAAATCCTGAGTGACTTCGCTGGCGGACGTCTCGACTTCTGGGTTACAGGCTGGGGCACG
>DASTRD010000120.1:0-7149 GCA_035761425.1 Povalibacter sp.
TGGAAAACGAGCGGACGACGCGGCGAATGATCGAAAGCTTCGACCTGCCCGACGAAAATCATGTGATCGCCGCCCTCGTATCTGAAAGCGGTCCGACATTGGAAACGTGCGGTGCAGTCCTGCAGCAGCGGAATGTCCGCGGGACCGCGATCGAGCGTCAGACCCGTGAACTTGTCTTCTGCCGCTCGCGCGAATCGCGCCGAAAGCATCTCCTGGTCCGACGCGAGGATGTGAACCGCGAAAAAGTCGGTGTTCATGAATATGGGAAGTGCGCGCGAAGTCTTCGCGAGGCTCCACAGCACCATCGGCGGTTCGAGCGACACGGAATTGAAGCTGTTCGCCGTCAGCCCGACGTCAGCGCCAGTCGTGCTGCGAGTGGTAACGACGGTCACACCGGTGGCGAAACATCCCAGCGCATTCCGGAAGGAACGTGCCTGATCGGATAATGTGGAACTCATGAACGCGAACTCTGGCCAAGTCCGTCGGCAGGGGCAAGGGCAGTGGCAGCAGGTGCAACACTCTGTCCCCGCAGGGCGCGTTCTCAACCTGCTGCTCACAGGGCTGCTGAAACGGGCGGACTATCGGAGGCGGACGGCTGACTACTGTCGATGGATTTTGCAACTACCGCGGACGGCCAGTCTCGCGTCGATTATAAGCGATTGACTTTAAATAGAATAACCCCTTCGGCACGGAACGTGCTTATCTGAACGCACGAAGTAAACGTGTGTTGCCTTACGGACTGGAGAACGATCAATGAAGAACGTGTTTTTGAGCGCCATCAGCCTGATGCTTCTGGCCCTTCCGGGGGTGAGTTCAGCGGTGCCGATGAACTGGACCTACTCCGGTGCATGCACGTGGGGAAATTGCGCAGATGTGCCGTCGATCACGGGTTCACTTTGGGCGGATCCTGAGAGCTTCGGTTCGGCCAATCAGATCAACGAATATGCACTTTTCGGCGACCTGATCGGCTATTCCTTCACGGTCGGTGATTACTCGTTCAGCGGCACTGCCGGGCTCGGTACTTACTACCTGGATTCGGCTGGCAACATTACCGGCGGGTCGATGACTTTCGCGAATCTGTTCTCTCTCGAGTTCCTCGATGTGGGAAGTGCTGCTTGGTCGATCAGCGATACGAATTGCCGCTTCATCGTCGTCTGCAGCCAGAACAATGCCGGTGGTTCGGGCGCCTACACCAACGCGAGCGCTTCGGTTCCGGAACCGGGCACGCTGGCCCTGTTCGGTCTGGGACTGCTGGGTGCGGGCCTCGGAGCTCGTCGCCGGAAGGCTGTCCGATAAGCGAATCATCGCACCTGACCCGATCAGGTGATGAATGAAGAAAGCCCCGCCTTGTGCGGGGCTTTCTTTTTCTGGCATCGATCAAGGGAGGCGAACAGGCGGACAACGATCCTGCTCAGCGCTGCTTGAAATCCTCGGGCGTCAATTGATGCCGGGCGAGCAGTTTGTAGAAGTCCGTGCGGTTGCGTTTGGCGAGACGTGCAGCCTGGCTGACGTTGCCGCCGGTGATCTGCAGGATCTGCGAGAGATAGGTGCGCGTGAAGTCGTCGCGCGCTTCGTCGAAGGAGGGCAGACGGGTGGGGCCGCCGCCGAGGGCAGCCTGCACCAGCTCGGCGCTCATGATGGGACTCGTGGCGAGCGCCACGTTCTGGCGGACGACGTTTTCGAGCTGGCGGACGTTGCCCGGCCAGTCGGCGCTCACCAGTACTTCCACCGCCTCGGGCGCATAGATATGACGCGGCAGGCCGGTTTCCTGAGCGATCTTCTCCAGGAAGTGCGAAACCAGCAGGGGAATATCTTCACGACGCTTGTTGAGCGACGGCATTTCGATGTGCACGACGTTCAGGCGATAGTACAGATCCTCGCGGAAGTGACCGCCCATGATGAGCTGCTTCAGATCGCGATGGGTCGCGGAAACGATGCGGACATTCACCGTGATCGCATCGGTGCTGCCCACCGGGCGCACCTGATTCTCCTGCAGCACGCGCAGCAGCTTGACCTGCAGGCGCATCGGCATGTCACCGATTTCATCGAGCATCAGTGTGCCGCCGTCGGCTGCCTGGAACAGGCCGCGGTGTTCACGCACGGCACCAGTGAAGGCGCCTTTGACGTGGCCGAACAGTTCGCTCTCGAGCAGGTTCTCGGCCATCGCGCTGCAGTTGATGGCGACGAACGGGCGGTTACGACGCGGGCTGGCCTTGTGAATGGCGCGGGCGAGCAGTTCCTTGCCGGTGCCGCTTTCGCCGGTGATCATGACGCGGGCATCGGTGCCGGCGACCATGTGCGCCTGAGCCAGACGTTCTTCCATCACCGCGCTGCGCGTGACGATTTCACTGCGCCAGTCCTCAGCCGTATCGGCGAAACCTGACACCTTGAGAGCCTTCTGCACCTGATCGAGCAGTTCCTGCTTGTCGACCGGTTTGGTCAGAAACGCGAAGGCGCCACTCTGAGTTGCCTGCACTGCGTCGGGAATCGTGCCGTGTGCGGTGAGTATGATCACGCGCAATCCCGGCGCGCGACTTTGAATTTCCTTCAGCAGTCCGATGCCGTCCATCTGATCCATGCGCAGATCAGTGAGCACGAGATCGGGCCGCACACGCGCCAGAGCAGCGAGTGCAGCCGAAGCGCTTTCGACGGCTTCGACGTCGTAGTTTTCAGCACGCAGACGGATCGTGAGCAGCCGCAGCAGCCCCGGATCGTCGTCAACGACTAGGAGACGAGCTTTGCGTTTCACTGTTGGGGGTATCGCGATTGCCAGAGGGCGTGGGACTGCGTTCAATGATGGACCTCTCGATTTCCTTGATCGCATCCAGCTTCTGCTGGGCCTCGGCGAGGGCGCGGCGTAGTCGAAGGTTTTCTTCGATCTGAGCCTGCACGCGTTTATCCGAGTTTGCCTGCGATTTGCCGCGGTCGTCGAGTGTCGCTGCGAGCCGACGATTCTCCGCTTCGAGCTTGAGTCTCGAATTGGTCTCGTGAATCAGTACGGCCACCAATGTACGTTCCGATGGCGTCAGACGCTCCGGTGTGGCCATCAGCGTTTCCAGCATTTTCTTGCCTTCCGCCGGCTTCGACGCTGGATGATCGGGAGTGACGAGTGCAACGGCGTAACGCAGCGTGCTCGCCGTCGTCGGCGCGCGCGTGTACTCGCGCTCAACTTCGTAGAACACATCTGCCTGGCGTGCGGGGTCCGCACTTGCCAGGCCATTCATGGTGTCCAGATAGACTTGAGTCGTGTCCTGACTTGCAACGGGTGCCGTGGTCGGTGTCTGGGGTTCGCGACGCAATTCTGTGAGCCCGCAACCTGACAACGCGCACGCGAGCGCAACGGCAATCCAGCCGCTGTTCTGCCCGTGCCTGCGGGCGAAGAAATTCCTGTGACGCTTGCTGTCCATTCGTGCGTGTCGAAACTGTCCTGTCAACATCCGGGCAACGTTGCCTTCACGCCGGCACTCCTTCGAGCACCGGTGCCAGCGGCAGTCGAATACGAAAATGCGCGCCCGGAAACACCCCGTCCATGATCTCGACCGAGCCGCCGTGTGCCTGGACGAATTCGTTCACGACCGACAAGCCGATGCCGGTCCCTTTTAAATGCCCTGCTATCGGCGTTCGTCCCGAATAGAAGGCCTGAAAAATCGCTCCGCGCTCGTCCTGGGAGATGCCCGGACCAGTGTCGCCGACGTCCAGTACCAGTACATCGTCGTCGCTGCGCGCGTGAATGTAGATGGTACCGCCCCGCGGGCTGTATTTGAGTGCGTTCGACAACAGATTGTCCAGAATCAGCTTCAGCTTGGCGCGATCGGCGCGCAGTTCGATGTCCTGTACTTTCAGATCCAGATGCACGCGCTGGGCGAGCAGGGTGAGCTGATGCGTTTCCAGCACCGACTTCACCAGCGGCCGCAGCCGGAACTCGTTGATCTCGAGTCCGGAGTGCCGGGCCTGCCAGGCGCTGAACGACAGCAGGTTCTCGATGAGCTGCTGCAGCTTGATCCCATTGTCGCGCAGGATGGTGGTGACTTCGCGCTGTGCGCTGTCGAGCTCTCCGACTGCGCCATCCATCAACAGTTCAGTCCCCTCGCGAATGTTGGCCAGCGGGGTCTTGAGTTCGTGGGACATGTGGCGCAGGAAGCGGTTGCGTTCCTGGGCGAGCTCGAGCAACCGCACGCGCAGCCATTCGAGCTGCCGGCCCAGGTCGACGAGGTCCGTCGGGCCGCGCACGGCGATCGCTCTTGAGAACGTACCCTTGCCGAGCTGGCTGATGGCCTGATCGATCTGCCGGATCGGCCGCATGATCACGAACATGAACATGGCCACCAGCAGCGCCGTGAGCAGAATCAGACCCGCCGACAGCCAGAACAGGTACCGCTCCGTATCGGCTGTCGATGCCTGAATACGAGACAGACCGGTCTCGATCTGATCGCCCGTGGCATTCGACAATTCGAATGCCGCAGTCCACATCGGCGCGATGCCTTCGACGGCTTCGCGCATTTCATCCGGCGATGCCGTCGGAATGGAAAGCAGTGCCGCATCGATGCGCCGCAGGGCGCCGCGCATGGCCTGGATGTGTGTGCGGCGCACCGGGTCGTCGGCCACTTTTTCGATGCTCGCCAGTGTGACCAGCATCCGTTCGCGACTGTCGCGATAGACCTGGAGCAGGGCCGGATCGTTCAGGACCTGAAAGAGCCTCGCGCCGCGCTCCAGCGACGCAATCTCCTGAAAAAGCTGCTGGGAATAATGGGTGGCCTCGACGCCGGTGCGTACCAGCGTGGCACTTTCGGCCGACAGATGCCGGACTTTGGCGGCACCGATGACGACGGCCAGCAACAGCGGTGCCGAGACCAGCGCGAAGCCAGTCAGCATCAGGCTGCTCAGGGATTTTGGGCGGGGCAGGCGCATGCGGTACGCATTCTAAGGGAAGTGAATGGCGGACGGCGGGCGGCGGATCGGCCAGCACTTCTTCCTGTAGGTCAGCATCTAACCTGACACCGCGAGGCGGCTGAAGCCGGCCCCACAAGCAGAAGTCTTCTTCCTGTGGGTCAGGTTTTGACCTGACACCGCGAGGCCGGCTGAAGCCGGCCCCACAATCAGAAGTGTTCTTCCTGTGGGGTCAGGTTTTGACCTGACACCGCGAGACCGGCTGAAGCCGGCCCCACAAGCAGAAGTCTTCTTCCTGTAGGTCAGGTTCTAACCTGAGACCCCGAGGCCGGCGGAAGCCGGCCCCACAAGCAGAAGTCTTCTTCCTGTGGGTCGGGTTCTAACCTGAGACCCCGAGGCCGGCTGAAGCCGGCCCCACAAATCAGAAGTGTTCTTCCTGTGGGTCAGGTTTTAACCTGACCTCGCGAGGCCGGCTGAAGCCGTCCTCCAAACAGAAGTCGAGGGTGCCGGCCGAAGCGCGATGAAGCCGCTGCTGCTCATGGGGTGGCGGCGCCGCATTCTTCCCGTCTGCCGCCCCCCTGCACGGTTTCCTTCAGTTTTTCTGCAGACCCGGTTCGGCCAGCAGACGTTTCTCCCATGCGAGCTGGGATTTCACGATCACGGAAAGATCGTCGAACTGAGGTGTCCAGCCGAGCACCTCGCGCACGCGCTGTGCCTTCGCAACCAGCGAGGGCGGGTCGCCGGCGCGTCGTGGGCCCTCAATCGTCTTGATGGGCTGGCCATGCAGAGCGTTCACGGTGGAGATGACTTCGCGAACGCTGTAGCCATGGCCATAGCCGCAATTCAGTGTGCGCGACTCGCCGCCGGCTCGCAGATATTCGAGAGCATTCACATGTGCACTCGCCAGGTCTTCGACGTGGATGTAGTCGCGGACACCGGTGCCATCGGGCGTGGGGTAGTCCGTGCCGAAGATCGACACGTGCGGGCGCTTGCCGACCGCGGTTTCGCACGCCACCTTCGTGAGCAGCGTGCCATTGATGGTCGACTGGCCGATGCGGCCACCCGGATCGCTGCCGGCGACATTGAAATAGCGCAGAACCACGTGCCGCAGGGCGCTCGCTGCCGACAGGTCACGCAGCATCCATTCGCTCATTAGTTTGGAAGTGCCGTACGGATTGATCGGTTGCGTGGGGCTGTCTTCCGCCGCGACCCCGCCGTCCGGGATCCCATAGACAGCGGCGGTTGATGAAAATACGAAATGCTTTACGCCGGCCGCTTCGCAGCATTGCAGCAGGTTGCGCGTCGAGCACGTGTTGTTGCCGTAGTACTTGAGCGGGTTCGACACCGACTCGGGCACGATGGTGTGTGCCGCGAAATGCATGACGGTTTCGATACCATGTTCCTGAAGCAGGCGGCTCACCAGTTCACGGTCGCCGGTGTCGCCGACCACAAGCGATCCGCTCATGACCGCCGAGCGAAAGCCCGTCGAAAGATTGTCGAGGACGACGACGCGCTCACCGCGCTCACCGAGTTGACGTACTACGTGGCTGCCGATATAGCCGGCGCCGCCTGTCACGAGAATAGTCATTTGAAATGCAGTTGCCTTGTGTTGCTGACGAACCCGACAGGAACCGGAAACGTTCCGGCACTATGATCGCTGTCCATGAAGAATCGAGTATTGATGCCGGTCTCAGTCTGCAATCCGTATGCCAGTGCGGGGCAGTGGCCAAAGGTGGCCCTTCGCAGCCTGTCCGCATCGCCCAGACGCTGATTGCATGCCGAAACCAGATCCCCATCCCTACGACGCCCTGACGCCGGACGCCATCATTGCCGCGGTCGAGTCGACCGGATACGTCTCCGACCGACGCATTCTGGCGCTCAACAGCTACGAGAACAGGGTCTACCAGGTCGGCATCGAAAACGGTGCCCCCGTCATCGCGAAATTCTACCGTCCGGATCGCTGGTCGAGCGATGCGATCAAGGAAGAGCATGGTTTCGCGCTTGAACTCGCCGCCGCCGAAATTCCGGTAGTGCCGCCGCTGGTGTGCGAGGGCCAAACGCTGCTGCACTACGAAAGTTTCCGCTTTGCGCTGTTCGAGCGCCGTGGCGGGCGCTGGCCGGAGCTGGGTACACGCACGGAACGCGAATGGATGGGCCGGTTCATGGGGCGGCTGCACATGGTCGGCCGGCGGCAACGCTTCAGGCATCGCGGACGTATCAGCATCGATCAGCTCGGCGTGGATGCGCGCAACTATCTGCTCG
>DASTRD010000121.1:0-12928 GCA_035761425.1 Povalibacter sp.
CTCTCTTGATTCCCCTCTTTCCTCCCCCACCTCGATGGCATGTCCTTACAGGGTTCGTGTCATGGGTATCCGTAATCCGCAGTCGTGGATGTGGGCCGAAGCCTGCGAAATGCTGGAACAGGCGCAGCGATTGCAGCGGCAGTTTTTCCGGTTCGGCCAGGTCGTTGAAGCCCAGCCGCGCTGGGAACCGCCGGTCGATCTGGTAGCGAGTGCTGACGAGGTCCAGATCACTGTGGCGTTGCCGGGCGTCTCGCCGGAGAACGTGCGGGTGCGCATCAGCGACGGAGCCCTGAACGTGACGGCGATCCGCACGTCGCCGCTGAATCAGCACACGACGGCGGTCCACCGACTGGAAATTCCTTACGGACGATTCGAGCGGCGCATTGCCTTGCCCGCGGGTCGATATGAATTGCTGGACCAGGGCTGCGTGAACGGCTGCCTGGTTCTGAGACTGGCACGCCATTGAGCGGGAGCTGACATGACAGACGAGCAGAACAAGGTTGCGAACGATCCGGTCACCTCGACCGTGACCGACGACATGCTGATTCTCATACCGGTGCGCAATCTGGTGCTGTTTCCAGGCACTGTGGTACCGGTCGCCGTGAACCGCGAGCGCTCGCTGGCGGCAGCGCAGGAAGCTGTGCGATCCAGTCGCAAGATCGGCTTTCTGTTGCAGAAGGAGCCCGAGACCAACTCGCCGGAGCCAGCCGATCTGCATCGGGTCGGCACGGTGGCGAGCATCGTGCGCTATGTGACCGGCCAGGACGGTACCCATCATCTCGTGGTGCAGGGCGAGCGCCGCTTCCGTGTGCTCGATTTCCAGGACGGCATGCCGTTCATGGTCGGCCGTGTCGAATATCTGCCCGACCCCACGATCTTCTCCAATGAAGTCGAAGCGCGCGCGCTCAATCTGAAGCGCCAGGCGGCCGAAGCTGTTTCGCTGCTGCCGCAGGCGCCGGCTGAACTCGCCAACGCCATTCAGGGTCTGGAATCGCCGGCAACGCTGGTGGATCTGGTCGCGAGCTTCATGGACGTCAAGTCCGCGGAGAAGCAGCTGCTGCTTGAAACCACCGATCTGAAGACGCGGCTGGAGCGCGTGAGCGAGATCCTGCAGAAGCGCATCGAAGTGCTGCGTCTGCAGCGTCAGCTCGAAGAGCAGACGCGTGAAGCCATCGACGAGCGCCACAAGGAAGCGCTGCTGCGTGAACAGATGCGCCAGATCCGCAAGGAACTCGGCGAGGACGGCGAGTCGGGCGATGAGATTCGTGAACTGCGCGAGCAGATCGAGCAGGCCGGCATGCCGGAGGAAGCGCTCGAACAGGCGCGCAAGGAACTCAAGCGCCTCGAGCGCATGTCGGATGGCGGCGCCGAAGGTTCGATGGTGCGGACCTGGATCGATCTCATGATCCAGTTGCCGTGGTCGAAGCTCGACAATGAGTCGATCGACATCGAGCGCGCCCGCCAGGTGCTCGATGAGGATCACTACGGCCTGGACAAGATCAAGCGGCGCATCATCGAGTATCTCGCGGTGCGCAAGCTCAATCCGCAGGGCCGCAGCCCGATCCTGTGCTTCGTCGGTCCGCCGGGAGTGGGCAAGACCTCGCTCGGCCAGAGCATCGCGCGCGCGGTGGGCGTGAAGTTCGCCCGCGTCAGCCTGGGCGGTGTGCACGACGAGGCCGAGATCCGCGGTCACCGCCGTACATATATAGGAGCGTTGCCGGGCAACATCGTGCAGGCCATCAAGAAGGCCGGCACGCGCAATCCGGTGATCATGCTGGATGAGATCGACAAGCTCGGCGCCGGTGTGCACGGCGATCCGTCGTCGGCGCTGCTCGAGGTGCTGGATCCGGAACAGAACAACACGTTCCGCGACAACTATCTGGGCCTGCCCTTCGACCTGTCGAAGGTGATGTTCATCGCCACTGCCAACATGCTCGATACGATTCCGGGGCCGCTGCGCGACCGCATGGAAGTGATCGAGCTCACCGGCTACACCGAGGATGAGAAGGTCGAGATCGCCAGGCGCTATCTGGTCAAGCGCCAGCTCGAGGCCAACGGCCTGAAGCCGGAACAGGTGACTGTGACGGAAGCAGCGCTGCGTCAGATCGTGCGCGACTACACCCGCGAGGCCGGCTGCCGCAATCTGGAACGTCAGATCGGCTCGGTGTTGCGCAATGTCGCGGTGCGGATCGCGGAAGGCAGCGTGACGACGCAGATCATCGACGTGGCGGACGTGCAGGCCATTCTCGGTGCGGCGCGCTTCGAAAGCGAAGTGGCCATGCGCACCAGCGTGCCGGGCGTCGCGACGGGACTTGCCTGGACGCCGGTAGGCGGCGACATTCTGTTCATCGAAGCCACGCGTGTCCCGGGCAACGGACATCTGATCCTCACGGGTCAGCTGGGCGATGTGATGAAGGAAAGCGCGCAGGCAGCGCTGTCACTGGTGAAGTCGCAGGCCGAGCGCCTGGGCATCGATCCGGCTCTGCTGCGCCGGAGCGATGTGCACATTCACGTGCCCGCGGGCGCCATTCCGAAGGACGGACCGAGCGCCGGTACGGCGATGTATACGGCACTGGTGTCGCTGCTGACAGGCAAGACGGTCGGCAGCGATCTCGCGATGACGGGCGAGATCAGTCTGCGCGGACTGGTGCTGCCCATCGGTGGCGTCAAGGAAAAGACGGTCGCTGCGCATCGTGCTGGCATTCGCCGGGTGCTGCTGCCAGCGCGCAACCGCAAGGATCTCGAAGACGTGCCGCAGAGCGTGCGCGACGAGATGAAGTTCGTGTTCTGCGAGCGGGTCGAAGATGTGATTGCCGAAGCACTCGGCATCACCTCCGTCACGTCCATCACTGCCGCGGCCTGATCCGCACGGACCCGGGCACGGATCGCCGGACAAAAGGAGATTTCACACCAGGGATCGCAGAGGGCACAGTTCCGGAAGAACGGTTGTTCTTCGGACCTGTGAACTCTGTGCTCTCTGTGTGAGTTCCCGGTTCCGCCGCATCCAGGCGGATTTCCAACTGAATCCTTACTGAATACCCTTCACTGAATGTGAGCTGCGCACGCATGCGCAATGCTGGCATGTGCCGTGCAACACACTCAGCATGAATCGCATTGCAAGATCGATGAGAAGGGAGTAATCAGAGCATTATGTTTCGCACGCACATTCGTGGCATGCGCAACGGTGCGCGATCCGGCTCTGCTGTTCACGGGCCGCGGTCTTCTTACACTTCCGATCACTCCACGCGCTCGCTCGATTCGTGCAACGTGATGCTGCGGCTGTCACGCGGAACGCACTGCGTTGGCGCAACCGTGCACGGAACCAGTGCCCTGTCACATCAGTCTTCTTGAGGAGACCAGTGCGTAGTGACCGCATGCAGGACGAAACGGGTTTGACAACATGTTGAAGGCCGACGATGGCCACACAGGTTTGATTCTGCCGGCGACGTAGTCGGAGGCCGATTACCGCTTTCGCCTCGCCGGAGTGTCCGATGCGTTGACAACTTCCTGGTTGGAGGGCGGTTCGATGTCAGACAGCCCGATGGAAACTCCGGCACGTGGGCCCGGCGCACAACGCGGCGAGAGCTTCGTTGAATCCCTGAGTGCCTACAGCCGCTTTCACCGCGCACAACACTGGTCCGGCACTTTCGGTGAATTTCTGCGCACCGTCGTTCCAGGCAATGCCCGACAGCTCTCGCGCACCAGTCACGAGTATCTGTGGGACATGCTCAACTGGTACGGACGACCCAACGGTAATGGCAACGGTGCCGAAACCGCCGGCGCCAAGGAACTCTTCAAGCGCGAGTTGTACGGTATCGACGAGCCGCTCGGGCGCGTAGTCGATTACTTCAAGGCCGCCGCCGCAGGTTCCGATGTCGGGCGCCGGCTGTTGCTGCTGCTCGGTCCGCCTTCCGGCGGCAAGTCCACCATGGCGATCCTGTTGAAGCGCGGACTCGAGGAATACAGCCTCACCGACGAAGGCGCGATGTACGCATTGCAGGGTTCGCCCATGCATGAGTCGCCGCTGAATCTGATTCCTGCAAGCCTGCGCGGTGAGTTCCGCGACACCTACGGCGTGGAAATCCGCGGTGAACTGAGTCCGTGGGCACGAGATCGGCTGGAACGTGAGTTCGAGGGCGATTTCCTGCGCATGCCGGTGGAACGGGTGTTCCTGTCGGAAGCTTCGCGCGTGGGTGTGGGTACGTATGCACCGCATGATCCCACCACCGCCGATCTGGCCGATCTGGTCGGCTCCGTCGATCTGTCGAAGGTCGCGCAGTTCGGCGACGAAGGCGATCCACGTGCCTGGTCGTGGTCCGGCGCGGTGTACGCGGCGAGCCGCGGCGTGCTCGAGATGATCGAAATTCTCAAGGTCAAACGCGAATTCCTCTACCTGCTGCTGACGCTGACACAGGAAAAGAACGTCAAGGTATCGCGTTTCCCGCTGATCTATCTCGATGAAACCATTCTCGCGCACACCAACCTCGCCGAGTTCCACAAGTTCCTGCAGGAAAAGGAAAACGAAGCGCTGCTCGATCGCATGGTCATCGTGAAGGTGCCGTACACGCTTTCCTACGTGGAAGAAGCGCGCATCTACGCCAAGCTCGTCTCGGCCGCGCCGGCCTTTCGCGACGTGCACCTGGATCCGCATGCCCTGCGGCTCGCCTCGGTGTTCGCAGTACTGACCCGGCTGGTCAAACCCGAGCGCGAAGGACTGGATCTGTCCAAGAAGGTGCGGTTGTACGCCGGCGAGGCGGTGGAAGGCTTTCCCGAGAATGAAGTGTCGAGACTGCGCGCCGAAGCGCCTGAGGAAGGCCTGACCGGCGTCAGCCCGCGTTTCATCGTCAATTCGATTTCCAATGCCATCACGCGCAGCGACAAGAAGAGCCTCACCAGCATGGAAGTGCTGCTCGCGCTCAAGGATTCCATCGAAACCGATGCGCGCATGGATGCCAAGGCCAAGAAGCTCTGGATCGACTATCTGGTCGCTGCCCGCAAGGACTTCTACAACCGCTGGGTGAAGGAAGATGTGCATCGCGCACTGTTCGCTTCCTTCGAAGACGAAGCGCAGCAGCTGCTCGACAAATATCTCGATGAGGTCGAGGCCTCGCTCGATCATCGCGAGGTGACCGATCCCATCACCGGTGAATCGCGTCCGGCAGACGAACGCTTCCTGCGCTCGGTCGAAGACAAGATCAAGGTCTCCGATTCGGGCAAGCTGACTTTCCGTCAGGAAGTGGTGCGCAAGGCCATGGTCGCCTACAAGACGGGCGAAAAATTCACTCTCAACAGTCATTCGCGCATGCGCGAGGCCATCGAACAGTATCTGTTCGAGGAGCGCCGCGACGTCCTGCGCCTGGTGACTTCCGCGGCGCGCCCGGATGACGAGGCGCGCAAGAAAATTTCCGCGGTACAGGAACGCCTGACCGGGGAATACGGTTATGACGAACACAGCGCCAGGGAGGCTCTCAGCTACGTGACGACGTTGCTGGCACAGGAGTGACCGCAAGGTTTACGGGAGCGACATGAGCGATCCTACTTCGACAGGTTCCAGCGGCCCCGCTGCCGGACCGGGCGATGCAGGCTGGTATGACCTCTTCTCACGTGGCGCGCGCGACTGGTTGCGCCACAATGACAAGGTGCGCGAGGCGGTTCGCCAGCATCTGCCGCACATCGTTGCCGGTGCCGATGTACTGAACGGCGGCGCGAGCACCGTGCGTGTGCCGGTGCGCATGCTCGAGCACTATCGCTTCAAGCTGCGACCTCCCGACGAACAGCAGGGTGTGGGACAGGGTCAGGCGCGGCCCGGCGACCGCATCGGCCGTCCGCAGCAACAGGACAGCGATCAGCGCGGCCAGGGCGGCAACGAAGACGGCAGCATCCAGTACACGCTCGAGTTTCGCATCGACGACATCGTGGACTGGCTGTGGGAAGAGATGCAGCTGCCGAATCTCGAAGCGAAGTCCGGCAAGTCCCGCGAGGATGACTGGACCCGCGAAGGCTGGGATCGACGCGGCGCCCGCTCACGACTCGATCGTCGACGCTCGATGAAGGAATCGATCAAGCGGCGCGGTGTGCAGGCTGCATCAGGCGCGGAATCTCCTTCGTTCACCGATGACGATCTGCGATTTCGCCAGCTCGCCAAGCGCGAACAGCCCGCGACTCAGGCCGTGGTCATTCTGCTGCTGGACGTTTCCGGCAGCATGGGCGAGCGCGAACGGCAGATTTCCAAGACATTCTTCTTCTGGGCAATCCAGGGACTGCGACGCCAGTATCGCCATCTCGATCTGGTGTTCGTTGCACACACATCGGACGCGTGGGAATTTCAGGAAGAGGAATTCTTCCGCGTCAGCGGCACCGGCGGCACGGTCGCCTCGGCGGGCCTGAAGAAGGTCCGCGAAATCATCGACGAACGTTTCAGTCCCGATCAGTACAACGTCTATCTGTTCTATGCCTCCGACGGCGAGAATTTTCCGTCGGATCAACCGCAGGCCCAGCAAGCGCTGGAAGATCTGGCCAACGACTGCAACTACGCGGGCTTCCTCGAAGTCGCGCCGCTCGCCGGATCGGTACCCGACAGCGAACTGGGCCGACTCTTCGTCGAGATGGCACGCGATAACCCCCGCGTCGGTGCGTTCCGCGCCGGCAGCACCGATGACATCTGGGGCGCGGTGCGCCACTTCTTCACGAAGGCAGCGGAGGTTTGAAGTCATGCAGCGTGCAGTAAGGCCGGAATCCGGGCACTGCGCGCCTGCGGTTCACGACTCACGCCTGACGCACGCCTTCCCGGGATTTTTCCAATGACCGAAGACTGGCAGTCGCACATCTCCCGCATCGAACAGCTCGCCCGTGCGCAGGGCCTGCGCTACGACCCGGTCGAATTCGAAGTCGTGCCGGAAAGCTTCATGACGGAGATCGCGATCTACGGCCTGCCGGTGCGCATGCCGCACTGGTCGTTCGGCGTTCGCTACATCTATCAGCTCATTCAGCACCGCATGGGATTGTCGCGATTGTTCGAGGTCGTGTTTCCGGGCAACCCCGGCCGCGCGTATCTCGCCAGAACAAACAGCTATGCGGAGAACGTACTGGTAACGGCGCACGTGCTCGGTCACGCCGATTTCTCCAGCAACAACATGCTGTTTCGACGCAGCCAGAACCAGATCGGCGAGCGCATCGTCGAGCAGGCGGCCGCGCACGCACGCCAGATCGGCGTGGCAATTCAGGAACACGGTCTGGAGCGGGTCGAGGCAGTGCTCGATGCAGCGCTCGCGCTCGAGCAGCACATCGACATCGATCAGGGCGTGCGCCGCTCGCGGTATGCCGAAACCGTCGCCGAGCCCTCGCCGCTTCCGGACAACGAATTCGCGCGCCGCTTCGCCTCGCTGGGACCGGATACCGCGCGACCGAAACCCACCGGTGTCGGCCGGCGCGCACCGATCCCGCCGCATCCGGAGAAGGATCTGCTGTGGTTCATCTCGAATTACGCGCCGGAACTGGAGCCGTGGGAACGCGACATCTTTCTCGCCGTGCGCGAGGAGTCGTTCTATTTCTATCCGGTCTTCGCCTGCCAGATCATGAACGAAGGCTGGGCGTCGTTCTGGCATGCGCGACTGTTGCGCGAAGCCGATTTCCTGCCGCAGTCAGCCTACGTCGATGCGATCAAGTGTCACTCGGACGTGGTGCGCCCCACGGCGAGCGGCGAAAACGTCGCGCTGTCGACCAATCCTTATCATCTGGGTTTTTCGATCTGGGAGAAAATCGTCGAAGCGAACGGGCTCGACGCTGCGCGCAGGATCATGAGCGAGGACGACGACTTCTCGTTCATTCGCAATCACCTCACGGTGGACCTGGCCCGCGAACTCCAGCTCTTCCATTTCAAGGGACCCGCCAACGGCACACTGACCGTGCAGGAAACCGATCTGCCACTGTTGCACGATGCATTGCTGGCGCCGAAATACGGCTTCGGTGCTCCCACCGTCAGCGCTTCGCGCATTCAGGTGGACGGCACATTGGAGCTGCTCCACGATCACGTCACCGACGGCCGCGGCCTCGATCCGGAGCGCGCACGCAAGGTGCTCGAATACATTGCGCGCGTGTGGCGCCGGCCGGTCACGATCACGACCGTGGACAACGAAAAACGTACGGTGGAACTGTCGGTATCGCCGCCTGTCGCCGACTGACAGGGAGAGCCGAAACCTGCGCCGTTCCCCTGGCGCCTTGTGCGATTTTTTTCGGCTGTGGATCCGAACTACACGAACGCGTGGCGGTAATCGCGCAGGAAATCGTCGAAGGAACGCGGCTCGCGGCCAGTGACTTCCTGTACGACACGGGTGGGCGCAACATTGATCAGGTTCGACGCGCAGGCATCCCAGAGTTCGAGGGTGGCTTCGATCATGACGGGCGCTGCGCCGGCAGCCTGGAGGCGGCCGCGGGCTTCATTGGCAGTGATGTCGACGTAGCGGATGGTCTTGCCGAGTACGTGGCTCATGCGGCTGGCGACATCTTCGTAGCTGATCGACTCGCTGCCGGTGACGGTGTAGGTACGGCCGGCGTGTGCCGGATCGAGCAAGGCGGCGGCACCGACGGCGCCGACATCGCGCGCATCGACAAACGTCCATTTGCCGCTGCGGAACGGGCCGGCGATCACATTCTGCTCGGCGACGGCCGGGGCGAACTGCAGCAGATTCTGCATATAGAAGGTGGGACGAAGATGCGTGACCTGCATGCCGCTCGACTGGGTGCTGCCTTCGACCTGGCCCAGCCAGCGCAGCGCGCGTGCGCAACACAATCCGGAATTGGCGCCGACACCGGAGAGCTGCACCAGCCGCGCCACGTTCGCCTTCTTGGCGGCAGCCACGAAGCGCGAATGCAGCTCGGCCATACGGGGTGAGAAACCGGAAGCGAGGAAGGCCGCGTCCACACCGTCGAGTGCCCGGTGAAGACTGTCATCGTCGGTCAGATCGCCGCGGACGACTTCGATGTTGGGGGCTGCAATACGCAGTCGAGACGGATCGCGCACGAAGGCGCGTACGGCAACAGGCTTGTCCGCCAGCTCGGCGAGGACCGCCTGGCCTACATTTCCCGTTGCACCGGTCACAAGAAGCATTTTCTCTCCATCCTGACCCACTACCGCAAATGGCCGTAATTGTGGTCGATTCAAGTTGGAAGATACATTAAGGGCCCGGGCGACTCGGGTAAACGGCGGGGCAAGCGAATAGTCTGATGCGCGGCCGTCATGAATCCCCGGCCTACAATGCAGTTCCTGTGTCAGGGCTGCCAGATTGGGGAACAGGCTGATTGAATAATTTCAGCGATATAGTTGCTTATGTCCGTGTCGTGGAAGCGCACAGCTTCGTTGCGGCCGCGCAAACGCTGGGGATGTCGCCCTCGGCGATCAGCAAGGCCGTGAGCCGCCTGGAAGAGCGGCTCGGTGCACGATTGCTCAACCGTACCACCCGCTCGCTGAGTCTGACTGACGTCGGCGCCAGTTTCTACGAGCGATGCCGCGAAGCGCTCGGCCAGCTCGATCAGGCCGAAAGCGAGGTCTCGGAATCGCGCGGCGTACCGCGCGGACGCCTGCGCGTGGAAATCCCGGTGTCGCTCGGCCGGCGCATCATCGTGCCGGCCCTGCCGCGCTTCATCGCGCAGTATCCCGAGATCAGCGTGCAGATGAGCATGAACGACCGCGTCGTGGACCTGGTGCAGGAGGGCATCGATGCCGCCCTGCGTGTCGGAAACCTGAGCGATTCGAGCCTGGTGGCACGCCGCATCGGCCAGCTGCGCGGCGTCACGTGTGCCTCGCCTGAATTCATCGAACGCTTCGGCGAACCGCGCGATCCGACGGAGCTGGCGCCCGAACATTGTCTGCAGATGTTCAAGAGCGGGACCAATCAGGTGCGCGAATGGCGCTTCCGCAAGGGTGAGGTCGAACACTCGCTCGTGCCTGCGGCGCGGCTGGCGTTCAGCGATCCGGAGTCGGCGGTGGCCGCTGCGGTGAGCGGCGCGGGTTTCGTTCGCAGTCTGGATTTCACGGCCGAAGCGCAGATCGCTTCAGGCCTGCTCAAGCCAGTGCTGGAAGACTGGAATGAAGGTGCCTACTGGCCGGTGTCGGTGGTGTATCCGCAGCATCGGCAGCCCACTGCCAAGATCCGCGCCTTTATCGATTTCGTGGCGGGCCTGTTTCCGCAATCGGTGCCGGGGGCCGATGCCGCCAGAAATGCCCCTGCAACACCTCGCCCCGCTCGCAGCGAGCCCCGTCCTGCCGCCGGGCCCCCGCCGCTGCTGTGAGGCGCCCGTCCGGATCAATCGCAGTTCAGACAGATCCGTGACGATGGTGTCGGCAGCTGCGTGAGCCGGGCGGCGCGCAGTTTCGGCAGCAGGAAAGCAATCGCACGCTGCGCTTCCCGGCAGCGCTGTGCGCGCGCAGTCAGTTCGCTCGATCGCATGGTGCGTGCGTCGGTTTCATCTGCGAACAACGCGGTCAACGCCTCCAGATTCTCGAGGGTCTGGTCGATCAGCGTCAGCGGGTCGATGAACATGGGTGGCTCCTGGGTCGATATACAGTCTGTATGGTTATACAGCTCGAGAGACGCTGGCAAGAGCTTGGCGTAACCCATTGTTCTTGTTGGATAGATCTACCACTGATTCATCGGGCGCATCCCTGGCTCCGTCGGGCTCCGGAGCCCCCCTCACGGACACCGTGTTCAGAGCTTCCCCGGCTTGCGGGCATCCGCGCCTTTGCACAGTTCGTTGTGCGACGCGCGGCTGACACCCGGCGTCAGCACGAGCGTATCGTCTGCACGGTCACGTAACCGACAGTGATCCGATGTCTGCTACCCAGCTTCTGCGATACGCGCTCTGGCCGCTCAAGACGGCTTCGCTGCTGGTCATCATCGTGTTCAGCCTGCTGCTGTGGCTGGCCAAAGGCGCGGTGCTGCTCGGCCTGCCGCTTGCCATCGCCCTGGTGACCGGCTTCGCCAACTACTCGCTGGTATTTCTCGACAGCATTGCCGATGGCGCAGCCGAGCCGCCGGTACTTTCGGTCGAAATGATGAATCTGGTGAACGCGGGACGCGCCGTGCTGTTGCTCGCGGTGATCGTGCTGCTGCTGGTCTTGCCGCGTGCCATCGGTGTTTTCGGCGGCAGGGTACTGGAGATCGCGGGACTGTTGCTGGCTGCCGTGGTGTTGCCCGCGATGATCGCGATGCAGGCGATCACTGGCAGCACGATGCAGATGTTCAATGTGCGCGGCGGCGTGCATCTGGTCGCGCGTCTGGGCGCTGACTATTTGCTGCTGGTTGCGGCGGCGGCGGGTGCTGCCGGGCTCTGCAGCTACATGTTTCAGGCGACCGATCTGCCGACGGTGGTCCGCATCGCCGTTGCCATGCTGCTGTGCCTGACGGTGTTCGCCATGATCGGCGGCGTTCTGCGGGAACGTCACGCGGATCTCGGCATCGACGACAACGAATTCGAAAGTGACGATGAGCCGACAGACGCGGACCGGCAACGTCGCGAGCGCGATCTGCAGGTCGACCGCATCTATGCGCAATGGCGCGGCGGAGCGCAGTCCAACGCGCTGGCGACGATCGCTGCGCAGCTCGCCGCGGCGGGCGATCCCTTCGAGGAACTGAGGTGGTTGTATCAGCGCGCCGCACAATGGCCGGATCCGCGGCTTGCCGAACACCTGGCGCAGCAGCTCCTGCCGCAGTTGCTGGCAAAACGCCGCACCGGCGAAGCATTCGATTTGCTGCGCGCACGTCTCAAAGTCAATGACCACTTTCGGCCGCACACCGCGCAGGAGCTGCTGCAAGTGGCCACATTGGCGCGCGATGCCGGCCATCGCACGACTGCGCGCAAGCTGCTGGCGGATGCCGCAGAGCGCTATCCCTGTGACCCGTCTCTCAAAGCGATTCAGTCGCTGGCGCAGCAACTCGAGCGATGACAGTTCAACGGAACTGGATCACGGACTACGGTGTCACAGCGTTGTCGACTCACGCATCATTGAAGACACGTGACGACGTCCGGATGGGGATAGAGAAGACGCAGGACACAGCCGGTGAGAGCCCACACGCAACTTTGCATTGTCTTGCTGACGATGAGCGTCAGCACAGCCGTGTGCGCTGCAGCTCCTCCTTACGGCAACGTGCCCGATGTGCAGCAGGCATCGCTGGGCTCGACACCGCAGCTTGCTCCCGCCGTGCAACCGCCCGAACATCTGTTCGCCGCGCCGACGCGGCCGGACCGCATCGGCCGGATCATGGCGCCGGTATTCATCAACGGGCGTGGGCCGTTCCGGCTCATCGTGGATACGGGTGCGAATCAATCCGTACTGACGACCAACCTGGTCACCATGCTCGGGCTGGTGCCGGCCACTGACGCGAATGTCAGGCTGGTCGGTGTTACGGGCACGGCAATCGTGCCGACAATCACGCTTGATTCGCTGTCGACCGGCGATCTGCTGCAGGAGAATCTCAAGGTCGCCGTATTGCGCTCCGTGAGCGGCGGCGCCGAAGGCATCCTGGGTATGCAGGGCTTCCAGGACAAGCGCATCACTGTCGACTTCGTCAACGACCGCATCGAAATTGCCGACTCGCACGGCGAACGCGCCGGCCGACTCTTCGCTACTGTGCCTCTGAAAATCCGCTTCGGCCGATTGCTGCTCGCATCCGGGCGCGTGGCCGGCGTCAGAGTTCACGTGGTCATCGATACCGGCGCAGAACGCACACTGGGCAACCGCGCACTGCTCGATGAACTGGTTCGACGCAAGCGACTGCCTGCGCCGCCATCCATTGCAGGAGTTGTCGGGCTGACCGATGTCGAACAGCGCGGCGATGCAATCTGGACGCGCAAGATCAAGATCGGCGAGATCAACATCACTGACGTCGATGTCATCTACGGCGACATGCACGTCTTCAAGGCCTGGGATCTC
>DASTRD010000122.1:0-15257 GCA_035761425.1 Povalibacter sp.
ATGCTGCTGGATCGCTTCAGCGGTCAGACTGCTGTGGCACTCGCAGGCTACAACGCCGGGCCAGGCGCCGCCGCGCGCTGGCTGCCCACTGACGCCATAGATCCCGATATCTGGATCGAAAACATCCCGTACAACGAAACGCGCAACTATGTGCAGCGCGTGTTGTGGCACAGCGTGGTGTTTGCATGGCTGCGCACCGGCGATGCGCAGCGCACAGACCACTGGCTCGCTCGTATCAGTTCGGCGCCCGACCCCGCCGTGCTCGGCACGCTGTAGATCCGGCGTTCATCGCATCGCACCCGCGAGCCTGTTCGCGGGCATTGGTGCCGAAGCTGCATCCGTCGCGGGTGAAACGTCTCCCAGCATGGATTGCACGGCGTCCACCGCTTCCTGAAGCTTGATCGCTACGCAGTCGGCACCCGCTTCCTTCATTCGTGCGATTGAGCGCTGCGCGTCGGTGATGTCCGGCAGCGGACGCAGCGCCAGCAATCTGCCGGTCGGCCGGGCAGCGCGAATCCTGCGGCACAACGCACGCGCCTCACTGCCCCGCGTCGCCGAGACGGCGACAATGCACGTGAGTTGCGGACGCTCGGCAATCGCACGGGACACGACTTCATCGCTACCGCCGGCATCGAGCGTCATCACACTGCGACCCCCCGCTTCGACGGACGCGGCGAGCATTTCCAGCACGATCCTGTCGGCGCGACCGCGGGTACCCAGCATCAGGACGTCAGGCTGTTCAGGCAGCGCTTCCTTGCGACGCGCCCGGGTCTGGCCGACGGCCTCGGCGGTCGCTTCCAGAATGAAGTCCAGATCCTCTTCGGTGATCTCATCCCCGGTGTGATGATGCTCGGCAAGCTGCAGGGCCGGGATCAGGACCTCGTCCATCGCACCCACCGGACCGAGTTCAGTGAGCTTGCGGTTCATCAGTGCGTGCGCTTCATCTTCGTCCCGCGCCAGCAGGCGCTGGTAGTAGCGCACGTGGGAAGCGAGTGCAGGCTCTTCGGCGAAGAGGATGGCCAGGAATCTCAGTGAGCGCACATGGCGCCCCAGCACGGCGATGCAGACCGTGAGCGGCGTCGAAAGCAACAGACCGATCGGACCCCACACCCAGATCCAGTACAGCGCTGACACCAGCAGTGCGAACGAAGACACGCCAGTGCGACGGCCGAACAGCAAGGGCTCGACGATATAGGCGGTCGCCACATCGAGCACCGCGAACATTGCCAGCGTCTGCAGCGTCTCCGCCCAACCGGGGAAGATCGCGAAGGCCAGACAGGCGGGCAGGATCGCGGAAAGCATGGTTCCCACGTAGGGAACGAATCGCAGAACGGCGGTGAGTCCGCCCCACAACACTGCGTAGGGCACACCGATCCAGTACAGACCAGCGACCACCAGCGCGCCGAAGCCGATGTTCACCAGCATCTGCGCGACCAGGAACCGGCTGACGCGTTGCGCAGCCTCATTGATCAGGCGCGTGGTCACCGTGACGTTGTCTGCGCCGGTCAGCCGGATCAGTCGATCGCGCAGATCCTCGCGCTGTCCGAGCAGGAACGCGACCAGGACCAGAACGATCACCGCGCTTGCGAGGGGCTCGAAGAATGAGATCGCGCTCTCGCGCAATCGCTGCACGGGTGTCTGGCCGGTAGAGACCACTCTCACCGGTTGTGCTGAACGCACCGCCGCGGCACCGCTGTCGAGCTGTTCGGTGACACGATCGACCGTTCTGGTGAGCTGTCGAAAGGTGGCGCTGTTGCCAAGGCGCAGATCCGCTGCCTTCTGGCGCATCGACCAGCTGTACTTGGTCACCTGCGTCGCGAGATCCGTGAACTGATCCGCGATGACATAGCCCGCGCCACCGACGGCACCCAGCGTGAGCGACATGGTGAGCAGCACGCCGAGAAAGCGCGGCAGGTGCATCCGGTCGAAGAGCCGCACCAGCGGCGACAACGTGAAAGCGAGCACGATGCCGAGCGCGAGGGGTACGAGTACGGTCTTCGCTGCCCATAGCGTGGCGGTGATCAGCATGACGGCGACCAGTGCCAGCCAGCCCTTGCCGATTCTGGTTACGAACTGGTTTTGTGGCACCGCATTGCACCCGCGCAACAGATGCAAGGGAAACTCCGACAGCAGCCGGTCAGTTCCCGTCGTGACGCGGCAGCAGAAAGATCAGGGTTTGCGCCGACTTGCAGTACGCAGCGCGCGGACCGAGCCGGTGCTTTCGACATCCGGCGGAGCATCGGGCACAGCGTCGATCAGCTCTGCCAGCAGGCGCGGAGAGTCGGCGATGAAATCCGGGATCGCGGTTGCGGTCAGCGGCCGGGCGATCAGAAAGCCCTGCATATCCACGCCGCGGTCGTTGAGCAGCTGGCGCACCTGCGACACACGCTCCACGCCCTCGGCCGTGACGCGCAGTCCCAGGCTGTGACTCAGACCGATGATGGATCGCACGATGGCTGGCGAGCGCGTGCCGGCATCAATACTGGCGATCAGGCTGCGATCGATCTTCACGCGCGTCAGCGGCAGACGCTCGAGCGATGTCAGCGACGAGTAGCCGATGCCGAAGTCATCGAGCGCGAGGCTGATGCCCAGCTGGCGCAGTTGCTTCAGTACGGCAACTGTGGCCGGCCCGGTCTGCAGGACGTTCTCGGTCAGCTCCAGTTCCAGTGCCTGTGGCGGCACATCGTACTGAGCGAGCAGCGCCTTCAGACGCGCTACGAAATCCGCGGCGAGCAACTGATGGGCCGAGACGTTCACGGCCACGCGTGCTTCGAGCCAGGGACCGCGACGCCATTCGGCCAGCGCAGCGACGGCGGTGCGCAAAACCCATTCGCTGATTTCCATGATGAGTCCCGACTGTTCAGCCACGTCGAGAAAGTCACCCGGCATGAGCACGGTGCCGTCGCCCTGATGCAGTCGCAGCAGCGCCTCGACCGTCGGCGTGCTCTGTGTTTCGAGACACACTTCAGGCTGATAGAGCAGCTCGAAGTCACCATGCTCGATCGCGCGGCGCAACGCCTGCTCGGTGCGAAACCGGCTCGAGGTGAGGTGCAGCAGTTCGGGGGCGAACAAACTCGAGCGGTTCCGCCCCAGTTCCTTGGCGTGGAACAACGCCACATCGGCGGCGCGCAACAGAGTGTGTTCGTCGTCGCCATGATCGGGAAACACGCTGGCGCCCACGCTGACGCTCAGGCGCAATTCGCGGCCACGCACGGACAGCGGACCCTGAAAAGCCTCGAGCACGGTGCTGCACAATTCCTCGACATCGCTCACCTCTTCGCACACCACCGTGAACTCATCGCCGCCCAGCCGCGCGCTGAAACTTCCGGCAAATGCAGTGCTGTGGCGCAGTCGCGAACCGACGGCCTGCAGCACCTGATCGCCGAATTCGTGCCCGAGGCTGTCGTTGATGGTCTTGAAGTTGTCGAGGTCGATGAACAGCAGCGCCACCCGTCGATTGGCCGCGCGGGCGCGTGTGATGGCGACTTTCAGATAGTCGAACAAGCGGCGGCGATTCGGCAGCTGGGTCAGCGGATCGTGGTTCGCCAGGTGTTCGAGATCGCGCGTGCGCTCGATGACGCGCTCCTCGAGCTGCTGCTGATGACTGCGGACTTCCGTTTCCGCCCGCTGCAATTGCTCGGCCATGTAGTTGAACGCAGCTGCCAGCGCATCGAGTTCACGGATGCCACCGCGCGGAACTCGCGTGCCGATGGCGCCTGCGGCCAATCGGCGCGTCGCCTCGGTGAGCCTCTGCACGGGCGTGCGAATACCCGCCACCGTGATCAATGAGATCAGGAGCAGGAGCAGCAGCACGACGATGCTGCCCCAGGTGAGTTCCCGGTCCGCCTTCAACGCGGCCTGCTCGGCCAGTTTGTCGGCACGGGCCAGTGCAAGCCGCGCCGGCATTGCGAGCTGCGTCAGCACCTTCGACCACAGCATCGCTCCCTGATCGTGAAAGACCTGCGAGTGCCGTGTCAGGTCGGCGTAGCTGTCGAACAGACTGCGCCGTGCTCGTGCCAGATCCCTCGCCCGCCGGCCCAGCTCGGCCGCCCAGGCTGCGCCATTGATCCTGGTGAGTGCTGCCTGACGGCGCACGATCCCGTTCGACAAGCCGAGTTCACTGGCGACGATGGGTTGCAGATTCTCGATGTCGTGCGCATCGAGGGCGGCGCTGACCCGTTCACGCACGACGCCCAGCAATCGCGAAATTTCAAGGAGCGATTCATCCGCCGGCGGCGAGTTCGCAGCCGCGTCGGCGCGCTGCTGCGGCGCATTCAGGGCCTGCTCGACTTCGTGAAACAGTGCCCAGTACGCCTGCGTCCGTCTGCGCTGCAATGCGCTCGACTGGGCGAGTGCATGCCCGGCATCGCAGAATTCGTCCAGCTCGGTGACGAACTGCTCCGGCAGTTCGGTCTGGCCCACACTGCTGCGCGCCATTTCGTCATACAGCGCCGCCGCTTCGACCACACGCTGCGACGCCGCCTCGATCGTCTGCATCGACCCCGAATCGCGTTCCGCACGATCGAGCACGACACGTTCGTAAACGGAAATGGCGCTGGCCAGCGCCTCGGTCGCGCGCATCACCGGTTCGTGTCCCACGACAAGTTGGCGCATGCGTTCGCGCGCGGCGCGCGTACTGTGCTGGGTGATGAGATTGGCCGCGAGAATGGTCACCGCGATGGCGGCGAATCCCAGGCCCACGCGCATGACGATGCCCGGACGCCGGCGCGAGACCGCAGCGGCCGTTGCCGGGGCAGCGGCAGCCTCCACCTGGTGATGATCGCTCGTGCGCATCGAGCCTTACCGACGCGGGGAAGACGAAAATCTGCCACCGGTCACGGATCGAGTATGTAGGCAAGACCGGAAACTGTGTGCTGGTTCTCGTTCATGCGGCAGCTCTTGCCGGTTACGACAAGTGCCGCGGGCACCGGCTTCAACATATGCTTGGATTTTTGCTGCCGGATACTCATCCACCATGACCTCTCCCGCCCGTCCGCTCGATGGCATCCGTGTGCTGGAAGTCGGCCAGTTGCTCGCCGGTCCTTTTGCGGCCTGCGTGCTCGGCTATTTCGGCGCTGAGGTCATCAAGATCGAACCGCTCGGCGGCGATCCGCTGCGCAACTGGCGGGTGCTGCGCGATGGCACTTCTCTGTGGTGGTACAGCCTTGCGCGCAACAAGAAATCCGTGAGCATCGACCTGCAGACCGGGCTCGGTCGCGACCTGGTGAAGCAGCTCGCCACACGATCAGACGTGATCATCGAGAACTTCAAGCCGGGCACGATGGAGAAGTGGGGACTCGGTCCGACGGTACTGAAAGCGTTGCGTCCCGATCTGATCTACACGCGCGTCTCGGGCTACGGTCAGAGCGGGCCGTATGCGTCGCGGCCCGGCTTCGCTTCCGTGTGCGAGGCCGTCGGCGGACTGCGTTACATCAACGGCTTTCCCGATCGCCCGCCCGTACGTCCCAACCTGTCGCTGGGCGATTCGCTCGCGGGATTGCACGCCGTGATCGGCGTGTTGCTCGCACTGCTTGCGCGGCGCGGTGCGCATGGCGAAGGCCAGACGGTGGATGTGGCGATCTACGAATCCGTGTTCAACATGCTCGAAGGCGTGGTACCCGAGTACGACGGTGCCGGCGTCGTGCGCGGTCCGTCAGGCTCCACACTCACCGGCATCGTGCCATCGAATACGTATCTGTGTGCCGACGACAAGTACGTGGTAATCGGGGCGAATGGCGATTCGCTTTTCCAGCGACTGATGCGCGCACTGGGTCGTGAAGATCTGGCGACCGATCCGCGGCTCGCCAACAACGCAGGCCGCGTCATGCATGAGAAAGAAATCGATGAGGTGATCGCCGCCTGGACGCGTGCTCATCCATCGGCGCAGATCCTCGCAACGCTCGATGAGATCTCGGTACCCGGCGGTCCGATCTACAGCGTCGCCGACATGGCTGCCGATCCGCACTTCAATGCACGCGGCCTGTTCGAGCAGGTAGAGGTCGACGGCACGCCCCTGAAGATTCCGGCAATACTGCCACGACTGGACTCGACACCCGGCGCCACTCATTGGCCAGGGCCGAAGGTCGGCGAGCACACCGACGCCGTGCTCACGCAGTTGCTGGGACTGTCGGCAGATCAGTTATCCGATCTGCGAGCGAAGAACGTGATCGCATGAGCTGGACCTGCGCTCGTCATCCTTCTCTTCATCTTCTGTCGTGCTCCGACGTCCGTGCTTCGCGTGTATCCTCGACGCGGCGCCGTTGCGCCAGTTGACTGGAGTCCGTGATGAAACGTTGTGTGCTGTTGTCGTCGCTGTTGTTGCTGGCCGGACTGAATTTGTACGCTGCTGAACCACCGCAGGTGAAAGTTGCGCAGGGCACGCTGCAAGGCACGCGCGATGCGGATCTGTACCTGTTCAGGGGTGTGCCTTTCGCGGCACCGCCGGTCGGGAATCTGCGCTGGCGTCCGCCGCAGCCGGCCGCGTCATGGAAGGGAGTTCGCAACGCCGATGCTTTTGCAGCCCGCTGCATGCAACGGCCGGTGTTCAGTGACATGCGCTTCCGCTCGAACGGGATCAGCGAGGACTGCCTGTATCTGAACGTATGGACATCGACGCTGGACGCTTCGGCGCGCCAGCCAGTGCTGGTCTATTTCTACGGTGGCGGTTTCATCGCCGGCGACGGTTCTGAATTCCGTTATGACGGCGCCAGCATGGCCCGGCGCGGAATCACCACGGTCACCGTGAACTATCGGCTCGATGTGTTCGGCATGCTGGCGCATCCGGAGCTGACGAAGGAAAGTCCGGCTCATGCCTCGGGCAACTACACATTGCTGGATCAGGCCGCCGCGCTGAAATGGGTACGCACCAACATCGCTGCATTCGGCGGCGATCCGCAGAGGATCACCATCGCCGGTGAATCGGCCGGCTCGATGTCGGTGTCCGGTCTGATGGCCTCACCGCTGTCAAAGGATCTGATTGCCGGTGCCATCGGCGAAAGCGGTTCGGCGCTGTTCAATCTCATGCCGTTGTCGAAAGGCGAAGAGAACGGTGTTGCTTTCATGAAAGCTGCCGGCGCCACATCGGTGGCGGAGTTGCGGCGTATGCCTGCGGAGCAGTTGCTCGAGCTTGCGGGCCGCGAGGGTATGCCGCGCACAACCATCATTCAGGACGGCCTGTTCTTCACGGAAGCGCCCGCGCAGACATTCGCTCAGGGCCGGCAGGCGCACGTGCCGCTGCTGGTGGGATCCAACTCGCAGGAAAACTGGTACGGCGGCGTGCTCGGACAGGAGCCGCCCACACCTGCGAACTATGCGCGCGTGCTCAAGACCCGCTTCGGTGATGTAGACGCTGCGCGCCTCATGAAGCTCTACCCTGGCAACACCGACGAGGAAGTGATGCGTTCCGGCACCGCACTCGCCGGCGATATGTTTCTGGGCTACGTCACCTGGAAGTGGGCCGAGCTGCACACGGCAACCGGCAACGCGCCGACTTACTACTATTACTACTCGCATCCCCGACCGGTGACGGTCGCCGAGCCGAACAAGCCCGCCGATCCCGGCGCTGTGCACTCAGCGGAGATCGAATACGCGATGGGAAACCTCGCCACGAACAAGGTATTCAAATGGACGCCCGCGGATTATCAGGTCTCGGCTGTCATGCAGGATTACTTCGCGAATTTCATCCGGCATGGCAATCCGAACGATGAGCACCTTCAGGACTGGGCGCCGTATGGAGATGCCGGTCATCCACGCATGACGATCGACGTCGAACCGAAACTCGCCCCCGATGCGCATCGCGAACGGTACGAGCTGCTCAGGGAAATCATCGACGGAGTGGGTCCGAGGGGCTGATCGACACCTGCATTGCGCAGGCCAGACGGCAACGAGCATGCCGCCGGGGGAGCCAATCTCCCCCGGCAGCAGATTGCTACTTGATCAGAGGTTCGCCCCGCGTCTCGCGCAGGAAGAACGTGCCGATCACAGCGGTCATCAGTGCGACGATGATCGGATACCACAGTCCGTTGTAGATGTTGCCCGTCGCCGCGACGATGGCGAATGAGGTGACCGGCAGGAAGCCGCCGAACCAGCCGTTGCCGATGTGATACGGCAGCGACATCGAGGTGTAGCGGATGCGCGTCGGGAACAGCTCGACCAGCCATGCGGCAATCGGTCCGTACACCATGGTGACCAGAATCACCAGGTAGGTGCACAGCACGATCAGCATCAGATAGTTCACCTGATTCATGTCCGCCTTGGCCGGATAGCCCGCGGTGCCCAGTTCGCTCTTGAGCCTGGCGGTGAACGCCGCTGCGGCCGGTGTGAACTCTGCCGTCGTCATTGTGTTGCCGGGGAACGAGTCGATGTAGACCGCGCTCTCGCCCGTACCGATGCGCACCTTGGCGATCGATCCTGCAGGCGCGCTCTCGTTCTCATAGGGCACACCGGTGCGCGCGAGGTATGACTTCGCGACGTCGCACGAGCGGGTGAAAGATTTCTTGCCCACGGGATCGAACTGGAACGAGCAGTCTTTCGGATCGGCGATGATGGCTACGGGTGCGGAGGCAACAGCGTGCTCCAAGGCTGGATTCGCGAAATGCGTGAGCCCCTTGAAGACCGGGAAGTACGTGACGGCAGCCAGGATGCAGCCCGCCATGACGATCTTCTTGCGACCGATACGATCCGACAGCGATCCGAAGATGAGGAAGAACGGCGTACCTATCAGCAGCGCCGCCGCAATGATCAGGTTGGCCGCCTTCGGATCGATCTGCGCAATCTTCTCCAGGAAGAACAGCGCATAGAACTGTCCGCCGTACCAGACCACTGCCTGACCGGCCGTGGCGCCGAACAATGCCAGCAGCACGATCTTCAGGTTGCCCCAGCGACCGAACGCTTCGGTGAGCGGCGCACTCGACAACTTGCCCTCGGCCTTGATCTCCAGGAACACCGGCGATTCCTGCAACTGCAGGCGGATGTACACGGAGACGGCGAGCAGCACGATGGACAGCAGGAACGGAATGCGCCAGCCCCACACATCGAAGGCATCCCCCAGCGTGATGCGACACGCCAGGATGACGAGCAACGACAGGAACAGGCCCATCGTCGCGGTGGTCTGGATCCAGCTCGTGTACAGGCCGCGTTTGCCCTCCGGCGCATGCTCGGCCACATAGGTCGCGGCGCCGCCGTATTCACCGCCGAGCGCCAGGCCCTGGAGCAGACGCAGACTGATGAGAATCACCGGCGCTGCCACGCCGATGGACGCGTAGCTCGGCAGCATGCCGACCAGTGCCGTCGACAGGCCCATGATCACGATCGTGACCAGGAATGTGTACTTGCGACCGATGAGATCGCCGAAGCGGCCGAACAGGAGTGCACCAAAGGGGCGCACAAAGAAACCTGCTGCAAACGCCAGCAGCGCGAAGATGAATCCCGTCGTCTGATTGACGCCGGAAAAGAACTGCCGGGAAATGATGGCCGACAACGAACCGTACAGATAGAAGTCGTACCACTCGAATACGGTGCCCAGTGACGAGGCGAAGATCACCCGACGGTGACTCTTGTCGATAGCAGCGGGCGCAGCGCCCACGGCACTTTGAGCTGAAACCATCTGTCCCCCTGTCGTTTTTCCGAGTATCCGGCCTTGCGGAGCATGCCGGCGGTTCATCGCTTTGTGACCGCTCTGGAACCCGCATGTGGCCGAGCCAGGCCATCTCCGCAAGCGTGGCCGGAGAGTAAATCAGATTGCGTGGCCATGGCATGGTTTCGACATGGCATTCATCAGGCTGCAGGACTCCCGCGGAAGGATGCAAGGCCACTGGATGGCAATGAGACGGAGCGGATTGCCTGACGATAGTTCTGGCGCATCGGGGATCTTCCGATGGCTGCGCCTTCCTGCGGCCATTCTCCCACCCTGGCCCTGAAGTCGAACCTGTTAAAGTGCCCGCGCCCACAATCCCTGACGTGTCATTGCATGAAAAGAATCGCTGTATCGTCCATCCTGTTCGCGATGAGCCTGTGCGCAGGTGCCGCCCAGTCCGCGGAAGCGCCGTGGCAGAACCTGCTCGATGCCAGGCTGAGCCAGTGGGACGTCTACCTGAGCTATCCCGGCGATGTGATGACAAGCGTCGTGGCCGGCAAGGCGCCGGCGTCGTTGCAGCCCATCGGGCTCAACAAGGACGACTCGCACGTGTTCTCGATGATGGACGACCATGGAACGCCCGTGTTGCACATCACCGGCGAGATCTACGGGTGCGCAGCGACCAGGCAGTCTTTCTCGAACTATCACTTCAGAGCGAAGTTCAAATGGGGCGAGAAGAAGTGGCAGCCGCGACTGGATGAGCTGAAGGATTCAGGTCTCGTCTATCACAGCACCGGCGACTTCGGCGTGGACTACTGGCATTCGTGGATGCAGGGCCAGGAATTCCAGATCGTCGAAGGCGGCATTGGCGACTACTGGACCATCGCCAGAGCGCAGATCGACATCCGTGCCGCGAAGGGCCCGGAGTTCTATCGTTTCTCGAAGCAGGCACCCTGGCTGAAATTCGCTGCCGACAGCGAAAAATATGGCGCCGTCGCCAACTATTGCGAACGCGGTGAAGACGCGGAGATCAGGAACGACTGGAATCAGGTGGAACTGGTGTGCTTCGAGGATCGCTGCGTGCACATCGTCAACGGCAAGGTCGTGATGGCGCTGCGCAACTCACGCCACATCGTCGACGGCAAACTCGTGCCGCTGACGGGAGGCCGCCTGCAACTGCAGAGCGAAGCGGCCGAAGTGTTCTACAAGGAGGTACAGATCCGTCCGATCACTGCCATGCCCGCGCAGTACGAGACGTATTTCAAGTAGCCGGTACTTGCGGCTGATCTGCCTTTTCAGTCGCTATTGCCGGAGCACGCAATGGGCTCGATCCCTCGCCGCCGCAGGTCGGCCAGGAATTGCGGCAGGACCTGCGTGAGCTGATCGGGGCGGTTGTGCTGATTGCGGCCATCGTGCATCAGCACCACATCATGAGAAGTCACGTTTTCGAGCCGGGCTGCGATGCGCGCCGCGGTGCCGAGCGGACCCCAATCGATGGCACTCACTGTCCAGTGGACGGGTCGCTGACCGCCGTGCTCTGCTTCCATCCGCATGCAGCGTCGCAGGCGACCGTGCGGCGCCCGATAGAGTTGTACTGCCACGCCCGTGACATCTTCGATGGCCTGAGCGCCACGCCGCACCTCTTCCCGCGCTGCGCGCGCACGCATGGTCCACGGATGTCGATGGCTGTAAGTGTGATTGCCGATGACGTGTCCGGCGGCGACGACGCTGCGCAACAGCTCCGGGTAACGTCGCGCCTGTTCACCGATCACGAAGAAGGTCGCGCGCGCATCCGCTGCCGCGAGAAGATCGAGCACGCGCGGCGTCCAGTCCGGATCCGGACCGTCGTCGAACGTCAGAAAGACGTCTGGCCGCGGTGCACTTGTACCGGGCGTGTTCACGATTGCGCCGCCATTTGTGCGGTCGCGCCCGGGACATCGGCCTCGGGCAACGGTTCGCGCTTGAGCTTGACCACGTTGCGCTCCAGAGCGCGACGGGTCAGCCAGTACAGGCGCGGTTCGGTGTTGGCGCGATCGCGGATGCGGCTGGCCGGTGCGAACACCCACGACAGCAGCCGGAAGTGTCGTTTGAGCAGCCGCGTACGCAGGTTCAGCGGCATCGGCGTACTGACGAAGCCGACCACTTCACCGTGCGCGGGAATCCAGGTCACGCCCTGAAAGACGCTGACGTCGCGCAACTGCGGATCGCTGCGCGCTGTCATTTCGAGCTGACGCAGCGATTCGCGCATGAGTCTGGCGAACCGGAATCCCACCCGATGCATGCTGCCCTCGCCGAGCGCGGCAATGCTCGCGTTATTGAAATGCAGCCGGCCGATGGCGTCGCCGTCATTCAGAACGGTGCCGTCCTCGAAGCGGATCTGCGGCCCCTGATAGCGGGCATGTCCCAAAAACAGCACCGGCCCGAGCGTGCGCAGCGAATAACGCCGGTAGTACCACGCATCGACCCAGCCCAGCACCCTGCGTGCGCTTCGATGCAGCAGACTCATCTCAGCTCCTGTGCCGAGCGGCGCACGATCATGTCGAGGGTGAGATCGGCAATGCGCGCCGCCCCATTGCGAATGCCGAGCTGCCAGGCGCGATGCTGCATCTCGGCGAGCTCCTGTGGCGATTCGAGCATGGCGGCAATTCTGGCCGCCAGCTCGTCATCGCGCACCAGTGCACCGACCTGATGATGTTCGAGAAACCGTACATTGAAGCCTTCCTGGCCACCCAGCGATCGGGTCGCCAGCAAGGGCCGGCCGCAGGCGAGCACTTCGGCGACCGAGACACCGCCGGGCTTGCCGACCACGATGTCCGCGGCGCGAATGAAAATGTCCATGCGGTCGGTCCAGTCGAACACATGTACACGGCGACCGCTGGTTGACGCTGAGCCCAGGCGGCGCATCAGCGCTTCGCGCGCATCGCCATTCTTGCCGGGCATGATCATGAGAGAGATGTCGCCGGGCTGATCGAGGAGGCGCGCGGCGATTGCGTCGACACTGAGTCCCAGGCCACCGCCCAGAATCAGCACATACGGACGGCGCGGATCGAGATCGAGTTGGCGTCTGGCCTCGGCCTGTGCCAGCGGTTGTGCAAATGCCGGCATGAGCGGCACGCCGGTGGCGATCGCCGAAGGTGCATCCTCGCCATGCTGGATCGACGGGTGCGCAATACAGTATGCATCGATGCCGCGCTGACGCCAGAAGTCATGCACGCCATAGTCGGTCAGCACGCCGATCAACGGCGCCTGCACGCGCCCATGGCGCTTCATCACCGACACCAGCGCCGCCGGGATCATCTGCGTACTGACGATCACATGCGGTGCAAATGCACCGACCATGGTCTCGAGCCGCTTGCTGAGCCGCAGCCACGACCATTTCATGATCGCCAGCCGTGCCCGCACGCCGTTGCCACCGAGGCTGCTGCCATTGAATGGCAGCGAGTTGTAGAGCATGGCGAGCAGAAGACGATCCGTGGCGTACTGCGCGCCCCTGACCGCAACGACAGTTGACGAGGCAATTTCTGAAATGACTTCCAGCACCTCCATCACATGCGGTGGTGGGCCGGCTTCACTTTCGAGAATCTGACGCCAGGTGCGTTCGTCGAGCTGGTAGAGCCGCTCGTACAGATCGGGATACTCCTGGACGAGACGCAGATAGGTCTGGTGCACGATGCTGGCGGCACCGGGATTCATCAGGGACCACAGATCGACCAGGCGAACTTCACAGCCTCGCTGCAACAGCGCGGCTTCGACGGCCTGCGCCGCCCGCACGTGACCGAAGCCGAGACCTGATGTCAGTAGCAGGACTCGCTCGCGCGTCGGCGCCGGTTGAAGTTTTCGTCGGGAGGTGGCAGCGGATCGTCGAACCGAAAAGGCACTCTGCGGCAATTCGACACGCATGGTCACGAATATCCCGGCTGGAACGAACTGGAGGAACCTCGGAGTGCGACAGGACGGCGAAAACGCGACATGTCCCGCATCAGAGGCTGCCTAGCGCAATGCACCATCCTCGCCGTCGGTTCCGCAGGGCAATGAATGCAAACGAATAAACGGCTGCGACGCGTTTCTTTATACCGGGCGTCGCGAGCAACGACATTCAGGTTTTTCCGCTACAGATTTACGTGGCGGGCAGTGATGCCGTGAGCGGCATCGTCGCGACGCAGAAAGATCGCTGCATGGAAAGCGCAGGCCGTTCAATGAATCGTCGATGAGCCGCGGCTGCGCACGCAGCCAGGGGCGGAATGCAGAAAGCCCGGATCAGTGCTGACGCAGAATCATGCGCACTCGTTTGCTGACGAGCACGCCCAGGTACTGGGTGATCTTCGCGTCAGTGGCCAGGGCCGTGAGTTCCTGCTGGTAGATTTCCCGAACGAGCTCGACGTCCGTCTCCAGTTCTTTGGCTATCGCTTCGGTAGTTGCCGGATCGTTGGTGTTCTGATCGGACAAAGCGCGATCGACTGAAGTCATTGCGAATCCTCCACGGGCCAGCATCAGGATTCTTGACACGAAGCCGTGAACAGGCTTGCACATCTATGGCGCGGTCACTGTTCACGAAACGATCAATCCAACACACGACCAATGATCCGCCGCAGATATGTGAAGTCAAGCGCGTGTTATCCAGAAGTTGTCCACCGCTTCTGTGGATATCCATGGACGCGCTGAAGCATTGCGACCGGCTGCGTCGTCGCGCGCGCGTTATCGCCATCAAATAAATTTTTGCAGCGAAGCGCATGTACCAGGCGTGGCACAAGACACACGCCGCGCGTTGCGTACTCGTTGCAATGCCCGCCATAGCGCAGAAATCCCGCGTGGCGTCGACGCAGCACCACACAGCCGATGACGATGCGCGATCAATATGCAACCAATTGGCTGCGACACGCACCCGAAATCATTCCGCGACGGTCTTGTCATGCACGTCGGAATGTGTTGAGGGTGAGCGCCGTCGGCATCCGTGCGCGATTCGGGTGCCGACTGCTAGAATCCGCGCCGCAACGTGCCTGACGTCCGGTTCGTGGGCCTGTAGCACAACGGTTAGTGCAGGCGACTCATCAGAAGATGGTGCCTTCGCAGCGAAAGCCGCGAAGTGAACGGGGTGAACTCAGGGAACGCTTCGGCCGCAGGCCATGCCGATCCTGAGCCAAGCCGGCGATACATCGCCGGAAGGTGCAGAGACTACCTGGGAGCTGGATCGAACGATCCGAGAGCTCTTGATCACAGGCTAGAGCGCCCCGCGCCCTCCCGACCGCTTGCGGTCGCGGGTGAAGAGATAGTCCGCTCCCGATGGAAACATCGAGATACAGCGAATCCCTTGGTTCTGGGTTCGAATCCCAGCGGGCCCACCATTTCCCGGATGCGCGGCGTCAGCAATGATGACAGCGACGGGATGAGAATCTGGCGACACGTCGCACGGTTCGAGTCGACCCTATCGCCAGCAAGCGGGAAGGCGGAGATAAGGATCATGGCTGCCTGCATCATGTGTTCAGCGTTGCTCCAGGGCCGTCAAGCCAGATTCTGCGGGCGGCGCTGCAAGAACCGCCACACCAACTACCACCACCAGAGCTATGCGAAGCAGCACGAACGCGGCCGCGCGCGAAAGCTGCAGTTGATCTCGATGATGGGCGGCCAGTGCGACCAGTGCGGTTACCGCCGTAACCATGCCGCGCTGCAGTTTCATCACGTGGAT
>DASTRD010000123.1:0-2528 GCA_035761425.1 Povalibacter sp.
GTCGAAGGACGGGCCGTTGATGAACTGCAAGGTCCCTTTGCAATCCGCGTCCAGCGTGTAGGTCGCCTGCGAGCCGGGTATCCGGCTGATCAATCCGTCGCCCGCGCGATTTGCCACTGTACCTTCGGCCATGCCGGTGCCGTCGCCGTTCAAACGGATGTACTCCAGAACGGCTTTTGGCTGCCACACCCCATTGATGAGCTGGAAACCCGTCGCATTGAATAGATACAGACCATTGAGCGTCTCGACCGAACACTCGCGATCATGCTCATGACCATGGTCATGGGCGAATGCGTTCGCGACGCACAACGACAACGAGATTCCAACGATCATGCACTGTTTCAGACCTTTCATAGTCGTCTCCTGAATAAATGCCCCGGTGCGGCTGCACAGGGTTCTTCTTGCGGGGCGGACAATGCTCATCGCCGGACTGGAACACCATGACGCAGCGCTGACGGGTTGATGACCTGTTTATGACGCCGCGGTGCTTATAAGCTTTGCGGCATGCCGGCTGGCGAATGAGCTGCGCCGACGCTGTGTCTTCAGGAGAAAGGAATCGGCATGGAGTTACCTGGCCAGATACGGTTCGACGGCTGGATCCTGAGACCGGATTCCGGAGAGCTGTGCAGGGACGGCGTGACCGTCCGGCTGCAGGACAAGCCCTTGCTCATCCTGACGCAATTGCTGCTACGACCGGGCGAACTGGTCACACGCGAGCAACTCATTGCGAGGTTGTGGCCGCAGGGTATCGTCGAATTCGACGTGGCACTCAATGCTGCCATGCGGCGGCTGCGGGCGGCGCTGCAGGATGACGCAGATGCGCCCCGATACATCGAGACGGTGCCGAGAAAGGGCTATCGCTTCATCGGCAAGCTCGATCCGGTCGACAGTGTCGTACCGCACGGCGTATCGCCCGGCGCGCCAGCCACGGCGCCGATGGCTTCAGCCGCTCGCGCCGTTCCGACGCATCATCGCGGACGCCTGTATGCGGCCGGTGGTCTGGCCGCGCTGGTGTTGGCTGCCTTCGCCATCATCTCGGCACGCCAATGGGTCAGAACGGATGCCGGGCAGACCGCTGCGCGTCAGCAAGCGCGCCAGCTCTGGCAGGAAGGCATGGCCCTGCTGGGCGACAGGACGATGGCAAATACGCAGAAGGCGAGCGCACTGTTCTCGCGGGCGAGCGTGCTGGATCCGACGTTTGCACCCAGCTACGCCGGCACAGGGATGTCCTTGTTGCAGCTCGCGGACCTGCGACGGGGCTGGGAATCAGTCTGCGCGGAAGCGGGGCCGGCCTTCGATCGGGCACTGCAGCTCGACCCGGAACTCAGCGATGCATGGATCGGTCGGGCGACGTGCACCCAGGATCCGGTGCTGGCCGAACAGCTGTTCCATGCCGGCCTGCGCTTTGCGCCGGACAACGCCATGGGCTACGTCCGCCTGGCGCAGTTCATGTTCTGGAATCGCAGACGGGCCGAGGCGATCGAGTTTCTCGATCGTGCCCTGCAACGACTGCCGCGCTCACCGGAACTGCTGCAGCTCAAAGCCTTCTACGTCATGGTCGTGCGTAACGACCTGGCAGAGCACAATGCACTGCTCCGCAAGGCGCTTGCCATCAACCCGCATTTCTACCCTGCGCTGTACCAACTCGCCGAGTACACATATTTCTTCAGCGGCGAATTCGCCGAGAGCATCCGGCTGATCGAGCAGGCGATCGCAGCCGACCCGCAGGCGGACGATGCGCGGAGTCTGGCTGCCATGATGTATCTGGACGTGGACGATCCGGTCGCTGCCGATCGGGTTCTTGCCGAATCTACCCGAGCGTTCGAAGGCATGATCCTCCTTGCGCAGTACCAGGGCGATGCGCAGCGAGCGGCGGACATCGCCAGCCCCATGACGGGCGAATGGTGGCGATGGACTCACCATTCATGCTCACCGTTCGCCGACGCGATTCGCGACCAGGCCGTGGCCTCGGGAAACTACGCCTCTGCCCTGCACGTACTCGATACGGTCAACTCAAACTGGAATTGGCCGCCGCTGGCGTATCGCGGATTCACTCCAGTGTATGCCCACCTCCTTATCCTCGCGGGCGACAGGCAGCGCGGACGCGACATGGCTCGTGAGTTCCTGGACCTCACCGATGCCGAAGCCACGGGGCGACCGCCCCATTGGTTTGCGCGGGAACGTTCGCAGGCGCTCGAGGTCCTGGGCGAGCATGAACGCTCTCTTCAGGAACTCGCCGAGAGCCAGAACATGCATCACTGGGTGCGGTGGTGGTACCTCGCCGACTTCGATCCGCTCTATCGGCATCTGCACGAAGATCGCAGGTTTCAGCAGCTTGCAGCGCAGGCGAGCCAGCATCGTCGCGAGCAACGCGAGAGGCTGGATGAGATGCGTCGCCGCGGTGAAGTTCCAATGTAGAGCCAGGTGCGATCGGCGCGCCGGGCGGGTTTCTACCATTCAACCGTGAGGCAGTGAACAAAAAAGGTGACAGATCCATTTTCAAATTGTCGTTCGACGAAATGAATCCG
>DASTRD010000124.1:0-13903 GCA_035761425.1 Povalibacter sp.
TGCAACGCGGCCGAAATCGCGCGGGTCGGTGACGCGGGGCTCGGCGCTCATGCGGGCACCTCGCCACGGGGCTGGAGGCCAGGGGCCGGGGGCTGGAGTTCAAAACGCAAAGGCGCGACAGACCGCGTGTAGCGACCTGCAACTGAAGTCCACGTCGTACGCGGGCGACCCAGCAGCCAGAAGGCAGGCGCTGTCGCGCCTCGACCTCCAGCCTCCAGCTTCCAGCCTCCAGCCTTCCTCGTCATTGCGCCTCCCCCACCACCCGCACTTCCGGTGTGAGCTTCACGCCGTGCACTTTCTCGACGGTGCTGCGTACCTGTGCGATGAGCTGCTCGATGTCAGCCGCGGTGGCAGTGCCATCGTTCACGATGAAGTTCGCGTGCATCTCCGAAACACGGGCGCCGCCGATTCGATAGCCCTTGAGTCCGGCCGCTTCGATCAGTCGCGCCGCGTGGTCGCCCGGCGGATTGGTGAACACCGAACCGCAGGACCACTCGCCGATCGGTTGCGTTGCCTTGCGACGTGCCAGCAACAGGCGGATGTCATCGGCGCTGACGCCGGGTTTGCGCTCGAACTGCAGCTGCGCGCCGAGGAACCATTCGTTGTCAGGGCCGGTGACGTGGCGATAGCCGACGGTGTAGTCGCTTGCCGGGCGCTCACGGCGTACACCATTGCGATCGAGCGTGGTGACCGACACGACGTGGCGCCACGTTTCACCACCGAAGGCGCCGGCATTCATCGCCAGCGCGCCGCCCACGGTGCCGGGAATGCCGGCGAAGAATTCGGCCGGACCCAGGCCCCACTTGATGCACTGTTTGGCGAGCTTGGCGCACGCGACACCGGCACCGGCGCGAACGTGAGTGTCGTCGAGCCGCTCGAGCTCATCGAACACGCCGTGCGTATCGATCACTGCGCCGCGGATTCCCCCGTCGCGGACCAGCAGGTTGCTGCCGAGCCCGATCCACATCACAGACACAGCCGGATCGAGACTGCGCAGGAACGTCGCGAGGTCGGCTTCATTCGCCGGCGTGAAGAACAGGTCGGCCGGACCGCCCACATGCCACGACGTGTGCCGGGCCATCTTCTCGTTGCGCCGCACGCGCGATTCGAGCTCGGGAGGCAACGCCAGCGCGTTCATGGTGACCTCCGTTCAGCAGTGATGGGCTGCACGCTGGCGAGCGTCTTCGGCAGCTCCGCAGCGATAGCGCCGATACTGCCTGCGCCCATGGTCACGACCAGATCGCCGTCGTGCAGGATCTGGATCAGCGATTGCGGCAGCTGTTCCACCTTGTCGACAAAGATGGGCTCGACGCGTCCATGCGAGCGCACGGCGCGACAGATCGCTTTGGCATCGGCGCCGGCAATCGGTGTTTCACCCGCCGCGTACACTTCCGTGACCAGCAGCGCATCGACACCGGCGAGCACACTCGCGAAGTCATCGAGCAGATCGCGCGTGCGGCTGTAGCGATGCGGCTGGAAGGCAAGCACGATGCGACGGCCCGGCCAGCCCTGCCGGATCGCTTCGAGCGTCGCGGCAAGTTCGGTCGGATGATGACCGTAGTCATCGATCAGGGTTACGGTGCCGGCTGCGGTGCGAACATCGCCGTTCTGCTGCAACCGTCGATCGATCCCCTGGAAGCTGGCGAGCGCAGAGCGGATCGCGTCGTCGGAAACTTCCAGCTCCGTTGCCACCGCAATGGCCGCCAGCGCATTCAGCACGTTGTGCCGACCCGGACGATTCAATGTCACGGTCAGCGGCGACTTCTCGGTGCGATGCACGGTGAAGACCGTCTTCAATTCCTTGCGCACGATGTCGGTGGCACGCACGTCGGCAGGCTGCTCGATGCCGTAGGTCACGACCTGACGATTGATGCGCGGGATCATGGCCGCTGCGACCGGGTCGTCCGCACACACAATGGCGAGGCCGTAGAACGGCAGGTTGTGCAGGAAATCGACAAAGCTCTGCTTCAGGCGCTCGAAATCGCCTTCATGAGTGGCAAGGTGATCGTTGTCGATGTTGGTGACGATCGCGATCATGGGCTGCAGGTGCAGGAACGACGCATCGCTCTCGTCGGCTTCCGCGACCAGATAGCGTCCCTGACCGAGGCGCGCATTGGTATCTGCGGCCACCAGCCGGCCACCGATGACGAAGGTGGGATCCAGATCGCCTTCGGCCAGCAGACTCGCAACCATGCTGGTCGTCGTCGTCTTGCCGTGTGTGCCGGCGACTGCAATCGCATGACGAAAGCGCATCAGTTCACCGAGCATCTCGGCGCGCTGCACGATGGGCACGCGACGCGACGCCGCCGCCGCGACTTCCGGATTGCTGGTGTTGATTGCGCTCGACACGACGACGACATCGGCATTGCCGACGTTCTCCGCGGCATGACCGATGATGACGCGCGCACCGAGCTTCTCGAGCCGCGCTGTCACTGCATTCGCTTTCAGATCGCTGCCCTGCACTGCGTAGCCGAGGTTCAGCAGCACCTCGGCAATACCACTCATACCGACGCCGCCGATACCGACGAAATGAATGCGCTGGACGCGACGCATGCGATCGCTCATGCGGCACCTCCTGCGGCGGCGATGCATGCATCCGCGAGACGCACGTCCGCATCGAGGAGTGCAATGGAACGCGCCTTCACGGCCATACGCTCCAGTTCCGGGCGACCGGCGTCCAGCAGCACGCGCAGTTCGTTCGCAAGCCGCAACGGTGTCAGTTCCGATTCCGGAATCAGCACACCGGCTCCCGCATTCACCGGATAGCGCGCGTTGAAGGTCTGGTGATCGTCGATCGCTGCGGCGAATGGTACGAACACCGCAGGCAGGCCGGCAGCAGCCAGCTCCGACACGGTCAGCGCACCGGAACGACAGATCACCAGATCCGCCCAGCCGTAGGCCTCTGCCATGTCATCGATGAAGGCACGCACGTCTGCCTGTACGCCATGTTTTGCGTACGCCGCGCGCGCCTGTTCCAGATGCCGCTCGCCAGCCTGGTGAATGATCTGCGGTCGCACCGCTGCATCGAGCATCGCAATGGCGGCGGGCACAACGACGTTGAGGCGCAACGCCCCCTGACTGCCGCCGATGATGAGCACTCGCAGCGGACCGCGCCGCCTGGCAAAGCGCTCGGCAGGCGGCGCCATGCCGGCAATTTCGCGGCGCACCGGGTTGCCCACGTGCTCTGCGCGAATGGACTTCGGAAAACTGGACGGGAATGCTTCGAAGACCCGCTTCGCAAGACGGGCCAGCACCTTGTTGGTCGTGCCGGCGATGGCGTTCTGTTCGTGAATGATGAGCGGTCGCCGCGTCAGCCACGCCGCAATGCCGCCGGGTCCGGAGACAAAACCGCCGGCACCGAGCACTACGACTGGCTTGCGTCGACGCATCACTGCCAGGCTCTGCCAGATGGCGCGCGCGATACGAAACGGCGCTGCCAGCAAGGTCGTCACACCTTTGCCGCGCACGCCGCCGACATCGATCCATTCCATCGCAATCTGTTGCGGCGGCACGAGCTTCGCTTCCATGCCGCGCCGCGTACCGAGCCATACCGGCTCGAACCCACGCTCGCGCAGCACACGCGCCGCGGCCAGTGCCGGAAACACGTGTCCACCGGTGCCGCCCGCCATGATGAGCACGGTGCGCGTCATGCTTCGCGCTCCCGTCGCACTGCCAGCCGGCCGCTCACCTGCGCTTCATGATTGATGCGCATGATCAGACCGAGCCAGCCGAGCGTGACCAGGATGCTCGAACCGCCGAACGACATGAGCGGCAGCGTGAGACCCTTGGTGGGCAGCAGGCCGAGATTCACACCGATATTGATGAACGTCTGCAGTCCCAGCCAGATGCCGAACCCGGCAGCGCAGTACGCCTGGAACGCCAGACCGGCATCCGCAGCGACACGCGAAATGCGCAACGCACGCCACACCAGCACGACGTACATCGACAGCGTGGCGATGACGCCGATGAGACCAAGTTCTTCGGCCAGGATGGCAAATACGAAGTCGGTGTGAGCTTCGGGCAGATAGAACAGTTTCTGCACACTCGCACCCAGGCCCACGCCGAACAGTTCCCCGCGGCCGATGGCGATCAAAGATTGCGTGAGCTGAAAGCCCGAGTCGAACGGATCGGCGAACGGATCCATGAAAGCGGTGAGACGCTTGAGCCGATAAGCGGAGGTCAGCGCGAGGATTGCCATGCCACCGGCGGCCAGCGTGACCAGCGCGATGAAGTGCCGCAGCTTCACGCCCGCCAGAAACAGCACGCCCAGGCCTGTCGCCATCAGCACAGTGGCTGCGCCGAAATCAGGCTCCAGCAGCAGCAAGGCCGCAGCAGCCATCAGAATGCCGAGCGGTTTCAGGAAGCCACGCAATTCGTCCTTGAGCTCCTGCTGTTTGCGCACCACGTAGCTGGACAGATAAGTCAGCAGCAGCACGCGGGCCAGTTCCGAGGCCTGGAAGTTCATGAATCCCGCCCGCAGCCAGCGCCGGCTGCCGTTGACCTCGTGGCCCAGGCCCGGAATGAGCACGACGATCAGGAACAGGAACGCCAGCAGCAACAGCGGCATGGCCATGCGTTCCCACACCGCAGTCGGAATGAACATCATCACCACGGCTGCAATCAGGCCGAGCACGACGCCCACGGCCTGACGCTCCAGGTAGTGGAATGGCTCGTGCAGTTGCTTGTCCGCAATCGAGATCGACGCGGAGGTCACCATGACCAGACCCAGCAGCACGATACCTGCCACCGCCAGCATCAGAACCTGGTCGAACACGAAATGCCGCGGCCTGGCATTGGAGCGCGCGAAGGCGAGTGTTGCGGCGTTCATGACTGCAACTCCTTCACCGCCGCCGCGAAGACATCGCCGCGATGGGCATAGTCCCGGAACATGTCGAGACTTGCGCACGCCGGCGACAGCAGCACGGTTTCGCCCGGACGCGCAGCGTGCGCGCAGCGCTGCACGGCCTGCGGCATGTCCTGCGCAAACTCGATCGTACAGACGCCCTCGAGCGCGGTCGCAATCTGCTTCGCGTCCTGACCGAGCAGCACCGCATGACGCACCTTGCCGCGAAATGCCGGCGCCAGCGGCGCGAAATCCTGGCCCTTGCCCTGACCGCCCGCGATGACGATGAGCGTGCCCGGCATGCCGGCAACAGCGGCAAGCGTTGCGCCGACGTTGGTGCCCTTTGAGTCATCGACATAGCGCACACCGTCGATCTCGGCGACCCACTGCGAGCGATGAGCCAGCCCCGCGAATTCGCGCAGTGCTGCCACACTTGCTGCGCGTTCCAGACCCAGCGCATCTGCCACGGCAACGGCAGCGAGTGCGTTCGCTGCGTTGTGCAGACCCGTAATTCTGAGTTCCGACATCAGCGCGAGCCGTGTTTCGCGATTCATCAGCGCAACGTCGGTGCCGGTTTCCACGGCGAAATAATCGGCACCGGGATCTCGCTGCAGACTGAAACCCACGACCCGTGCGCGTGGACGCATGTTGCGCACCAGCGGATCGTCCAGATTGACGACCGCCGTATCGCAGTTCGCAAAGATACGTGCCTTGGAGTCGGCATAGGCCTGGAGGGTGTCGTACCGATCCATGTGATCCGGTGTCACATTCAGCACGGTCGCGGCAGCCGTGTGCAGCGACGCGGTCGTGTCGAGCTGGAAACTCGAGAGTTCGAGCACGTAGAGATCGGGCACCGGATCATTGAGCAGATCCAGTGCGGGCCTGCCGAGATTGCCGCCGGCCAGTGCTTTGCGGCCGGCACGCTCTGCCATGGCCGCCACCAGCGTGGTGACAGTGCTCTTGCCGTTCGTGCCGGTGATGGCCGCGACCGGCGCACGCACTTCGCGAGCGAACAGTTCGATGTCGCCGACGATCGGCACTGCGCGCCGTGCGGCCTCACGAAGAAAGGGTTCACGCAACGAAATGCCGGGCGACACCACGATCTCCCCTGCACCATCGAGCAGCGCCGTATCGAAGCTGCCGAGCACGACATCGGCATCAGGTGCGAGCTGCCGCAATGCGGCTGCCTCCGGCGGGGCGGCACGACTGTCCGTCACTGCAAACGCCACATTGCGCGAATGCAAGTGACGCGCACACGACATTCCCGTGCGGCCGAGCCCGACGACGATGGTTCGTCCGGCAGGCGCCCGTGCAGGAAGCGGCGTGTGAAGTTGCGGCGTCATGGATCAGCGCACCTTCAGCGTCGCGAGGCCAATCAGCACCAGGATCACGGAAATGATCCAGAACCGCACGATCACCTTCGGCTCCGCCCAGCCCTTCAGCTCGAAGTGATGATGGATGGGCGCCATCCGGAAGATGCGCTTGCCGGTGAGCTTGAATGAGGCCACCTGCAACATCACCGAGACGGTTTCCATCACGAACACACCGCCCATGATGAAGAGCACGATCTCCTGTCGCACGATGACGGCGACGACACCTAGTGCCGCACCAAGCGCGAGCGCGCCAATATCACCCATGAACACTTGAGCCGGATAGGTGTTGAACCAGAGGAATCCGAGTCCAGCACCGACCAGCGTCGCGCAGAACACCAGTATTTCACCGGTGCCCTCGATGAATGGAATGCCGAGATAACCCGAGAACACCGCATTGCCTGTTGCATACGCGAACACTCCGAGTGCGCCACCGACCAGAACCGCAGGCATGATGGCGAGGCCATCCAGTCCGTCGGTCAGATTGACCGCATTGCTGGTACCCACCACCACGAAATACGTGAGCGCGATGTAGCCGGCACCCAGCGGCACCATCACGGTCTTGAAGAAGGGAACGTAGAGCGCCGTCTCGGCCGGCTCTCTGGCCGTATAGAACAATGCGAACGCACACCCGAGGCCGGCCACGGTCTGCCAGAAATATTTGTAGCGGGCGATGAGACCGCGGCTGTTGCCGACGACCAGCTTCAGATAGTCGTCCCAGAAACCGATCAGCCCGAACGCCAGGGTGGTGAACAGCGTGATGAGCACGAAGCGGTTGGCGATGTCCGCCCACAACGCAGTGCTCGCACCAATGGCAACCAGAATCAGCGCACCACCCATCGTCGGCGTGCCGGCCTTGGTCAGATGCGACTTCGGACCATCATCGCGTACGCGCTGACCGATCTGACGATCGGTCAGGCGGCGGATCATGCGCGGTCCGACGATGAAGGAAATCATCAACGCCGTGAGCGCCGCCAGAATCGCGCGCAGCGTGAGATAGCTGAACACGTGAAAGCCGGAGTGCCATTCAGTCAGACGATGTGCGAGGTAGAGCAGCAAGTAGAAAGATCCTATGGCTGTAGGCTGCAGGTTGCAGGCAGGCGGGAAACGCGCCGCGTGCGCGCCTCTTCACTGTCCGCTGTCCGCTGTTCGCTGTTCACTTTCATGCTCAGTGTCCGTTGGCTTGCGAAGGCGCCGCGGCCAGCGCAGCGGACACGCGTTCCAGCCGGTTCGCACGGGATCCTTTGATCAGCACGGCGACGCCGGCCGACAGCGAACGCCGGGCTTCCTCAATGAGCGTCTCGGCATTGGCAAACCATTGCGCGCCCGGACCGAATGCCTCCACTGCAAAGTGCGAATGCGTGCCGACTGCGAGCAGGCGCTCGATACCCGCCTGGCGCGCGTAACGCCCGACTTCGGCGTGCAGTTCGTCGGCGCTTTGCCCCAGTTCGAGCATGTCGCCGAGGATCAGCCAGCGTTGACCACTGAAACCGGCAAGGGCATCGATGCCTGCCTTCAGTGAACCGGGATTGGCGTTGTAGGAATCGTCGACCATGAAGGCGCCGTTGATGGCGGCCTTGAGTTCGAGACGACCCGAGACTGTCTTCATCGCTGCAAGGCCCGCGACGATCTGATCGGGACTCGCACCGACGGCGTGAGCCACTGCTGCCGCTCCAAGCGCGTTGCGCAGGTTGTGCAGGCCTGCAAGTCCCAGGGTTGCCGCACGCGTCCCGGCGGGTGTGATCAGCTCGAAGTCGATGCGAAAACCCTGCGCATCGCTGACCTGATGCACCTTGTGCGCAGTGAAATCCGCGGGCTGCTCGAAACCGAACGTCAGTACGCGATCTGCAGAACGGTTCTCTCGCCACATTGCGGCGAATGCGTCATCCGCGTTGATCACCGCGGTACCGTTCGCGGGCAGGCTCAGGAACATTTCGCCTTTGCCCGCTGCAACGCCTTCGAGACTGCCGAATCCTTCCAGATGCGCAGCGCCCGCGTTGGTCACGATGCCGATACCCGGTTCGGCAAGACTCGCCAGATGCGCAATCTCGCCCTGATGATTGGCGCCCATCTCGATGACGGCGTAGCGATGCGTCGGGGCGAGTTCCATGAGCATCAGCGGCACGCCGATGTGATTGTTCAGATTGCCGCGCGTGATCAGGCAGTCGCCGAGCTGCGAGAGGATGGCGCCGATCAGCTCCTTGGTCGTGGTCTTGCCGTTGCTGCCGGTCACGCCGATGACCGGAATATCGAACTGACGACGCCATTCGCGCGCGAAGGCCGACAGACCCGCAAGCGCATCCGCAACGACCACCTGCGGCAGATCGAGCGGCAGGACGCGCTCCACGAGCGCTGCCACTGCGCCGCGACCGGCGGCAGCCGACACGAAGTCGTGACCATCGAAACTCGGTCCGCTCAGCGCGACGAACAGCGCACCCGGCCGGAGCGTGCGGCTGTCGGTCGAGACGCTGCTGAAGTCGCAATTGTGGCCGACCAGTTCGCCGCCCGCGATTCGCGCCAGATCACTGAGGTTGCGGGAGATCATGCGCCGCGCCTCAATGCTGCCTGCACCACGTCGCGATCGCTGAAGTAGCGCGTTTCCAGACCGACGATCTGGTAATCCTCGTGCCCCTTGCCGGCGACGAGCACCACATCCCCTGCGGCGCTTGCGGCGATCGCCGCCTCGATGGCACGGGCTCGATCGCGTTCGATCCATGCACGCTGCGGATGCTTCAGCCCGGACACGATGCCGGCCACGATTGCGTCGCCATCTTCGGTGCGCGGATTGTCGTCGGTGATGATCGCGACATCGGCCAGGCGCTCGGCAATGCTGCCCATCACCGGGCGCTTGCCGGCATCGCGATCGCCGCCGCAACCGAACACGCAGATCAGCCGCCCCTTTGCGTGAACCCGCGCAGCCTGCAAGGCCTTTTCCAGCGCATCCGGGGTGTGAGCGTAGTCGACGACCGCCAAAGCCTTGCCGGGCGCAGTGAATGTTTCCATCCGTCCCGGCGGCGGCGCGCAGTGTTCGAGCGCATCGATGGCCTGTTGCAGCGGAAATCCCGTGCTGATCAGCACCCCCAGCACGGCGAGCAGATTGTCGACATTGAAGTCGCCGACGAAGCGCGAACGCAGCGTCGCGGTACCGAAGGTGCCGTTGATGTCGATGATGAGACCTTCCGGCGTGGCGCGGAGGCGCTGCGCCTGAATGTGCCCGGCAGTGATGAGAGCGGGCGACGGCACCGCGCGCGAGCAGCAGACAAGGTTCAGGCCGCGACACCGCAGAGCAAGTTGACGACCGAAGGCATCGTCGACATTGATGACGGCGTGCTTCAGGCCAGGCCATGCGAAGAGCCTGGCCTTCGCTGCGCCGTATGCCTCGAACGTGCCGTGGTAATCGAGATGATCGTGAGTGAGATTCGTGAACACGGCGGTATCGATCCGCACGCCGTCGATCCGGCCCTGATCGAGCGCGTGGGATGACACTTCCATGCCCAGATGCGTGATGTCGTCATCGCGCAGGTCGGCAAGTTGACGGTGCACGGTGATGCAGTCGGGCGTCGTATGCGTTCCCGCCTTCACTGCACCGATTGGACCGTAGCCGAGCGTACCGGCATAAGCTGAAGCCTGGCCGAGCTGCGCCAGTGCGGCCGCAAGTACATAGGCCGTCGTCGTCTTGCCATTCGTGCCAGTGATGCCGGTCACCGCCACCGCCTGCGACGGCGCACCGAAAAACCGATCGGCGATGACACCGAGCTGCGCCTTCAGATCCGGCACCGCGATGACATCCACATGGGCAGGCACCGAGGGCGCGCTCACCCCGCGCGCCGGCTGCCACAGGATGACGCCCGCGCCGGCTGCGACCGCCTGGTTGGAAAATGACACGCCGTGCGCATGCAGACCGGGTAGCGCCACGAAAGCGCCGCCGGCAACGACGCGTCGACTGTCGAGCGTGAGATCGGCAATTTCGCGATCCGGCACGTCGTCCACGCGCAGGCCCGCGAGCAGATCGCGCAGGTTCCTGCCGGGGCGTTGATGATGCGCAGAGTTCACAGCGCTTCGCCCTGTAACAGCACGGCTCATGGACCGCGGCTCGCCTGCACCAGCGTGGCCTTCGGCAGCTGGTCCAGACCGTCAGGGGGGACACCGAGCAGACGCAATGCGCCCGCCATCACATTCGAGAACACGGGCGCCGCGACGTCGCCGCCGTAATACAGCTTGCCGCCGGGCTCATCGATCACGACGACCGCCGCGAGCTTCGGCCGACTCGCAGGCACGACACCACCGAACGTTCCCTTGTAACGATCGGTGGAATAGCCGCCGGCCGATGCCGTCCACGCCGTGCCGGTCTTGCCCGCAACGCGATAACCCGCGAGCGCTGCCTGTTTGCCCGTACCTTCCTGGGAAACGACGCTTTCCATCATCAGCAGCAGCTCGTGTGCAATGCGACCATCGATCACACGCTGACCTTGCACCGGACCCTGGACACGACGCAGCGTGACGGGGCGACTGATGCCATCCGCGCCCAGCGTGGCGTAGGCATGCGCGAGCTGCAGCGGCGTGACCGACAGACCGTAGCCGTACGAGATCGTCGCCTGACCGATGCGACCCCAGTGCGACGGATCGTTGAGCAGCCCGGCGGATTCGCCCGGATAACCGCTGCCGGAAACCTGACCGAAGCCGAACGCTTCGAGCGTCTGATAGATGGACTGGGGCGACAGCGACAGCGCCATGCGCGACATGCCGACGTTGCTCGACTTCGCCAGCACAGTGGTCAGTGAGACCTGACCGAGCTTGCTGTGGTCATGAATGATCTTGGCACCGACGCGAACCGGCTCGGTGGTATCGATGATCGTGTCGGGGTGATAGCGGCCGGAAGCGATGCCCGCCGCCGCAACGAACGGCTTGATGCTCGAGCCGGGTTCGAAAATATCGGTGGCCGCGCGATTGCGATACCGCGCAGCGGACACCTGGTCGCGATCGTTCGGGTTGTACGCGGGCTGATTCACCATGGCGAGCACTTCGCCGGTATCCACGTCGATCACGATCATCGAACCGGCCTTGGCCTGATTCGCCTGCACCGCCGCTTTGAGCTCGCGATACGCCAGATACTGAATGCGCAGATCGATACTGGTCACGAGGTCCGAACCCGGACGCGCCGCACGAATGCTCTCGACGTCTTCGACGGTCTGGCCGAAGCGATCCTGGATGACGCGCTTGGCACCGGCTTCTGCGCCGAGCCAGCGGTCGTATGCCAGTTCCAGACCTTCCTGACCGATGTCTTCGTATTTCTTGGTGAAGCCGAGCAGGTGCCCCGTCACTTCGCCGGCCGGATAGAAACGCTGGTACTCGCGCAGCAGGTAGACGCCGGGCACCTTGAGCGAGGCGACCTGCGCCGCATCGCTCGGGCGCATGTGGCGCACCAGATAGACGAATTCGCGGTCGAGATTGCTCGTGAGCAGCTGCGTCAGCCATTTCGGATCGCGATTCAGCGCCTCGGCCAGCCGCGGAATCTGATCGGAAGCCTTCATGACCTCGGTCGGCGCTGCCCAGACCGTGTCGACCGGCATGCTCGCCGCGAGCACTTCGCCATTGCGGTCGTAGATGGTGCCGCGCACCGCGGAGAGCTTGGCGACGCGGGTGAAGCGCGCATCGCCCTGTTGCTCGAGGAACCCGTCATCGAGCACCTGCAGATCCACGGCGCGCACGACCAGCGCCACCCCGATGAGCAGCAGCATGCCCAGCACGACGCGCAGTCGTACGCTGAACTGATCGGGCGAAAACGCCTTGTTGTCGCTGCGGAGCATGCTCACCGTTGAACCAGCTGCACTTCGTCCGGTTTGGGAATGACCATCTTCAGATCGGCGCGCGCGGTCTGCTCGACGCGACCGTGCGTGGCCCATGCGCTCTGTTCGATCTTCAGCTGACCCCACTCGATGTCGAGCGCGTCACGCTGCTTGTTGAGACCCTGCAGTTCGATGAACAGGCTGCGCGTTTCGTGCTTGCTCCACACCACTGCGACAGCGGTGGCGAGCAGCAGCACTCCGAGCAGCGGCATCGACAACTTGCCGAGAGAACTCATGCGGCCACCCTTTCCGCGACGCGCATGATCGAGCTGCGGGCACGCGGATTCGCATCCACCTCGGCCTGCGTGGGATGAACGGCCTTGCCGACGCGACGCAGCTTCGGACGCGCGTGATCCGGAATGACGGGCAGGCCCGCGTACACCGGGTCTTCCTGCGAGTGCTTCTGCATGAAGCGCTTCACGATGCCGTCTTCGAGCGAGTGGAAGCTGATCACGCACAGACGCCCATGCGGCGCCAGCGCCGCGAGCGAGCCTTCGAGTGCGGCTTCGATCTCGTCGAACTCTTCGTTGACGAGAATGCGGATGGCCTGGAAGGTGCGCGTGGCGGGATGTTTGCCGGGTTCGCGCGTCGGCACGGCGCCTGCGACGATGCCCGCCAGATCGAGCGTGCGCTCGATCTGTTGCTGAGTGCGCCGCTGCACGATGGCGCTGGCGATGCGCCTGGCGAAGCGCTCTTCGCCGTACTCGCGAATCACGCGGACGATCTCGTGCTCTGGCGCCTTTGCGAGCCAGTCTGCAGCCGTCACGCCGCTGGCATTGTTCATCCGCATGTCGAGCGGACCATCCTGAGCAAAACTGAACCCACGCGCCGCGTTGTCGAGCTGCGGCGAAGAAACGCCGAGATCGAGCAACACCCCATCGAATTTCCCAGCCATACCCGTTTCCTCGACCACCTGTCCCAGGCGGGAAAACGGGCTGCTTACCAGCGTCAGCCGCCCTGCAAGCAACTCATCTGCAAACCGTTCGCGACCGGCAAGGATGGCCTCCGGATCCCGATCGATCGCTACTACTGCACCATCGACACCACTGCGCTCGAGAATCGCCGCGGTGTGCCCCCCGCGCCCGAAGGTCGCATCGAGATACCGACCGCCTGCGCGGATCTGCAGCGCCGCCAGTACCTCGTGCAGAAGCACCGGCGTGTGTTGCAGAAACTCACTCACGATTCACAGATCACCCGTCGTGCGAATCAAAGCGACAGCGTCGCCAGCTCCGGCGGCAGCTCCTCGGCTGCCTCGTCCACCTTCAGCCACTGATCGCGGTTGGCATTCCACAGCCCTTCGTCCCACAGCTCGAAACGATTGCCCTGGCCGATCAGCATGGCGGTGCGGGAAAGGGCCGCGTATTCACGCAGGCTCGGCGGCAGAAGGATCCGGCCACTGCCGTCGAGCTCCAGATCGGTCGCGTGACCGATCATCAGCCGCTGCAGCCGGCGCGCGACCGGGTTGAGCGTCGGCAGACGCCGCAGCTTCAGCTCGATCTCTTCCCATTCCGGCAACGGATAAATAAGGAGACAGCGGTCGGCCCGATCCACGGTGGCAATGAGCCGGCCGTTGGACCGCTCAACGATGCGCTCGCGATAACGGGTCGGCATGGCCAGCCGACCTTTCGCATCGAGCGTCACCTTGTTTGCACCGCGAAACATGTTCTGTCAGGCCATTTCCGGGACGGAGGCGCTCCCTGCTGCCCCTTCATCCCACCGATTCCCACAATTTCCCACCGCCCGGCGACTATAGGTACCGCGAAACAGGCAAGTCAAAAAAATTTCAGAGATTTCCCTTTTGCCGACAGATACTTAGCCGCGGGGCGAGATGGGCGGTCGTCGCT
>DASTRD010000125.1:0-58640 GCA_035761425.1 Povalibacter sp.
ACAGAATGGACACCTCATGCTCGGCCGAACGCCCGCCGAACAGCACACCCACTTTCATCCGCGTCGTGTTATCCATGTCCGCAGCCTGACGTGCGATCCCGCCAATGCCGCGGCAACAAAGTGATGAATTGTGGTGGCCGGCTCTGCGCTGCCGGCTTCACAGAGCAGATCGAGGGCCATCGGAAGGCTTCATGCCGGGTGGACAGCAATCACGGCAATCACCGCATCTCGGAACGTGCAGTTCCGATCTCTGAGTGCCCTGTGACGTCTGTATGCAATCCCTGCCCTCTGCCGGGATCGAGAACTGTGACCCACCTCCCTTTCCGGGCCTGACTGCCTCAATGGATGCCTGGGACTGCCGCTATCAGGAGTCAAACCACCGCTCAGCCCGATGCCCTGAGGATGCTGCTGTCGGTCATCCCTACTGACTTCCGGAGCCCAACGCGATGTCCGCTGCCCCACAGCAAACCATTCTTGCCGTAGACGACTCGGCATCGATGCGCCAGATGGTCCGCTTCACTCTCGAGGGCGCGGGCTACAAGGTGGTGCAGGCGGCCGATGGGGTCGAAGCGCTCGAACTCGCCAGGAACGGCCCGGTCGACCTGGTGCTGACCGACGTGAACATGCCGCGCATGGACGGCATTGCGCTGGTCCGCGAACTGCGTTCGCTCGACTCCTACAAATTCGTTCCCATGCTGGTGCTGACCACCGAATCCGGTCAGGAAACCAAGATGCGCGGCAAGCAGGCCGGCGCCACCGGCTGGATCGTCAAACCCTTCAATCCCGAGCAGTTGCTGGCCACCATTGGCCGCGTGCTCTGAAGGTCGCTCCTCGATCATGTCCACGTCTTCCGGCACGGCCGATACGGCGATCATCAACGCCGCCGCGCTGCAAGCCGCCGCAATGCCGCCCGAGCATCAGATCGCACAGATGCTCGGCCTGTGCGAATCCCAGCTCGAATCGGCACAGCACGAATCCGATCAATCGGTCGACACGCTCGTCCAGGCGTTCACCTCGATGGCGGAGATCACGCGCAACATCGGCGCGCAGGCTGCCGCACTGCCGGTCGAGAGGGGATCGGCTGAAGGCGCCGAACTCCAGGCCCAGCTGGCGAAGCTGTCGCAGCAGATGGCTGCCGCGGTGGTCGCCTTCCAGTTCTACGACAAGTTCACCCAGCGACTGGGTCATGTCCGCTACAGCCTCTCGGCCCTGGCCCTGTTCGTCTGCAATCCCGCTCAGGTCCAGCAGCCCGAGCAATGGGCCAAGCTCCACTCGACGCTGCGCCGGCTGTATCGCACGCAGGCCGAGCGCGAGGTCTTCCAGATGGTCATGGATGGCTCCGAGAGCGCCACGGAGAACACCAGTGTCGCGTTGCGTGGCCCCGCCGCGACCGGCGACATCGAGCTGTTCTGACGTTTTCCTTCTGCCGCGCCCGGCGGGCGGTGTTCCATCGCATTGCAGACGATAGCGGGCATCGTTCAGGCAAGAGTCCGGACCACCGCCAGGAGAAACTGCAAAGAAGCGGGCGTCAACGCAGCCCACCGGAGCGGATCCTTCACCCTCTTCTGTGGCCGTTCGGCCTTCGAAAACTCCGGCCGTGCCAGATGACAGCGTTGACTTGTCCTCAGTGGCACATCCGGTATTTGCGCAAGTTTGCGCACGAGCGTGCCCGACGCCCAACGCGGACCGCCAGGCGATCTTACAGAACGTCATAATGTGCACCTTTTCAGCGGGTTTCCCCCTTCAGAGAACGCCTTACCCTCACGTACTTCGAGACGTGTGTCGCGATCTGGCGAACAGATTGCCGGGTCTGAAAGGACTGTGACGGGCCACACGGAGCAGCCCATGCGAAGGAATATCTTCGACACCGTTCATCAACAAATTGCATGTGCGGCCCGTTCAAGCCAGCGCATGTATCGCGGGACCGCCCACCGCGACACAGGAGGGAGTCATGGTCATCGAATCGCGAAACGTTGTAGGCGCTGCCGCCGCGCTCGCCATCGTGGGCGCAGTGTTGTGGGGTTCGGCGTCGCTGATGGCACCATCCACCGTGGACAAGCACAGCCAGGTGGAAATCAAACAGCTCGACGAACGCGCGTGGAGCGTCGAAGTGAAGGACGTGGCTTTCCAGCCCGCCCAGAGCCAGACGCAGAAGACGGCAGCGGTCACCCGCTGAGGCATCGATCCACACGCTGAGCTGAACTACCGCAGCCGCGCGCCCTCTTCTTGCGGCGGCTGCGTGTCTCACGCGCTGCCAGCGCGTCCGCGGCGCTCCTTCCCGCTCCTTTCGATATCACCTTTCCGCAGCGATTCAACGCTGCCTCTGCCGATTCACCCGCTGCACATACGGCCTGCGCATCCTCGCCGCTGCGCGGGCTGCGCTGCGAACACCGCAAAACATTCAACACAGCGGTCGCGCAGTACACAGCCGCATGCGGCCCTCACCATGCCCGACGCATGCAGAGCATCTTCCGCGTTGTTCCAGGCGATGCTGTGCACCTTGCGCAAAAGATCCATGTGCTGTGTGTATACAGCGCAAGACCCCAATCGCATGTTGCCGCGCGGCGGTGCTAAGTTGATTCGCATGGCCAATCAACCTGCTGCTCCGACTCATCAGCCAGTTCAGTTGCGTGGCGATTACACGCACGCCGCGGCGGACTACACCGTCGATCAGCATTGGGAATGCTACACATCTGCCGAGCACGAGATCTGGCGAACGCTCTACGCACGGCAGATCGACCTGATCGAGCGCTACGCTGCGCCGGAATTCATCGCAGGCACGCGCAGGCTGAATGCCGCGTCCGATCGCATTCCTGACCTGGCGATTACCAACCGGATTCTCGAAGACGTCTCCGGCTGGAAAATGGTGGCAGTGCCGGGACTGATTCCTGAAGATCAGTTCTTCGCACACCTTGCGAATCGACGCTTTCCTGTCACTGTCTGGATCCGCAAACCGGAAGAACTCGACTATCTCGTCGAGCCCGACATCTTTCATGACTTCTTCGGTCACGTGCCCATGCTGACCGATCCGTCGTTTGCAAGATTCATGGAGGCGTACGGACAGGCAGGTCCCAAGGCAATCGCCGCCGGTGGGCTGAAGATGCTCTCGCGCCTGTACTGGTACATGGTGGAGTTCGGACTGATCCGCACACCGCATGGCCTGCGCGCATACGGGTCGGGCATCCTGTCGTCCAGGGGCGAGACGGCGTACTGCATCGAAAGCCCGAAGCCCCATCGCCTCGCGTTCAATCTGGAACGCGTGCTGCGCACCGACTACCTGATCGATGACTACCAGCAGACCTATTTCGTCATCGACAGCTTCGAGCAGTTGTTCCGTGCGGGTTACGACACGGATTTCGAGCCGCTGTACCGGCAGTTCGCTGCTACCCGGGGAATTGATCCAGGCGTCGTCCTGCCGACGGATCAGCTGGTTCGGGTTCAGTGAAGAAAGCGCTTGCCGCAAAAAGATCAAAAAGCTGACGGCACACGGACAACCAGCCTTTGCGACGAATTGCGACGGAGCGGTCGACGCTGCCGCTCCGTGAATTCTTCCCCGTTCTCTCCCCCTGCCTTCTTGCGCTGACTCCGACTACGCCAACGTGATTCCCTGAGTTGCCAGCGGCAACGACCGTACTGGCTTGCCGTTGGCGAGTGCCAGCGCATTGGCCAGAGCGGGCGCCAACGGCGGAACGCCCGGTTCGCCAACACCGGTCGGCTTTTTCTTCGAGGGCACGATGTGCACCTCGACTGCCGGCATCTGGTTCATGCGCAGCACCGGATAGCTGTCGAAATTGTCTTGCTGGATGACGCCGTCCTGCAGCGTGATGGCGCCGGTCAGTGCTGCCGCCAGTGCGTAGCCGATGCCGCCCTCCATCTGCATTGCCACGATGTTGGGATTGACGGCGAGACCGCAATCGACGGCGCAGACGATCTTCGCAAGCCTCAGACCATCGTCGACGCGCTTGAGCTGTGCCACCTGGGCAACGTATGAGTTGAAAGACTCGTGCACGGCGATGCCCCAGACTTCATCGCGCGGGCGCGGTCCGTTCCAGCCGGCTTTCGCAGCCGCAAGTTCGAGTACGCCCAGATGCCGCGGCTTGTCGTGCAGCAGTGTCTTGCGGAAGGCGTAAGGATCGCGCTGCGTGTGGCGCGCGATGTCGTCGATGAAACACTCCGTCGCGAAAGCCGTATGTGTCGAACCGACCGATCGCCACCACAGTACCGGCACCGGCAACGTGGTCGTGTGCAGTTCCACGGCCAGATTGGGAATGGCATAGGGCAGATTCGACGCACCTTCGACCGAACTGCCGTCGATCTTCATGTCAGGTTGTGCGAATGCCGTACCGGCCATGATGGATTGACCGACGATGCGATGCTGCCAGGCGATGAGCTGACCGGACTTGTCGAGACCGGCCTTGAGCGAATGCACGTACATCGGCCGGTAGTATCCCGCGCGAGTATCTTCTTCCCGCGTCCATACCAGCTTGACCGGCGTGCTGAGTTTCGCCGCCTTGGCAATCGCCACTGCTTCGACGACATAGTCCGCCTGGGGGTTGGCGCGCCTGCCGAAGCTGCCGCCGGCATACAGCATGTGAATGCGCACTTTGGCAGGCGGAATGCCGAGGAATTGCCCGACCTGTGCGAGGTCGATGCTCTGGAACTGCTCGCCATTCCAGATTTCGCATTCGCCGTCGCCTACGCGGACAACGCAATTCAGCGGTTCCATCGCGGCATGGGCGAGATACGGGAATTCGTAGACGGCCTCGAGAACTTCCGCGGCTGAAGCCAGGGCCTTGTCGGGATCGCCTGTCAGCTTCGCAGAGGCGCCGGGCTGTTTTGTCAGGTCGCGATATTGCGAAAACAACTCGGTGGTCGTGCCGCGGTACGCATTCGATTCATCCCATTGGACCTGAAGCAGATCGCGCGCCTTCTTTGCCGCCCAGGTGTTGTCGGCCAGCACTGCGACACCGGCACGCACCGGCGTCTCGAAGGCCACCACGGATTTCACGCCCTTCACCGCCTTCGCAGCACTGGCATCGAAACTCTTTACCTTGCCTCCGAAGCGCGGCGCATGCATCACCACAGCGGTCAGCATGCCGGGCAGATGAATGTCCTGAGTGAACGTCGCGGTGCCCGTGGACTTCTGTCTGGCATCGACGCGCGCCGCTTCCTTGCCGATCAGCGAATAGCTGGCCGGATCCTTGAACGGCACATCCTGAGGAACCGGCAACGCAGCAGCATCCGCCACCAGTTCGCCGAAGCGCGCGCTGCGGCCCGATGCCGCATGCGTGACAACGCCGCGCGACACGGTGATGTCCGACGCCGGCACATTCCAGCGTTTGGCGGCCGCGGCCACGAGCATGGCGCGGGCACTCGCACCGGCCTTGCGCAGCTGATCGAACGAATTGGCAATCGAAGAACTGCCGCCAGTCCCCATCACCGGACCGAAGTTCAGATTGTTGTAGACACTGGGGTCGGCCGGTGCCCCCTCGACGCGCACCTTCGACCAGTCGGCATCCAGTTCTTCAGCGACGATGGTGGCAAGACCGGTGTACGTACCCTGCCCCATCTCGATGTGTTTCGACACGACCGTGACGATGTCATCCGTGCCGATGCGCACAAAGGCATTCGGCGCCAGCGGTTCGACAGCCCTGGCACTCTGCGCAGCGCTGCCGCGCACCGGAAGCCAGAACGCAAGCGTCAGTGCCGCGCCACCTTTGAGGACATCACGGCGGCTCGCAAGGAGATCTCTTTCGGGGGTGCTCATTGGCGGTCTCCTCAGGCCAGCGTTGCAGCCGCCCGCTTGATGGCGGCCCGGATGCGGTTGTAGGTAGCGCAGCGGCAGATGTTGCCTGACATCGCTGCATCGATATCTGCATCGGTTGGCTGCCGGTTTGCACTGAGCAACGCTGTAGCACTCATGACCTGTCCTGACTGGCAGTAGCCGCATTGCGGTACGTTTTCGGCAACCCATGCCTCCTGCACTGCCTTGCCGATGCTCGATTCACCGATGGCTTCGATGGTCGTGATTTTCATCGACGCAGCGGCCGATACCGGCAGCACGCAACTGCGCGTGGCCGTGCCGTTGACGTGCACGGTGCAGGCGCCGCACAGGGCCTTGCCGCATCCATACTTGCTGCCCGTCATGCCGAGCAGATCGCGCAGCACCCACAGCAGGGGCATATCGGGCTCAGCGTCGGTTTCAACCTTCTTGCCGTTGATGTCGAGCGTGATCATGACGTCCTCTGGTCTGGCGAACCGGTATGAGAGCAGCGGCGATTCTACGCTGCGGTTCAGTGGCGCTGGCAAGCCCGATGCGCCCTGCATGCCGGATCGTTGCGACAGTCCGAATGCTCACGACTTCCGGCATGCAGATCGCGGACACACTGCGTTGCGCGTCCGCCTGCTGCGCGTTGCCGCTGCTGCACGTACTGCGTACAGTCGCGCGGCTCGCCTTGTTTTCCGGAGAACTCTCGTGCCGCTGAATGTCCGTGCTGCCATCGTTCATGCTCCCAACGAACCGTTCGCAATCGAAACGGTGCAGCTGGAAGGACCGCGCGAAGGCGAAGTGCTGGTACACGTCAGGTCGACCGGCCTGTGCCACTCGGACCTGCATGTCTATGAAGGCAAGATGCCGTGGCAGTTTCCCGCGCTGCTGGGGCATGAAGCGGCGGGTGTGGTTGTGGAATGCGGCCCCGGCGTCACCGACTTCAAGCCCGGCGATCACGTGATTCCATTTCTTATCCCCCGCTGCGGCAAATGTCGCTACTGTCATTCCGACAAAACGAACCTGTGCATGGAAGCCTATGCGCGACTGCGGCCGCGCGAGAGCCGCTTTTCACTCGATGGCAAACCGGTATCGCAACTGTGGGGACTCGGCACTTTCGCGGACTACACCGTCCTGCCCGCCGACATGCTGGCAAAAGTCCGCGAGGACGCGCCGTTCGATCCCATCTGCTACATCGGCTGCGGCGCGACCACCGGGATCGGCGCGGCGCTGTTCGCGGCAAAGATCGAACCGGGCAGTTCAGTCGTCGTGTTCGGACTGGGCGGCATCGGCCTGAATGTCGTTCAGGGCGCGCGTCTTGCCGGTGCGACGACGATCATAGGCGTCGATACCAACCCGGATCGCGAAGGCGCTGCGAGGCAGTTCGGCGCCACCGCATTCGTAAATCCGAAGACGGTCGAGAAACTCACCAGCCATCTGATGAAGCTGACCGACGGAGGTGCCGATTACAGTTTCGAATGCATTGGTCTGCCCCAGGTCATGCGGCAGGCATTCGAGTGCACGAATCCGGCGTGGGGTCGCAGCTACGTCATTGGCGTGGCACCGCACGGGGCGGAAGTCAGCGCCTTTCCAGGGCATCTCATGATGGGCCGGCACTGGACCGGCTGTTACATGGGTGGGGCGCGCCTGGACAAGCTGCCGCAGATCGTCGACTGGTACGTGGAAGGAAAAATCGATCTCGATCCGCTCATCACCCATCGACTGCCGCTGGAGCGTATCGGCGAAGGATTCGATCTGATGAAGAAAGGCGCATCGATTCGCACGATCATCACCCTCTGAGGCGACGCAGGGTCCCAGTCATACTGCGAGATTCATTCCAGCCACGCGCGTACCAGACACATCCGCGGCGCCGTCGAGACGTCGCTGCGAAACATCAGAAAGTCCGCGATGTGCCCCAGGTCCATCGCGCGTCCCGTCGGTGCTGATTCGATTTCGTTGAGCGGGATACGGACCTGCTGCCGGCTCAGCGCCGGAATCTCCAGCCGTCGGTTGAAGCGATCGGCGAACTCGAAGTTGTGCTGCGCATCGTTGATGCGCAAGCCCAGGACCAGCACCTGCGGTGTCGGATTGACCAGATCCAGCACAAACTCGCGATAGCCACGCCAGTCCGGTGCCGGCTCGTAGAAATCCACACCGGGATAGGGACCTTCCAGAAAATCCACACATAACGCTGACTCGCCCGGATGCGACGCCCAGCGGACATCGAGATCGCTTCGCTGCAATGCCGACCGCTGCGGCGCCGCGAAGTACAGATCGGAACTGCGATCGAACTGCGCGAGTACCGGAAAATTGGCGCTGCGTCGCGCGTAAGCGCGAACAGCCTCCAGTAACGGCAGGCTGTGCACAACCAGTGCGGCGATGCCCACGAGAACCAACAGCAACCGCGCGGCGACGCGCCACGTTCGCTGCGTCCAGGCTGCGAACAGCGCCAGAAAGCCTGCGGCGCCGAGCGCATCGCTGCGCACATCGAGCCACGAAGCATCACGACCCACCGGTATCTGCGCGGCCTCAGTCGCCATACCGAGAACGACGGTGATCGCAAACGCGATCGCGAATTGCCGCAACGGCGCGAGGCGACTGCCGTAACGCGTCGTCCGGACGCACGACCATGCCAGCAACGCCACGCACCCGAAAATCGGACCGTGTCCGAAATCCTGCAGCACGCGCGCGCCGGTCGTTCCCGACCACACTGGTACGAACACGACGATGACGAGCAACAGCGCAATCGCAAACGGCGCAAAGCGCGCGACGAAGCTGGCAGACAATGAGACCAGCGCTTTCAAGCGATCACGATTGCGCCGGCGCAGTGCGGCGTGCGCTGTAAGAAAACGCGACGGATGTCACAACACATGAATGACGGTAGGCTTGCAGCGCGTTCTGAAGTACTGATTCGAGTCCACGTCTGCATGATTACCATAATGCTGAAGCGAACGATGTGGCTGGTTGCTCTGCTGCTTGCCACTACGGTCCATGCCGGCAGCAATCGCGTTCCCAACCTCGGTTACGATCCCGGCGCGGATCCGTTTGCTCAGTATCACCAGGCCATCGCGCAGGCGAGCGCCGAGAACAAGCTGGTGCTGATCATCGCCGGCGGCGACTGGTGTCACTGGTGCCATGTGCTCAGTCGTTTCATGAACAGGAATACGGACGTCGAAGCCGCGCTCAACGATACCTTCGTGGTCATGAAGGTGTATGTGGGCGATGAGAACTACAACGAATTCTTTTTCTCGCAGTTGCCCGAAGCGCGCGGCGCCCCGCATTTCTGGATCGTCTCTCCGCAGCGCAACGTACTGGCATCGCAGTCGACGGCCATGTTCGAGCACGGCCGCAATGGCTACGACAAACAGGAATTTCTCCAATTCATCGCACAGTGGCGCCAGCAGGCTCCCACGCCGCTGGCGGCAAGGTGATACGGATGGTTGGCGGTTGACCGTTGACGGTTGGCAGGCGGCGCGCAAACGCAGCGCGCCTGAACGGTCATCGAGTGCAGTGACCGACGGAAAGATCCGGATTCCGGCCACTGCACGTTACACCCCTACATCCTCTGCCTGTAGCCTGTAGCCTGTAGCCTGTAGCCTGTAGCCTGTAGCCTGTAGCCTTCTCGCCTGTTCCCTGCCCTACCACTTCAGATCATCGGGAACGACGAAGTCCTTGTAGGGATCGTCTTCCGCAGGTTGATCCGATGATCCGGAACTGAGACTCACCACGACCCGCGGATCGCGTTCGCGAATGCGTTCGGCGACATCGGGCATGACCACGTCGTACTTGCCTTCGAACCGGACGATCACGACGTTGCCGTTGATGATCTGTGTGCGGCGCGCTTCGTCCACCGCCATGCGACGAATCTTGCCGCGATCCACGAAATTGAAGTACTCGTCGGTTTCGAGCTTGGGCAACCGGTTTTCGTCGATCAGCTGTCTGATCTGCGCTGCCTTCTCCTTGCGCTGAGCCTGCTCCTGACGTTGGCGATTGAGCTCCTGATCGCGCGCCAGCTTGGCGGCCTTCGCCTGCTCTGCGGCCCGTTGCTGCGCTTCGTTCGGCGCCGGCGCCCTGCCCTTCTTGTGATGATGCTGCTTCTGCCTGGCCTGGTGTTCGGCCTGCTCGGCCTGCTTCTTGCTCACGAGGCCTGCAGCCAGCAGCTGCTCGCGCAACGACATGCTCATGATGAATGCTCTTCGGGAGACTCGCGACGAAGGGCGGCCATTCTACGCAACGCCAGCCGCTGCGGTAGCCGTGCGACGCTACTTCAATAAATCCTTCACGTTCTCCGTCGGCCGGCCAATGACGGCCCGATTGCCCCTGACCACGATCGGACGCTCGATGAGGATGGGATGCTTCGCCATGGCGGCGATCCATTGCGCATCAGTCAGGGTTTTGCCGGCATAGAGTTCCTTGTAGACATCCTCGCCTTTGCGGACCAGCTCTTCCGGTTTGATGCCCAGTCTGGCCACGATCGTCCTGAGTTCGCTGGCGCTTGGCGGGGTCTTGAGATATTCCACGATCTGCGGCTCGGTGCCATGTTCCCGGAGCAGCGCCAGCGCTGCGCGGCTCTTGGTGCAGCGCGGATTATGAAAGATGGTGAAGTCGCTCATCGGTCACCGGAATTGCGAGGTGGACAGCAGTGTGCGCGCCCGCATGATGAACTGTTGCGGATCGTGCGGCGTGATGACGAGGGTTCGCCCGGGATAGCGCAGTACGACGGCACGCGACGGGTCTGTGGCCAGCGCGCGATATCGACCCAGGCGGCGGTTCCAGAATTCGCCGGAAAACGAAAACAGCCCGCCGTTGCCCAGCAATCGCAGCGAACCCCGCATTGCATTGGCATCGCCGGAAACCGACTGAAGACCGCTCAGCGGCAGGCGCGTACGCCAGCCCACGCGTCGCACGATGATGGCCTGGTCGGTAAGGACGTAGCCGCGAACGGCACACGGGATGGCGATTGCCAGCAACAACAGGGGCACGACGCCGATGAGAAGCATCAGACCCGTGCCCTTGTGACTCAACAGCAGGATGAGCAGGCTCGTCGCCAGCAGGATGGCCGTGGTGACGGCAGTCACGATCCGCAACGGCTTGCTCCACGGCGCACGGAATTCGATCGGCTGCATCATGTCGATGCTTAGGAACCTCAGGGCATGCCGATGAATATCTTGCCGGGGTTCAGAATGCAGCCAGGGTCCCAGCCGCGCTTGATGCTGCGCATCAGGGCGATGACGTCGTCACCGTATTCCTGGACCAGCTTGGTGCGTTTGCCGAAGCCGATGCCATGCTCTCCGGTGCAGGTGCCCCCTGCCGCCAGTGCACGGTCGATCATTGCGTCGTACACCTGATCGGCGCGTATCTTTTCTTCGGGCACATTCGGATCGAGCAGAAACAGCACGTGAAAATTGCCGTCCCCGACGTGACCCACGATGAGCGCAAGCAATCCGGCGGCGTCGATATCGGCCCGCGCGCTCGCTACCGCATCGGCCAGCGCAGAGATCGGCACGCATACATCCGCAATGAGACAGTCGGTGCCGGGTCGATAGGCACGACCGGCAAAGTAGGCGGAGTGACGCGCTTTCCACAGCCGGGCGCGCTCGCTCTGTTCCTCGGCCCACTCGAAGGCCGATCCGCCATGGCCCCTGGCAATTTCCTCGGCGAGTGCCGTCTGACCGCGCACGCTGTCAGTGGTGCCGTGGAACTCCAGAAACAGCGTCGGCTGCTCCGGGAGCGAGAGCTGCGAATAGCGGTTGCACGCACGGATCTGATGCTCATCCAGAAACTCCATGCGGGCCACGGATATTCCTGACTGAATGATCTCGACCACCGTGTCCACGGCCCCGCGCAATGTGCCGAATACGCATGTCGCCGCGGTCATCGCTTCAGGAATTCCGTAGAGCCGCAGAGTGATCTCCGTGACGATGCCGAGCGTGCCTTCCGAGCCCACCAGCAATCGCACCAGATCGTAACCAGTGGAGGATTTCGCAGCGCGCGTACCGATACGCACTACCGAACCATCGGCAAGCACGACCTGAAGAGCCAGCACATTGCGCGTCATGGCGCCGTAGCGAATGGTTGTGGTACCGGATGCGCGCGTCGACACCATTCCACCGATGCTCGCGTTGGCACCCGGATCCACTGGGAAGAACAGTCCCGTGTCACGAAGATACGTATTGAGCTGTTCGCGCGTGACGCCCGGCTGTACCACGCAATCGGAGTCTTCTGCCCGCACCTGCAATACCTGATTCATGCGCGACAGATCGACGCAGATGCCGCCGTACGGCGCACTGACGTGGCCTTCCAGCGAGGTGCCCGCGCCGAAAGCGATGACCGGCACTTCGTGCTGCGCACAGGTGCGCACGATGCGGCTGACTTCTTCCGACGACTCTGGCCACACCACCGCGTCCGGCGGGTAAGGACGTCCCGATGCTTCGCCATGCGAATGCTGCTCGCGTACCGACGTGGCGATGCTCAGACGCTCGCCGAGCCACTCGCGCAATTCTTCGATGGTGCGGTGGACACGCGCGCGCCCCGCCGTGCTCAGGAAACGCTCAGCGAGCGGATCAGGCGCGGAAATCTGCGAAGTCATCATGGAACCGGAAAAGGCCAGCCGCGGAAAATCGCGGCCGCAACATACCGCCTGTGATCGGCGGCTGTCCAACGCACTCAGGCGACGGTGAGGACGATCTTGCCCATGTGACCGCCGCTTTCCATCCATGCGTGCGCTGCACTGGCATCGGTCAGGCTGAACGTGCGGTCGACAATCGGCCTGACGGTGCCGTTGGCAAGCAATGGCCACACGGACTGCAGCAGCTGATCCCTGATACTTCGCTTGAACATGGTATCGCGGCCGCGCAATGCCGATCCGGTAATCACCAGGCGACGCTGCATCACCTGCAGCAAATCGATTTCCGCCTTGCTGCCGCCCTGCGTCGCAATGGTCACCAGGCGCCCTTCGACGGCGAGGGCGGCGAGATTGCGCGGCAGATAGCTGCCACCCACCATATCGAGGATCACATCAACGCCGCGCTGCTGCGTCAATGCGGCCACTGCGGCCACAAAATCCTGCGTGCGGTAGTTGATTGCCCGCGCCCCGAGCGTTTCACAGAAACGGACTTTTTCATCGCTGCCGGCCGTCGCATACACTGTGCTGCCGAACGCCGCCGCGATCTGAATCGCGAAGCTGCCGATGCCGCTCGAGCCGCCATGCACCAGCAACGATTCGCCGGCCCGCAGCCGGGCGAATTCGTAGAGATTGCTCCATACGGTGAAGCACGCTTCCGGCAGCGCCGCGGCTTCGACCATGTTCAGTCCCGCAGGCACCGGCAGCACCTGACTCGCGCTGACGACGCAATACTCGGCGTAGCCGCCTCCCTGCAGCAGCGCACACACAAGATCGCCACGCTTGAAGTCCGTGACGTTCGCGCCGACCTCTTCGACAACACCGGCAACTTCAAGGCCGGGATTGGCAGGCGCGCCCGGGGGCGAGGGATAGTGTCCGCGGCGCTGCAGAATGTCGGCCCGATTCAGACCCGCCGCTGCAACCCGGATCAGAACTTCGTCATCGCCTGCCGCCGGCATGGGCCAGTCCGCGACCTGAAGTGCGTCGGGACCGCCGGCGAGTGGAACGTGGATGACGAGCATGGAACTGAAGTGACGACGTGACGCGGCCGAAAGAATTTCTCAATCCGGCCTCGTCACTCGTCAAACCTCCGTCGACAGTCAGTTGGCTGCCTTGACGCCTTCGTTCTTCAAGGCTTCGAGACCCGCGAGATTCACCTGCGCCAGCGCCGCCTTCAGCTCGTCCATGCTGCCGGCGTTGCCGTTCACTTCGACCGTGAAGCGATCGCCGAGGATGACCGAGAATTCACCGTTCGAGCCATCCCATTTCTCGTGAACAAGCCGGCCATCCTGACGATAAGTCTTCTCGTAGCCGCTGCTGGTCTCCCGTTCGCCCTCGACGCCTGCCCAGCCCGCAAGACCCAGCAGGCCCTTTGCCGAGCCGGTGTCAGTAATCTCCAGGCGGATCGAGCGACCGTCGTCGTTGCCATAGGTCGCCTCCGCCTGCGAAATCTGCATGCCCATGGCGCCATTGCGCTCGGCACTGAGTTCCTTGCGCGGCATGCCGAGCATGGTGTCCGGCAGGAATGGCTTGAGCCGATCCGGGGCCAGCGATTCGACGTTGCCACCGCCCAGCGCCGCACCCATCATGCTTTTCATGGCATCGGCCTGCGCCTGCTGGTCGCCTGACTTCTGCGCCGCCTCCATCTGTTTGCTGGCCTGCTCGACATTCTTGCTCCACTGCTCGAGCTTGCCCATCGGGCTGTCCTTGTCGAAATGGACATCGCTGCTGTCGGTGTGCGAACTGAAGGCACCGCCGCGCATTGCAGCACCCATGCCCGTCACGCCCCCTACGATCAGGCTGATGACGAAGCCGATGACGATCGCAACGATGATGACGACAACGGTATAGCCCACCGCCTTGTCCTGCGGAGCCTTCATGGTGTGGGGCAGGCCCAGGTACAGCAGGTAGATGCCGTACAGGCTGGCAATCAGCATGATCAGCACGCCGAGCCACGGCAGGACCTGAGCCACACCTGCCACCCAGCTCGCGGTGTACGCATAGGCAACGGTCTTGAGCGCCTGCACCTGATTCTTCTGGCCACCGAAGGTCGGGGCCAGTGCATCGACAATGAGCATGAGCACGAACACGCCGACCAGCGCCAGGATGTAGCCCACGACCATGTTGGTGAGCCCGGCGCCGATGCCGAAGCGCATGGTGCCCATGAACGGCATGCTCACGCCGATCAGACTGAGCTTCACGAAACTGAAGATGGGCGTGATCGCCGCGAGAATCAGAATGTAGTTCTTGTAGAGATCGGCCGTCGTCGCCGGTTCGTCGGCAATGACAGGCCATTCGGTCTTCGGCGTCAGCAGAATGGCTTTGACGCGTGCGATGAGCTTGTTGAAATCCACGGCGCTCTCCCCTGTAGTGGTTGGTTATGGGATGTGCGCGGGATTGTACCTCCCGAATGTGCCACTGGCGCTGGGCCGAAAGAGCCAAAGCACGACGGGCTGTGAGACGGCGGGCCCGAGAGCGAAGCGATCAGAGCATGGCCGGCTCGAGCCTCACGGGCCCGAGCTCAAGCCTCATGCCTTCTTCCTGGGGATATACAGGTCCGTGATCGTGCCTTCGAACGCTTCGGCCGTCAGACCGATGGTTTCGGAAAGGGTGGGATGCGGATGGATGGTCATGCCGATGTCCGCCGCGTCACAACCCATTTCAATCGCCAGCGCGGCCTCGGCAATCAGATCGCCCGCGTTCGGACCCACGATGCCGCAGCCGATCACCCGATGGGTCTGCTTGTCGAAAATGAGTTTGGTCAGGCCTTCGTCGCGGGCCAGGGTCAGGGAGCGCGCATTGGCGGACCATGGGAACGTCGCTTTGCCGATTTCGAGACCGCGTGCTTTCGCTTCGGTCTCGGTCACGCCGACCCAGGCAATTTCCGGATCGGTATAGGCCACGGAAGGAATCACGCGGGCATCGAAGAAACTCTTCTCGCCGTGTGCCGCCTCGGCGGCGACCTTGCCTTCGTGCGTCGCCTTGTGAGCCAGCATGGGCTGACCGACGATGTCGCCGATCGCAAAGATGTGCGGCACATTCGTGCGCATCTGTTTGTCGACGGGAATGAAGCCACGCTCGTTCACCGTCACGCCGGCCGCTTCCGCATTGATGCGCTTGCCGTTCGGGCTGCGGCCAACGGCCACCAGCACCTTGTCGTAGATCTGCGGCTCGGGGGCCTTGTCGCCCTCGAAGGTAACCTTCAGACCTTCCTTGAGCGCCTCGATCTTCGAGCACTTGGTCCTGACCAGAATCTGCTCGTATTTCTTGGCGATGCGCTTTTCCAGCGGCCGCACCAGATCGCGGTCGCACCCCGGAATCAGCCCGTCGGTGAGCTCGACGACGCTGACTTTCGTGCCGAGCGATGCATAGACCGTCGCCATTTCCAGGCCGATGATGCCGCCGCCAACGACGAGCATCCGCTTCGGCAGATCCAGCTCGAGCGCGCCGGTCGAATCGATGATGCGCGGATCGTCCGGCAGACCTGGCAGTTTGATCGATTCGGAGCCCGCGGCGATGATGCAGTTCGCGAAGGTGATCTTGCGGCCGCCGGCCTTCGGTGCGGACTGCTGCCCGACCGCCGTCGCCGTATCACTGACTTCGATTTCGTGCGGCGAAGTGAACACGCCGGTGCCGCGAATGATCTCGACCTTGCGCTGCTTCGACATCATGGCGAGCCCGCCAGTCAGCTTGCCGACCACCTTGCTCTTCCACGCCAGCAGCCTGGTCGTATCGATCTTCGGCTTGCCGAAGTCGATGCCCGCCATGTGCATTTCTTCCGCTTCTTCGATTACCTTCGCAGCGTGCAGCAATGCTTTCGACGGAATGCAGCCGACGTTCAGACAGACACCGCCCAGTGTCGGCCAGCGCTCGATCAGCGCGACCTTCATACCGAGGTCGGCAGCACGGAATGCCGCGGTGTAACCACCGGGTCCTGCGCCGAGCACTACGATATCGAACTCATACGAACCTTTGTCGGCCTGCGGCGCGGGAGTGGCCGGAGTCGGCCTGGATACAGGAGCCTCGCGAACCAGAGTCTCGGTGAATGCCTTGTCATCCGCAGCGGGTTTCTGCGCCTTCGGTGCGTCCGCTGCATCGAGCGTCAACACGAGGGCACCTTTGGAGACACGATCGCCCTTCTTCACGGCGACCGATTTCACGACGCCTGCGGCGGACGACGGCACATCCATGGTCGCCTTTTCGGTTTCGAGTGTGAGCAGCGGCGTTTCGACTTCAATGGTATCGCCGGGCTTCACCAGCACGTCGATGACTTCCACCTCCTTGAAGTCGCCGAGATCGGGAACGAGAACGTCTAGAGAAGACATGGGCTAGTGGGCTCTGGGTACTGGGCATCGGCCAGAGGCCGAGCCTGAATGGTTGATATGCAAGGCCGGGCATTTCCGATCTCTGGCCAGCGCCCAGAGATCAGCGCCCAGCAGTCCCGATCCGCTCACGGTACTGCTTCCAGCAATCCCTTCACGTCCGCGAGCGCGTTCGACAGGAATGTGGTGAAGCGCGCGCCGAGGGCCCCGTCGATGACTCGATGGTCATAGGCGAATGTGAACGGCAGGATCAGCCGCGGCACGAACTGCCCGTCCTGGTAGACGGGCTTCATGGCCGAGCGCGCCACGCCCAGGATCGCCACTTCCGGCGAATTGATGATGGGCGTGAACGACGTGCCGCCAATGCCGCCGAGACTCGATACGGTGAAGCACGCGCCCTGCATTTCGGCAGCGCTCAGTTTGCCATCGCGCGCCTTGGCCGAAAGCGTCGCGAGATCGCGTGCGATCTCGTAAATGTCCTTCCGGTCCGCATCGCGAATCACCGGTACGACCAGGCCATTCGGCGTATCGGCAGCGAAGCCCAGGTGCAGGTACTTTTTCCACACCAGATTCTGGCCGTTGGGATCGAGCGAACTGTTGACGACCGGAAACTCCTGCAGTGCCTTCACGCAGGCACGCAGAATGAAGGCGAGCGGCGTCAGCTTGATGCCTTCCTTCTCAGCCTTGTCCTTGAGTTTCTTGCGCGTGGCTTCGAGTTCGGTAATGTCCGCCTCGTCCATCTGCCAAACGTGCGGCACATTCAGCCAGCTTGCCTGCAGACGCGGGCCGGAAATCTTCTGAATGCGGCCCAGCGGTCTGACGTCGATGGCGCCGAACTTCGAGAAATCGACTTCAGGCACCTTGGGCAACGTGCCGCCACCGCCTGCTGCCACGCCGGAACCGAGTGTCCGCTTGACCCAGCCTTTGACGTCGTCCGCGGTGATTCGACCTTTCAGACCGGAGCCTGTCACCTTGCTCAGGTCCACGCCCAGTTCACGCGCGAAACGCCGCACCGACGGGCTGGCGTGGGCTTTCGCGAAACCGGCTTCGTTGATCACCGCAGGCGCAGCGGCTCGCGGCGCGGATTGAGCAGGCGCAGTTGCAGGTGCAGCCGCCGGCGCTGGTGGTGCCTTCGCGGGGGCTGACACGGGGGGCGTGGCAGCCGGCGCTGCGGCAGCAGGCGCTGCACCCAGCGATTCCACTTCGAGAATCTTCGAGCCTTTCGATACCCGATCGCCCTTTTTCACCGCGATCGCCTTCACAGTGCCGGCTCCGGTCGAAGGCACGTCCATGGTGGCCTTCTCGGTTTCGAGCGTGAGCAACGGTGTGTCGACCTCGATCCTGTCGCCAACCTTCACCAGAACATCGATAACCTCGACATCATGAAAGTCGCCGAGATCCGGCACGGTGATGCTGGAAGCAGCGCCGGAAGGCACAGCTGCGGACTGGGGGCTGGAGGCAGGGGGTGAAGAAGCAGCAGGCGCTCTGGACTCAGGCGCGGCAACTGCCGCTTTCTGATCTCCAGCCTCTGGCCCCGGGCCCCCGGCCGTGTCTTCAATCTCCAGAATCACGCTGCCTTTGGAAACGCGCCCGCCCTTCTGCACGGCGACCGACTTCACGATACCGGCGCTGGTGGACGGCACGTCCATCGTGGCCTTCTCGGTTTCAATCGTGAGCAACGGCGTGTCGACGTCAATCTTGTCGCCCGGCTTCACCAGTACGTCGATGATTTCGACATCGTGAAAATCGCCGAGATCGGGAACAGAAATTTTTTGAGACATGGGCTACTGGGCACTGGGTACTGGGCTCTGGCGAGGGCCAGAGCCAATGCAACTGACACACCATGCCGGACACGCCTGATCTCTGGCCAGAGCCCAGAGCCCAGCGCCCGACAGTCCCTTCATCACTGCGTCACCGGATTCGGCTTGGCCGGATCGATGCCGAAGGTCTTCATCGCGGCCAGCACGGTCTTCATGTCGAGCTTGCCTTCATCCGCGAGCGCGCGCAGCGAAGCGACCACGATGTACGCCGCGTTCACCTCGAAGTGATAGCGCAGCTGGTCACGGCAATCGCTGCGACCGAATCCATCCGTGCCAAGCACGACGTAACGACCCGGCACCCACTGACGGATCTGATCGGCGAGGATCTTCATGTAATCCGTGGCGGCGATGAACGGACCGGTCCGGTCGCCGAGGCATTCGCGCACGTACGGCACGCGAGGCGGCTTGTCCGGATTGAGCTGATTGCTGCGTTCGGCATCGAGCGCGTCGCGACGCAACTCGTTGAAGCTCGGCACGCTGAAGATGTCAGCGGGCACGCCGTAATCCTTCTCGAGGATCTCTGCGGCCTTGATGACTTCGTTGAGGATGGTGCCTGCGCCGAGCAGATTGACGCGCACCTTGCCCTTGCCGCCCGCCTTGAGCAGATACATACCCTTGAGAATGCCCTGCTCGACACCTTTCGGCATGGCCGGGTGCAGGTAGTTCTCGTTCATGCAGGTGATGTAATAGAAGACATCTTCCTGGTTCGCGAACATGCGGCGCATGCCGTCCTGCACGATCACGGCGAGCTCATAGGCAAAAGTGGGATCGTAGGACACGCAGTTGGGCACCGTGGACGACAGCACGTGGCTGTGACCATCCTGGTGCTGCAGGCCTTCACCCGCGAGCGTGGTGCGACCCGCTGTGCCGCCAATGAGGAAGCCGCGGGTCTGACTGTCGCCGGCGGCCCAGATGAAGTCGCCGACCCGCTGGAAACCGAACATGGAGTAGTAAATGTAGAACGGCACCATGTTCACGCCGTGATTGGCGTATGCCGTGCCGGCTGCGATGAACGACGACATCGCGCCACCTTCGTTGATGCCTTCCTCGAGGATCTGACCCTTCTGGTCTTCCTTGTAAAACATCAGCTGGTCGGAATCCTGCGGCGTGTACAGCTGCCCGATCGAGGAATAGATGCCGATCTGGCGGAACATGCCTTCCATGCCGAAGGTGCGAGCCTCATCGGGAATGATCGGCACGACGAGCTTGCCGATGTTCTTGTCCTTGATCAGGACCTGCAGAATGCGCACCAGCGCCATGGTCGTGGAGATCTCGCGATCACCGGAGCTTTGCAGCAGCGCATCGAACGCCTCGAGCGGCGGCACGTCGAGCGGCGGCGCGGCATTGCGTCTCTGCGGCAGCGACCCGCCGAGCAGCTCGCGGCGCTCACGCAGGTACTTCATTTCGACGCTGTCTTCTGCCGGCTTCTTGAACGCGGCTTCGGCCACTTCCTTGTCCGTCACATCCATGTAGATGCGCTTGCTGAATTCACGCAGGGCTTCATCGTCGAGCTTCTTCTGCTGGTGCGTGGGATTCTGACTTTCGCCCCAGCGACCCATCAGGAAGCCCTTGACGGTCTTCGCGAGGATGACGGTGGGCTGGCCCTTGTGATTCACGGCCGCGTCGTAGGCGTTCCAGACCTTCTTGTAGTCGTGGCCGCCACGGTTGAGACGCCAGATGTCATCGTCCGACATGTTGGCGACCATTTCCTTGAGCTCAGGATACTTGCCGAAGAATTTCTCACGCGTGTACGCGCCACCCTTGGCCTTGAAGTTCTGATATTCGCCGTCGACGCACTCTTCCATCAGTCGCTGCAGCAGACCTTTGGTATCGCGTGCAAACAGCGGATCCCAGCGCGAACCCCATACGACCTTGATGACGTTCCAGCCGGCACCGAGGAACGCAGCTTCGAGTTCCTGAATGATCTTGCCGTTGCCGCGGACCGGGCCGTCGAGGCGTTGCAGATTGCAGTTGATGACGAATACGAGGTTGTCGAGCTTCTCGCGCACGGGCATCGTGAGCGCGCCCATGGACTCCGGCTCGTCCATCTCGCCGTCGCCGAGGAATGCCCAGACCTTGCGGTCGGACACGGGCACGATGCCGCGGTGTTCGAGATACCGCTGAAAGCGCGCCTGATAGATCGCCATCATCGGGCCCAGACCCATCGAGACGGTCGGGTACTGCCAGAAATCCGGCATGAGCCAGGGATGCGGATAGGAACTCAGGCCATGCTCGCTGGCGACTTCCTGACGGAAATGATCGAGATGGTCATCGCTCAGGCGGCCTTCCAGATACGCCCGCGAGTAAATGCCGGGGGACGCGTGACCCTGGAAATAGATCATGTCGCCGGGATGCTTGTCAGACGGCGCCCGCCAGAAGTGATTGAAACCGACCTCATACAGCGTGGCGGCCGAGGCATACGTGGCGATGTGGCCGCCGTATTCCGAACTCTTGCGATTGGCACGCACCACCATCGCCATGGCATTCCAGCGCAGGTACGCCTCGATGCGCCGTTCGATGGTCCGGTTGCCCGGATATTCCTTCTCGCGTGCACCGGAAATGGTGTTTACGTAAGCCGTGTTCGGCTTGTAGGGCAGATACGCACCGGAGCGGCGCGCGTAGTCGATGAGACGTTCCAGCAGGAAGTGGGCACGTTCGGCACCGTGCGTCTTCAGAACCGAGTCGATGGATTCAAGCCATTCGCTGGTTTCCTGGGGATCCAGATCGTCCAGCCGTGAGGGTTCAGACATGCGTGTACTACTGCTACTCGTTGGCCAAGCCTGGTTGGCGGGGATCGAAGCGTGCCGTCCTGACGAAGCTTCGAAGGCGCAGCGCAAAGTGCATTTCCGCTGCGATGAGGCGAGGGTTGCGCCTGGCGCGGATCTGGTCCAGGGCGCTCGCTTCGGAACTCGCTCCATTGCGAGAGCTTTTCCAGCGGATTCACTCAATTACACCCGCCAGAAGAAGCCCGCGTATCATCGGAGTTTGCATTTTTGACGTCAAGAAAAGGCCCTAGGTGGAATTACTTCCCGCAGAGCGCAACGTACGAATCGAGCAGCGGCGCACAGCACTCAACCAGCGGCAGCTCGAAGCCCATGATGGCTGTGTGATCTTCGTCGATCGCGGTCGACCGCCGGCCGAACTCTCGGCGCTCCCCTTTGGCGACTTGCTGAGGAAACTGCACCGGCAAGCCAGTTCCGACGGCCCGGTCCACCTGCTGAGCAGCCGTGTCTCCTCCGGGCTGACCAGGCTCGTCGTGGCGTTCATCGATCCGCAGGCAGCGACATTCGAACTGCTGAGTGCGGCTGCGAAAGCCTGGAAGGAACTCGCCGCGGGCAAACCACGCCGCATTCTTGTTGCCGCGCCTGGCTTGAAGGCAGGGCAACAGACCCGGGTGCTGGAAGCCATGAGTGCCGCCGCACTGGCGGGATCGGCCCCCCTCCCCCAGGCAAAATCCCGGCCCGCACGGACAATTCCGCTCGAACGCATCACCTTGTCCGGCGCGGCACAGGTCGACACCGCACGGCTGCTGGCCACAGACCGCGGCAATCATCTGGCACGGTGGCTGACGGTGCTGCCGCCCAACGTGTTGAACAGCCGCGGCTATCGGCGGGCATTGAACCAGCTCGCCCGACGTGAGGGCTGGGGCATGACCACGTTTGAGCGCAATAACCTGCGACGCCTGGGTGCCGGTGCCTTTCTCGCCGTGGCACGCGCCAACGACAGCAATGATGCAGCCATCGTGCGACTGCGCTATCGCGCACCCCGTCGCAACCGCACTGCGCCCAGACTGACACTGGTCGGCAAAGGCATCTGCTTCGACACCGGCGGCATCAATCTCAAGCCGCACAAGTCGATGCTCCACATGCACGAAGACATGCAGGGCAGCGCCGTGGCCGTCGGCACGTTGCTGGCCCTGAGTGCACTCAAAGTACCGTTCGATATCGATTGCTGGCTCGCCATCAGCGAAAACGAAATCGGCGCGCGCGCCTACCGCCCGCAGGAGGTCGTTCGCGCCGCCAACGGCACCACGATCCAGGTCATTCACAGCGACGCCGAAGGACGCATGGCGCTGGCCGATACGCTGGCTCTGGCCGCGCGCGACAAACCGGAACTCATCATCGACTACGCGACGCTCACCGGCGCCTGCATCATGGCGCTGACCGAACGCTACAGCGGTGTATTCACGAATCGTCCGACGCTGCATCCGGTACTGCTCGAGGCTGGCGCCGCCAGCGGCGAACGCGTCTGGCCATTTCCCATGGACGCCGATTTCGACGCCGATCTGGAATCGAACGTGGCGGACGTCATGCAATGCACGCTCGACAGCAAGGGCGATCACATTCTGGCAGCGCGTTTTCTCAATCGCTTCGTGCCGCAGAGCATTCCGTGGATTCACATCGATCTGGCCGCGAGCAATCGAACCGGCGGACTCGCACACGTCCCGACGGATTTCACCGGGTTCGGGGTGCGCTACAGCATGCAGCTGCTGCTCGATCACGACCTGCTGTCCGGGAAGGCGACTGCTCAACGTGCGACTGGTAAGCTGGCCAGCGCCAGAAAGTGAGGAAGCATCCTCGTCGCTGGCCAGTTGCCAGGAGCCGGTAGCCTCTTCATGTCCTCATTCACGCTAATTCGTCCCGACGACTGGCATCTGCATGTGCGCGATGGAGCGCACATGAGCAGCGTCGTGCCTTTTACCGCGCAGCAGTTCGCGCGCGCCGTCATCATGCCGAATCTCAAACCGCCGGTGACGACGGTGGCGCAGGCGTCGGCGTATCGCGATCGTATTCTTGCCGCGGTCCCGGCCGGGCGGGCGTTTCAGCCGCTCATGTCGCTGTATCTGACGGACACGATGTCGCCGCAGGAAATCCTGGCCGCGAAGGCCAGCGGCTTCATCGTCGGCGCCAAGCTGTACCCTGCGGGCGCCACAACCAATTCAGACGCGGGCGTCACGGCCATCGAGAAAATCTTTCCGGCGCTGGAAGCCATGGAGGAATGCGGGCTGGTCTTCCAGGTGCATGGCGAAGTCACTGATGGCGACGTCGATGTCTTCGACCGCGAGTGCATCTTCATCGATCGCGTGCTGGCGCGGATCGCCGAGCGATTTCCCCGGCTGAAAATCGTGTTCGAGCACGTCACGACGCGCGAAGCCGTCCAGTTCGTCACCAGCGCGCGCGCCGGCATCGGCGCCACCGTCACCCCGCAGCATCTGCTGCTGAATCGCAACGCGCTGTTCCAGGGCGGTATCCGCCCACACCACTACTGCCTGCCGGTACTCAAACGCGAGCGCGATCGTCGCGCCCTGATCGAGGCGGCGACCGGCGATGACCCGCGGTTCTTTCTGGGCACTGACAGTGCACCGCACGCACGTCACACCAAGGAGACGACATGTGGGTGCGCGGGCATTTTCTCGGCGCACGCAGCCATCGAACTTTATGCCGAGGCCTTCGCGGAAGCCGGACGTCTGGAATACCTGGAGGCTTTCGCGTCGCTGCGTGGGCCCGATTTCTACGGTCTGCCGCGTAACACCGAACGCATCACTCTGGTGCGTGAACCGTGGCAGGTACCCGCGAGCTATGGATTTGCTGCCGATCAGCTGGTGCCGTTTCGCGCCGGTGAGATGCTGAACTGGAAGATGGCGCCGTGAAACGTGATGAAGGTGATACAGGTGATGACGCGGATCTGGAGCTTCCGGTGGCGTTCATCACCTGTATCACTTGCAACTCGTATCACCAATGGAGTCGTCCTTGACCCAGCTTTCCCCCATGGCGCGCCGCTTCCGCGGTTTTCTGCCCGTAGTCGTCGACGTGGAATGCGGCGGGTTCAATCCAAATACCGACGCGCTGCTGGAAATCGCCGCGGTGCTGGTGGAGATTCAGCCGGACGGCACATTGCGGCCGGGCGAAGGCTGGCGCTATCACGTTGCGCCATTTCCCGGCGCTCGAATTGAAGAGGCGTCGCTCGCCGTAACCGGCATCGATCCCTACCATCCGCTGCGCCCGGCCATTGACGAGAAGGAAGCACTGTCGCGGCTGTTCAAGGACATCCGGCAGGTCATGAAAGACAGCGATTGCACCCGCGCCGTACTGGTCGGCCACAACGCCGCCTTCGATCTCAACTTTCTCAATGCGGCGATTGCGCGCACCGGCATCAAGCGCAGTCCGTTCCATCCATTCTCGAGTTTCGACACGGCCACGCTGGCAGGCGCCGTGTATGGCCAGACGGTGTTGTCGAAAGCACTGCAGGCTGCGGGAATTGCGTGGGATTCGACTCAGGCGCACTCGGCCCTGTATGACGCCCAGCAGACGGCGGAGTTGTTCTGCAAGGTCTGCAATGCATTCAGCGCGGCAGGACTGAATGCGCGTGACGAGTGACGGGCAAGACGGTTGAGCGTGGCGTTCAGAGATCAACTCTCCTGCTCGTCACCCCTCCAGGGTCACTTTGCTTCTGCCAGGACCTTCTGCAGTTCGCCGCTGTTGTACATCTCGATGATGATGTCGGAACCGCCGATCAGTTCGCCGTTCACATACAGCTGCGGATAGGTGGGCCAGTTCGAGTACTGCTTGAGTGCCTCGCGCAGTTCCGGATCTTCGAAAATATTGACGTGGGCGAAACTGGTACCGGAAGCGCTCAGGGCGCGCACAGCGGCAGCGGAAAAGCCGCATTGCGGAAAATCCGGTGTGCCCTTCATGTAGAGCAGAACGGGATTGGCTGAGAGCTGAGACTTGATGCGTTCGATGACGTCCACGGTCGATTACCTCGAAACGAAAGGATGCGGATTCGCGCTAGACGGTGCCGGTCTTCAGTTTGCGCTCGGCGGCCACGCGGCAGATTTCGCGCTGCTCCTCGGGCGACAGGCGCGACCAGGCGGCAATTTCACTCAGGCTCCTGCCGCAACCGACACAGACGTTGTGCGCATCGAGCACACAGATCTTGATGCATGGCGATGCGACGGCAGGCGGGGAAGACGGCACGGACATAGGTAGTTGCACGACCAGCGTGCGCGTGAGCGATTATGGGGACCGTGCCGCGAATGTTCAACGGGACGGTGCCACCATCGGCATTCGCGGGCGTTTCGACCGGTCCACTGCGTCACTTCAGCTTCCCGTGTGCTCTAATCGCCCGCATGAATACCGTGAAACTTCCCGCTGATATCGAGGTTCAGGCAGCACGGGCCATCGCCGAGGATGTCGGCAGCGGCGATCTCACGGCTTCCCTGATTCCGGAAGATCGATCGGCACGCGCCACGGTGATTTCGCGCGAAAACGCGGTGCTGTGCGGACGCCCGTGGTTCGATGCCGTATTTCGTCAACTCGACCCCACGATCCGGATCGTGTGGCAGGCGTCGGATGGCAATCGGGTGATATCCGGAGAGACGCTCTGCGAACTTGCCGGACCGGCTCGCGCGATACTCACCGGCGAGCGTACCGCGCTGAATTTTCTGCAGACGCTGTCGGCCACGGCCACGGCCACGCGCGAATACGTCGATGCCGTCGCGGGCACCAATGCACGCATTCTCGACACTCGCAAGACGCTGCCCGGACTGCGCCTTGCGCAGAAATATGCAGTGGCATGCGGTGGCGGGGTCAATCACCGGATCGGATTGTTCGATGCGATTCTCGTGAAGGAAAACCACATTGCCGCAGCCGGATCGCTCCGTGCTGCGGTTGCGCATGCACGCGACGTCGCCGGTCAACGGCTGGTCGAAGTGGAAGTCGAAACACTCGAGCAGCTGCGTGAGGCCCTCGAAACCGACATCGATCGCGTTCTGCTCGACAATTTCTCGCTCGACATGCTGCGCGAAGCGGTCGCCATCAATCGTGCTCATCCCGGGCACGTGACGCTGGAAGCCTCCGGCAACGTATCGCTGCAGACGCTGCGCCCGATCGCCGAAACCGGCGTGGATTTCATCAGTGTGGGCGGCCTCACCAAGCATGTGAAGGCGGTGGACCTTTCGATGCGATTTGCATTGGAGTGACGAGGGTGACGAAAGTGACGTGAGTGACGAAGGCAGAGGATGTTGTTCGCGATAGTCGCGTCACCTCTGATCTTCGTCACCTTCGTCACTGAATCTGCGGCAATCTCAACGACGGCCGCAACCGACAACATGCAGCGAGGTTGGTCGCAGCCGCCGCCCCGTCACCTCATCACCGTAAACCCGCTGCGCGGGGTTTACTTCAGATTCGCGGCCGCGAACTCATAGTTGGCCAGGCGATTGAGGAAGTTGTCCGTGAAGTCCGGGCGGCGGTTGCGGAAGTCCACGTAGTACGCGTGTTCCCACACGTCGAGCACCAGCAGCGGCTTGCCTTCATCGGTGGCGATCGGCGTTCCTGCATTCGGCGTCTTGGTGATTTTCAATTTGCCGTCCTTGCCCTGGATCAGCCAGGCCCAGCCCGAGCCGAACTGGCCGAGAGCCGCGGCCTTGAACTGCGCCTTGAACTGATCGACGCCGCCAAAGTCCGCCGTGATCTTCTGTTCCAGCGCGCCGGGAATGCCGCCACCGTTGGGCGACAGCGAATTCCAGAAGAAGGTGTGATTCCAGTGCTGGCCTGCATTGTTGAAGACCGGCGTGAGGTCTTCCTTGCCGTAGGAGAGCTTCACCAGTTCTTCGAGCGACTTGCCCTTGAGCGCATCATTCTTTTCCACCAGGCCGTTGAGCGCCGTGACATAGGCCTGATGATGCTTGCCGTGGTGCAATTCCAGGGTTTCCTGGCACATGCCGCGTTCGGCCAGGGCAGAGTGCGAATAAGGCAGCGTCGGCAAACTGAAGCTCATGACAATCTCCAATGGGTTGAAACAGACGGCACCTGCGAACCATCTGCGATTCCAGTCTTCTGGGACGACTTCAGGCAGACCGGAGTCTGCGGCAGTCGAGCGAGAGCGAGAGGCCGCGCAAAACACAGGTGCGCCAGCGCATCTCCGCAGCAAAGTAGCAGTGGCATCCGCGCGCCGCAAGCAAGGGATGAACGCAACGTGCCGGCCGTTCGCGCACCGCGTCGGCTCGGCTTGTAAAACCCTTGCACAACGTGGAGGGAATGGGGGTAGATTGTACGCAGCGCGTCGCAAAGCCGAGGGACAGCAGCGACGAGTTCCGGCCCGGGGACCGGGCCGCAGGGGCACAATACACAGAACCGATGACAACCCTCGCCACACCGCAGCAACCAGAACGCGTTCTTCTCGTGCGCTTCGGTGCGCTTGGCGACATGGTGCTGCTGACCGCGATGATCCGCCGACTCCACGATCGTTTCGGCGTGCCGGTGGATCTGGTCAGTTCGGGCACCTGGACCGAACCGCTGCTGCGGGGGCAACCCGGCGTCGGTGAGATCCAGGTGGTCGGCAGCCGCCGCCGCCCTTATTGGCTCAGCCCGGACCAACAGCGGCTGGTGCGCTGGCTTCGGGCGCGTGCCCCCGTACCGACCTGGTTTGCACATGCACACGATGTAGGACGCAGTCTTTTGCGGCGCGGCGGCATCGCCGATCCATGGGTTGCCGATTTCAGTCTTCTGCCCCGCCTGCCCGGCGAACACGACGCAGAACATTTCGAGCGCTTCGCCGACGAAACACCGGCTGCAATTCGTACGACATGCCCTGCCCTGACTTCACCGCGTCGCGGCGCCGCAGTGCTGCGCGTGACGGAATCCATGCGTGAATCATTGCGCCCATGGCTCATCCGTTATCGCCTGCTGGATCGACCTCTCGTTGCGATCCAGGCGGGCAACAAACGCACCATGCGTTCCTGGAACCGCCAGCGCAGCACCAACAAGAAATACTGGCCTGAGGATCGATGGGCCACCGTCATCCGCGCTGTGCGTGAATCGCAACCCGACTGCGCCATCGTGCTGCTGGGCGTGCCGCACGAACATGCGCTGAATGAAGACATCATTCGTCTGGCGGGTGTTCGCGACCTCCACAATGTCGCCAACGATCTCCCGGTGACCGTACTGGTACCGCTGCTGGAACATGCAGACAGCATGATTTCAGTCGATACCGGTCCGGCGCATATCGCTGCGGCGGTCGGCTGCCCCGTCGTCACGCTGTTCGCCGACGCATTGCCCAGTCGTTATCGTCCCGGTGGCCGAAATACCTGTGCCGTCGTGCTGCAGGGAGAAGTCGATGGCGAACGCAGCATCATGGGCATCGATGCGCAACGCGTCATCGCAGCCTGGCGCGCATTGCCGCCGCGACATCACGTTGCCGACGAAGAGTCCGTGGAAGAGGCCATCACGTAAGGAAACGTGAGGCGACCGGTTATCGCGTGTCCGATCAGGCAGTCACAATCGTGTGACTGGAATCAGCTCCCCGTCGCGCGCAAGACACGCTGCGGCGTGGCAATACCGAATCCCTGGGCGTAATCCACACCGAGGCTGCGCAGCATTTCGATTATCTCAGCGTTCTCCGCGAACTCGGCAATGGTCTGCTTGCCGGTGAGGTGACCGATCTCGTTGATGGAGCGCACCATCTCGCGGTCGATGGGATCGTGCAGGATCTCCTTGACGAAGCTGCCGTCGATCTTGAGGAAGTCCACAGGGAAGTGCTTCAGGTAACCGAACGAAGACAGGCCGGTGCCGAAATCATCCAGCGCGAAGCGGCAGCCCAGTTCCTTCAATGCATGAATGAAACGGTTGGCCTGCGAAAAGCTGGCGATCGCCGCGGTTTCCGTGATCTCGAAGCAGATCTTCGACGCGTCGATGCCACTGCGATGGAAATGGTCGATCACGAACGGCAGGAACTTGTCGTCGCCGAGACTCTGACCTGACAGATTGATGGAACACATCGCGAGCTTCTCGCGCTCATCCGCTTCGGACACCAGCCAGCGCAATGCGTGTTCGATCATCCAGCGGTCGATGTTCGGGGTGAGACCGTAACGCTCGGCCGCGGCAATGAACTGGTCCGGCGACACAATCTTGCCGGCTTCATCGCGCATCCGCAGCAGCAGTTCGTAGTGCAGGCCCGGATGCGGCGTCTGCAGTGGCTGGATGACCTGGCGATAGATCTCGAAGCGGCTGTCTTCGAGCGCGTTGTTGATGCGCGCGGCCCACTGCATTTCGCGGCGCCGCCGCATCAGATCGATGTCGTTTTCCTGGAAGCTGTAGATGCGATTTCGACCGCTTTCCTTCGCTGCTGCACAGGCGCTGTCCGCCGCCGACAAGAGCGAGGCCACGTCTTCATTCTCAGGCGACAGCGGCACAACGCCGATGCTCGCGCCCAGGCGAAACGTGCGCTCTTCCCAGACGAACTTGTAGTTGCGGATCGCTTCGCGCAGCGCCTCGGCATTGCGAATTGCTTCTTCGAGCGAGCAGCTTTCCAGCAGCACGCCGAACTCATCGCCGCCCAGACGCGCCACCGTATCGCGCCAGCGGATCTTGGACTTCAGCAGCGCACCGACCTGTCCGAGCAATGCGTCGCCGGCACTGTGACCGCAGTTGTCGTTGATGATCTTGAACTGATCCAGATCGATATGGCACAGCGCAAAGGACGACTCGCGTGCCCGAGCGCTCTTCAGGGCGCGTTCCAGCCGCGATTCGAATTCGCGACGATTCACCAGCCCCGTGAGAATGTCGTGGCTTGCGTGATACGACAGTTTGCGATTGAGTTCGCGACTTTCGCTCACGTCATGGAACACCAGCACACCGCCGCATACCGCTCCCGACCCATCGCGGATGGGTGAGGCGCAGCTTTCGATATACAGCTCGTTGCCGTCACGCCGGATCAGCAACGTCGGGCGCACAGATTTGATCGCACGGGTACGCCGGATCGCGACGGCGAGCGGATTTTCCAATGGTTCGCAGGTTTCTTCGTGGAAGCTGCGATAGATCTCGTCCACCACCCTGCCCTGCGCGTGTTCGAGGCGCCAGCCGGTAAGCTGCTCTGCAACCGGATTCAGATACTCGATGCGACAGTTCGAATCGGTGGTGATCACGCCATCGCCGATGGACTGCAGGGTGATCTGTGCGCTTTCCTTTTCTCGGAACAATGCATCTTCGTAGAGCTTGCGCTCCGTAACGTCCAGGTCCACACCGACAATGCGCCGCGCGCGACCGTGCTGATCCACGCGTGCCTTGGCACGGCTGACCACCCAGAGCCACAGGCCGTCGCGATGCTTCAGGCGGTGCACGCTTTCGAACAGCGGCTCCTTGCCCGACAGGTGATCGCGCAGCGCCGCCTGCACGCGCGGCAGATCTTCCGGGTGGACGAGCTGCTGCCAGTCGACCAGCGGCTCGATCTCTTCGTTCGAATAGCCGAGCATCGAGATCCAGCGCGGCGAGAAATATGTGGTCATCCGCTCCATGTCGAAATCCCACAGACCGTCGTTGGCACCGTAGAGCGCCAGTTCGCTGCGTTCTTCCAGATCGCGGAACTGCGCGTGATAGTTGTGCCGCTCGAGACCGCTCGCGTAGCTCGATGCGAGCAGTTTCAGCATCAGATGCAGATTCGCATCCCAGGTCTCGCGCGGGCGGGTGGAGCACATGGCGATGAAGCCGGCGATCCGTCCGCGGACCGCAAAGCCTGCAAACAGCACTGCGCCCACCTGCATCGAAGCGAACCGCGCCGCTTCTGCTGCCAGCTCACGCCGCGGCTGCGCAGTGTCACGAACTTCCACGACGCGGATGTGTTCGAGTCGCTCGCGCAGATAAGGCAGCTCGGCCAGCGACTCGCCAGTCAGCACGCCGGGATTGAAAGGCGCGAACAGACTGCTGGCACCGACTATCTTCTCGATCGCGTCCTGCCGGGCGTTGAACAGAGCGACGAAGAAATTGTCGAGGCCGATGGCCTCGCGCAGCGCTTCAAGGTTCAGCCGCCCCAGTTCGTCAGCATCGTCGGTCGGGGGATTCTGGAAATCGACCGCGGCTTTCGTGAGCAACACATCTGCACCGACCCGTGGTCGCCGCGTCGGCGGCGGTGGTGTGTAGATGCCTGGCTGCGTAGGCATCCCCACCGTGTCCATCTTGGTCGGTTCGCGCGCCATGTTGCGTTGAGCGTCGCGCTTGAGGTCAGTGCGGCTGAATTTCCCGGGAGACAGAGAGCGCACACGCACGTGTGTCCGGGGCTTCGCGGACATCAAGGGCGAAACAGCGTGCGACAGTCATGGGCTCATCCTCCCGCCGCGCGCCTTGAAGCCAGTTATGGGAATTGAGAGAGGGTCGCGCAGCAGCTTTGCCCGATTGTGGCACAGGCTCCGCACCGGATCATAGCCATCAATGGCTTGCAGAATTCACATCGAAAGCCGATCAGGGATTGGTCAGTGCGGGGGCGTGTACTGGATGGCCGCATCGGCCCGGCCTTGCTCGACGCATTCCGGGTTGGCCTGACCGGACACCAGGTACCAGAGCTCGCGGCTGGCATCGCCTACTTCACGAACGGTCGCCGAACGGAAACACTGCTCCACGGCCGTGGCATCGACCAGCAGTACCCGTCCGGGCTTGCGAGCCATCCAGGCCGCAGCATCCGCCGTCTCCTGCCCGGCTTCACGCCAGCGGGCATGGCCGAAGTTGGTGATCGGCCGACGCAGCTGCAGCAGATACTGTTCCTTGTAGCCGACAAAGCCGACTTCCGGATCCCCGGCCGTCATGGCTTCCACCCTGCGGACGAAATCCCGAGCCGACCTGGATCCATCGATCTGCGGCACGATGACGAACGAAACGATCAACAGCACCGCGGTCAGACTCATGCCCCACGCGGCGAATCCCAGCCGCGGACGTGCGATGACACAGGCCAGTGCCGCGGCTCCGCCCAGCAACAGCAACGGCAGTGGAGCGTCGATCGAGTACAGGTCGATGATTTCCTGCCTACGCGCAGCATGCATCACCACATAGGCAGCGGCCCCGCACAGCATGATCGACAGCAAGGCGGTAATGATGAAGATCGTGCGTTGCGCTGCCGGTCGCCGCGCAATGGATGCGAGCAACGGTCCTGCTGCCAGCGCGAGGGCCGGAACGGCCGGCAACACATAGACGCCGCGTTTGCCTGTGCTCAGGCTGAAAAACAGCACCACGAGCACGAGCCATGCGAGCGGCAGCAGAATGCGCAGATCGCGTTGCCGCAGCGCCGTGCGCCAGCCCGGAATCAACCATGGCAGCAACGCGGTGAATGGCAACCAGAGCGCCGGTATGACATCGACCAGGAAGTACCAGAAAGGCTCGCGGTGATGCCACGCGCTGGTGTAGCGACCGACGGTCTGACCGAACAGAATTTCATCGCGATACGCCTGCAGTGCCGGGTTGTGCTGGGCCGCCAGCAGCATCGGCACGAGCCATACGCTCACCGCAAGCAGCAGCGCCAGTGGCCCCACCATCCAGCGCCAACCGCCCCTGAACGTCGGGCGGGGCTGCCAGTTTTTTCGCGCCACCGCATATGGAATCAGCACCAGCAACGGCAGGAAGCCGACCCCTTTGGTGATGATGCCGAAGCCTGCTGCCGCCCAACCGATCGCATACCACTTCCAGTCCGGCCCCAGCAAGCAGTGCCGCAGCAAGCCGTACAGCCCCAGCGTCGTGAAGAAGCCCAGCGTGGCATCGATCTGTGCCTGCCGCGCCTGCCACACGAACTGCACGCAGAACAGCAGGGCCAGCGCGGCACTCATGCCCGCCTCGCGAGTCCACAGGCGACGCGCGAGGTCATAAATCAGAATCACGCAACCGACACCGGCCAGCAGCGATGGCAACAGGAACGACAGTCGCAGCGATCCGGTCAGCGACAGGCCAATGGCGATCAACCAGAAAAAGAACGGCGGCTTGTCTGCATACACATCGCCGCCCACGTACGGAATCAGCCATTGATGCGTTGCCACCATGTCGCGCGCCACCAGCGCGAATCGCGGTTCATCGGCCGGCCAGGGGTCGCGCAGCCCGATACCAGTCGCGATCAACAACAAGCTCAGTCCGATCAACCAGAACAGATCGCTGCGAATCGCGCGCGCGTCCGTCGCGCCGGGTCGGACCAGGTGATCGAGGAGCGAGGAATGAACGGTGACTGGCAAGAGGGTATCCGGTGACGGGTGACGAGTGACGGGTGACGGGCAAGACGACTCTGCTCGTCACTCCTCCGCAACTTCCGGACGTCGCGGATTGCGCTTCAATATCCAGCGAACGCCGAACAGATCGACGATGCCGACCCACAGACGGTTGAACAGTCCGTACTTGGATGTGCCGCGGGTCCGCGGCCGATGTCCCACCGGGACCGAGATCACTTGCGCACCGGTGTTGAGAAACAGCGCCGGCAGGAAGCGATGCATGTGATCGAAGCGCGGCAGATCCAGAAAGGTGGCGCGATGAAACACCTTGATGCCGCATCCCGTGTCCGGTGTGCGGTCCCTGAGAAACCAGCCGCGCACGCCATTGGCCACACTCGATGACACCTTGCGCAACCAGGTGTCCTTGCGCGATGCCTTGCGATTGCCCATCACGAGCTTGAGATTGCTGCCGCCGGCCGCCTGCGCATCGATGAGCGCGGGAATATCGGCGGGATCGTTCTGGCCGTCGCCATCGAGGGTGGCAATCCATTCGGCCTGCGCGGCGCGCACACCCGTGTGCACCGCTGCGCTCTGACCGCTGCGCCGGGAGTGGGCCAGCACTCGCAATTCCGGAATGCCCGAAGCGCGAGCCTGTTGCAGCATGGCCCGTGTGCCGTCGGTGCTTCCATCATCGACGAAGATGATCTCGAATGGCTGGAACGGCTGCAGTGCGGCGTGAATTTCCTGCGCCAGTGGCACCACGTTCCCTTCTTCGTTGCACACGGGAATGACGACGGAAATTCTCATGTCTCGCTTGCAAACCTGAAATGGCTGGAACAGTGGCACCGTGAATCCGCGACGGACAGAATCGTTCTGATCGGGATCATGCATTCATGGTGAGACGCAGGCACCCGGCCCGATCAATCGCCTCCCCATCGGCCTCAACACCTTGTAATGCAGTGCCCGTGACTTATTCTCGCAGAATGCAGCCAAGCCCGTCGCCTTCGCATTTCCACCGCCATGATTCTTCAGACCACGGCGCGCATGGCCACGGTCATTCACATGGCCACCACGATCACGTGCACGGCAGCGGCCCGACGCTGGGAATAGCACTGGCTCTGACAGGCATGTTCATGCTGGTCGAGTTCATCGGCGGGCTGATGGCCCATTCGCTTGCCTTGCTCGCGGATGCCGGCCACATGCTGACCGACACGGCGGCGCTGGGACTGGCATGGACTGCGGTCCGGGTGGCAGCCCGCCCGGCGGATCTGCGTCGGACGTTCGGCTACCAGCGCCTGCGTGTGCTCGCCACCTTCGTGAACGGCTGCGCGCTGTTGTTCATCACGGCGTGGATTGCCATCGAGGCGGTCCAGCGCTTCTTCGCCCCTGTGCCGGTGCAGGGCACGACGATCCTCTGGATCGGCAGTGCCGGGCTTGCCGTCAATCTGCTGGTATTCGCGCTGCTGCGCCGGGGCGATTCACATGACATGAACGTGGCGGCCGCCACATTGCATGTGATGAGCGATCTGCTGGGCTCGGTTGCCGCCATTGTCGCGGCCATCGTCATCATCTGGACCGGCTGGATGCCCATCGATCCGCTGCTGTCGATCGTCGTGTGTCTGTTGATCGTCCGCAGTGCCTGGTCGCTGATACGCCGCTCGACACACATTCTGATGGAAGGCGCGCCGGAAGATCTGGACGTCGCAGAGCTGCGCAGCACGCTCGAACAGCGCATTCCGGCGATACGCGACGTGCACCATGTGCACACCTGGCTGGTCGGACCTCGCGACATCCTGCTGACCATGCACGCATCCGTGGTCATCGATGCCGATCATTCTGCGGTGCTGCGCGAGGCGAAGGCCGTCCTGGCCGATCGCTATGGCATCCGGCACGCAACCATTCAGATCGAGCCGGACGATTGCGTGGATGAGGATTGCGCGCCCGGTTCCGCGAAACAGTGAGGGGCGCAGTGAGCCGTGCTCAACTTTCCAGCGATTGTTTCGCCCGGGTGTACGTCTCGAGCATGCGCCGCTCCAGCTCGCGCTGAACCTCCGCCATCTGCTCGCCGTTCAACTCCTTCGGCGGGTAGTACGGTTCGCCCATGGCGATATGGACGCGACCGAACGGCAGCGGAATGACGAACTTGTCCCAGGTTTTCAGAATGCGAGCGGGTCGCGCCGCATACGCAACCGGCACGACCGGCTTGCCAGAGATCTGGGCCGCAAAAATGGCGCCGGGTTTGAATTTGAAACGCGGCCCGCGTGGACCATCCGGCGTCACTGCCAGCGAAATACCTTCCTGCAATGAACTGTGCGCGCCTCGCACGGCCCGCAGGCCTGAGTATGTGCCGGAGCCGCGCACGACCTGAGCGCCATAGAAGCGCGCCAGCATCGAAGGTGCTTCGCCATCCACCGACGGGGAAATCATGAAGCCGGGCTTCATCGGCCTGACTTTGCTGCTGACCAGGAATCGCGCAATGAGGAGCAGATGCTGGTGCCAGCACACGGGCACCACCGCCCCATGCTTGCGGACCAGCTCGCGGAACTCCTCAAGCCCCACATAGCGAATGCGACAGGTCCACCACAGGACCTCGAGCACCAGCGATGCCAGTCCCACGGCAATCCGATATACGAACACCCGGCCCGGCGTCAGTTTTCGGCTGGATCTGGAACGCTTCGGTTGGGTCACGTGCAGCCCGTGTCTCGTTCAGGACAATCGCATCGTCCCATAACGCAAACGCCGCGCTCATCGCGCGGCGTGCGTCAAAGGAAAGTGGTGCCGGAGAGAGGACTTGAACCCCCGACCCGCGCATTACGAATGCGCTGCTCTACCAACTGAGCTACTCCGGCCGCGAGGGGGGCGAAGTATAAGGAACCGGGCCGGTGGGTGGTAGAGGATTGGTCAGGAACGTGAACGGCGGTCAGGCCTTCTTCCGACGCAGGCGCACCACGACCTCCACGGCCTCGGCCTCCATCCCCTCGGGAATGGCCGGAAAACGGCTGAATTCGATGTCCTCAGGGTGGATATCCCGCAGTTCGCCGGTCTCGAGATCATGGAAATGATGATGCGCGGCCCGAGTGGAATCGTAGACCGAGCGCTGCGGATCGATATGGATCTGGCGTACCAGGCCCGTGCGTGCGAGCGCCTTGAGCGTGTTGTAGACAGTGGCCTTGGAGACCCGCTCGCCGCTCTGGCGAAGCGCCGCGAGGATCTGATCGGCGGTCATGTGGGTCGGCGCGGCCATCAGCAATCCGGCGACCCGGACGCGCTGCTCGGTCACCTTGAGACCGTGAGCTTCCAGTTGCCTGGCGATGTCGTCCTGGCTCAACCCCGATGTGGCTGGATCGGTCACGAGTGCCTGCAGATTCCGGCGAATGGTCGCGAGGATACCCCCGCCGCCATCCACTGGGTACCCGCTCGAGGCCGCATTGTGACCCGCACCGCAGCCTGACTGGAGCTGTGTTTCAGCGCATCCCGCACATATCTCGGGCGATGAGCCAGAAATTCGCCGACCCGGACGTTGGCCGACCCCATAAGGTCCTGCGCACCGCACCGAGCGCGAGCGATGCACGTGACCAGAAAACATCCTGCAGGCTTCACCCTGTTCGAGACGCTGATCTGCCTGTCGATCATCGCCATTGTCGGATCGCTCGCGGTCCCCGGCTTTTCGGGCCTGATGCTCGACAACTCTCGCGCCATCGCCGTGAACAACTTCGTCCACGCGCTCTATCTGGCTCGCAGCGAATCGATCAAGCGTGCCGGCGTGGTCAGCATCTGCAAGACCCGGGATGGCGAGACCTGCGCGAACGATGCGCAATGGAATGGCGGCTGGATGGTATTCGCCAACGACGATCGCGACGAATTGCCGGTGCGCGATCCCGGCGAGGCCGTGATTCACGTATACGAAGGCTGGCCCGACGGCAGCATCAGCTCCAACCGGGCCGCCTACTCGTTTCGGCCTTACGCCCAGTCGGTCGTGAACGGCACGCTGGTGTTCTGCGACCGCCGCGGTGGCGCCGCCGCCCGTGCCATCATCATCAGTCACACCGGCCGTCCCCGTATCTCGCAGAGGGACTCGAGCAACAAACCGCTGAAGTGTCCGGGCGCCTGAACGTTCATCCGGCGAGCCTGTACACTGCGCGGGCATGTTTGCACGCGTCGTTTCCCGCACTGCTTGCTTCGCTGCCAGGCCCATTCAGCGGCAGCGGGGCTTCACCATCGCCGAAGTCTTCGCCGCGCTGCTGGTGGTGATCATCGGGTTGATCGGTATTGCCTCGTTGTATGGCGATGCGGCGCAAACGCAGCCCGAAACGCGGCCCCAGGCCATTGCGGAGCGCCTGGCGCAGAACATGGCGGCTCGTATCGTCGCCAATGCTGCGGGCCGAACCGGATATGCGAGTGTGGTTGGAGTCCTGTGTGTCACGACGGGTCGTGACTCGCGACCGCACTATGCAGCCGCGCAGGAAGCTGCCTGTTGGCAGGACGAAGTTGAAGAGCACCTGCCGAGCGGCACCGGCAGTATCACGCGTGACACGTCGACCAATCCGCCCACGTATGTCATTGCAGTGAGCTGGTCCGCGGTTGGCGCGGGCGCTGCATCCTATGTGCTGCGCGTGCAGCCCGACCGCTGAGACTAGCCGGCGTTCTCCGCGCCTTTCACCGCATGTCTGCTCACGCCGTCGACGTTCACGCGCAATTCGCGCGGCAGACTGAAGACCACACTTTCCTGCTGGCCGGACAGATTCACCGGCGCCTCGCCACCCCACTCGCGAATCCTCGCCACCACGCGCTCCACGAGCAGCTCCGGCGCCGACGCACCCGCGGTGACGCCCACTGCCTTGCGACCTTCGAACCATTCGCGCTTCAGATCTTCCGGACCGTCGATCAGATAACCGGGAATGCCGGCCTTCTCGGCGATCTCCCGCAGCCGGTTTGAATTCGAACTTGTGGGCGAGCCCACCACCAGAATCAGATCGCAACGCTCGACGAGCTGCTTCACCGCGTCCTGACGATTCTGCGTTGCATAGCAGATGTCTTCCTTGCGCGGGCTGGCGAGCTGTGTAAAGCGACGGCGCAGCGCCGCCACGACGAGTTCGGTGTCGTCGACCGACAGCGTGGTCTGCGTCACGAACGCCAGGCGATCCGGATCGCGAATATCCAGGTGCTCGACATCCTGGGGCGTTTCCACCAGCAGAATGCGACCGCCGAAGCTGGTATCGAACTGGCCCATGGTGCCTTCGACTTCCGGATGACCTTCATGTCCGATCAGCACCACCTCACGACCTTCACGCGCATAGCGTGAAACTTCCATATGCACCTTGGTCACCAGCGGACAGGTCGCATCGAAAACCTTCAGACCGCGATTGCGCGCCTCGTCCTGGACTGCTCGCGACACGCCATGCGCACTGAAAATCACGGTGGCGTCGGCGGGCACTTCATCCAGCTCCTCGACGAACACGGCGCCCATATTGCGCAGCCGATCGACCACATAGCGGTTGTGCACCACCTCGTGCCGCACATAGATCGGCGCACCGAAGAGTTCGATCGCGCGCTCGACGATATCGATGGCGCGATCGACACCGGCGCAAAAGCCGCGTGGATTGGCGAGCAGAATCTTCATGAAGCGAATAGCGGATAGCGGATGGCGGACAGGGACGCATGCCCCCTGGCACGTACTGAATACTGAAGCCCGAAGTCGGTATCGCTGGTATGGCGGCGCATGTTTCTACCCTTTTGACTGTCCGCTGTCCGCTGTCCGCTGTCCGCTTTTTTCTTTATTGCCTTCCAGGAATGCGTCCAGCAGCAACAGACCTGCACCGATACTGATCGCGGTATCGGCAATATTGAAGGCGGGAAAATCCCACGTGCGCCAGTGGAAATAGATGAAATCCACCACGTAACCATGCCAGACGCGATCGATGACATTGCCGAGCGCGCCACCCAGCACCAGCGACAGCCCCACCGCGAGCATCGTCTGCTCCGGCGTACGAATGCGCCGCATCCACGCCATCAGCACCACACTCACGACCAGCGCCAGCGCGATGAAGAACCATCGCTGCCAGCCGCCGGCGTCGTGCAGCATGCTGAACGCCGCGCCGTTGTTTTCGAGATAGACGATTTCCAGAATCGGCAGCAACGAGAATGTCGCCTTGCCCTTGATCGCGTTGACGACCAGCGCCTTGGTCACCTGATCGATCAGCACCACGAACGATGACAGCCACAGCCAGTTGCTGGCGCCGCGCGTGGGATGAAACCAGATCTTGGGCAATGAAGGATTGGGCATTGGATAAGAATTTCGTGAGGGATGTGAGGGAAGTGATGGAGGTGATGAAAGCTATGGAGCCAAGGGTACGTCCATCGCACCGGCCTCACACCGTCGCCACCTTCATCACCTTCATCACGTCCTCTCTCACACAAATCTCCGCGCCTCGCCCGGACCTGCGACATTGGACGCGCATCGACCACAGAGTTCGGGATGTTTCGGATCTGAACCCACATCGTGCCGCTTGTGCCAGCAACGCACACACTTCGTTGCGGTCGTCGGCTTCACCGCGATCCATGCGTGGTTGTCGTCGCCCTCCTGCGCAGGCACGGCAGTCGCAGGACGCCGATCCGCGGCATGCACGCGCGCGCCTGAGGTGATGAATACGAAACGCAGTTCCTCACCGAAGGGCTCGAGCGTCTGCAGCAGCGCCGGCGTGCAGTACAGGTCAACTTCGGCATCGAGCGGCGCCCCGATGGCGCCGTCGTTGCGCAGCTTCTCGAGTTCGCGGGCCACCGCGCCACGCAGTTCGAGGATCGCCTTCCAGTCGAGCTGCGGACGAACACCTGCGCCCTGCGGCAATTGCGCCCAGGTCGAGAGGAACACCGACTGCACACGCGTACCCGGCAGGAAACGCCAGATCTCTTCACCCGTGAACGAGAGAATGGGCGCCAGCCAGCGCACCAGCGCTTCGCCGATCCAGTACATGGCGGTCTGCGCCGACCGACGTGCCGCACTCTTCGCCGGTGTCGTGTAGAGCCGGTCCTTCAGCACGTCGAGATAGAACCCGCCCAGATCGACGCTGCAGAAGTTGTGCACCTTCTGATAGATCAGATGGAACTGATAGTTGCGATAGGCAGCAATGACTTCTTCCTGCACCTGCTGGGTACGCCACAGGGCCCAGCGATCCACCGCAACGAGATCGTCAATCGCCACCTGATCGGACGCGGGATCGAAACCCGCCAGGTTGCCGAGCAGAAACCGCGCCGTATTGCGCACGCGGCGATACGACTCCGACACGCGCTTGAGAATTTCATCCGACAGGCTCATCTCGTTGGCGTAGTCAGTCGCGGCCACCCACAACCGCAGCACATCGGCGCCGAGCGTACCGACGACCTTCTGCGGCACGATGACGTTGCCAAGCGACTTGGACATCTTGCGGCCCTTGTCGTCGATCGTGAAACCATGCGTGAGCACGGCGCGATAAGGCGCGCGATCGTGCTGTGCCACCGACGTCAGCAGCGAGCTGTGGAACCAGCCGCGATGCTGATCCGAACCTTCCAGATAGAGATCGGCCGGAGCAGTGATCTCGGGATGCGTAATCGAAACGCAGTGGTGCATCACGCCGGAGTCGAACCAGACATCCATGATGTCCGTGACCTTCTCGTAATCCGCAGCCTCCTCGCCCAGCAGCGTCGCCGGATCGAGATCGGCCCACGCATCGATGCCGTCCTTCTCCACCAGTGCGGCGATCTCATCGACGAGTTCGGCAGAACGTGGATGCGCCTCGCCCGTCGCCTTGTGCGTAAAGAGCGTGATCGGCACACCCCAGACGCGCTGCCTCGAGATACACCAGTCAGGGCGATCGGCAATCATGTTGCCGATGCGGCTTTCGCCCCATGCAGGCATCCATTTCACCTTGCCGATTTCGCGCAGCGCGCCCTGGCGCAGGCCCCGCTTCTCCATGCTGATGAACCACTGCGCGGTGGCGCGGAAAATGATCGGCGTCTTGTGCCGCCAGCAATGCGGATAGCTGTGACGCAAGGTGGTCTCATGCAGCAGCGTGCCGGCTTCCCTGAGCACTTCGATGACATGCTTGTTCGCATCGAACACACGCTCGCCTGCGAAGAACTGTGTGCCAGCGACGAAACGCCCATCGCTGCCCACCGGGTTGTCGATCTTCAACTGGTATTTCAGGCCGACCACATAGTCTTCCTGACCGTGGCCGGGCGCTGTGTGCACGGCGCCGGTACCGGCATCGAGCGTCACATGATCGCCCAGGATCACCGGAACAATGCGGTCATAGAAGGGATGCGCCAGCTCCAGTCCTTCGAGCGCAGCACCGGTCGCTTCGCCAATCAGGCTGGACTCCGCAATGCCGGCGCGCGCGAGGACCGCCGCACTCAGCTCAGAAGCAAGCACCAGAATTTCCGCACCGGTATCGATGAGTGAGTATTTGATTTCGCCACCGAGAGCGACAGCCTGATTGGCAGGCAGCGTCCACGGCGTTGTCGTCCAGATCACGATGCTCGCCCGATGGGCAAGTGCAGAGGCAATGCCGAACCGGCGCGCAAGATCACCCGTATCCTTGACGAAGAAGCGCACGTCGATCGCCGGCGACGTCTTGTCTTCATACTCGACTTCCGCTTCGGCCAGGGCCGAGCGGCAATCCAGACACCAGTGCACCGGCTTCAGGCCCTTGTAGACGTGACCGTTGCGCAGAATCTGCGCGAAGGCACGCAGCTGCTCCGCTTCGTAACGCGGCGCGAGCGTCAGATACGGCCGTTCCCAGTCGCCCATCACGCCGAGGCGTTTGAAGTCTTCGCGCTGACCCCTGACCTGTTCCATCGCGTATTCGCGACAGGCCTGACGAAACGCACGCGGCTCCAGCGCCTTCACTTCCTTGCCGCGGGTCTTCTCGATCTGGTGCTCGATCGGCAAGCCGTGGCAATCCCAGCCGGGCACATAGGGCGCGTCGAACCCATCGAGCGTGCGCGACTTGACGACGATGTCCTTCAGGACCTTGTTGATCGCGTGACCCAGATGAATCGCGCCATTGGCGTACGGCGGACCGTCAGCAAGGATGAAAGTCGGACGGCCTTTCGCCGCCTTGCGCAGCTGGCCGTAAATGTCGTTCGCTTCCCACCACTTCAGCATGTCGGGCTCGCGACGAGCCAGATCTGCCTTCATCGGAAAATCGGTCTGCGGAAGATTGATTGTGTCTTTGTAGTCCATAGCGGAAGCGATCAGCGGATAGCGGACAGCGGAAAGGGAAAGGCAGCAGTGAATGGCGGACGGCGGACGGCGGACGGTAGAGAAAAGAATATGCGGCCAGCCGTGCCCGCGGCCCGGCGAAATTCAGGCAATGGCGTCGATCCATTCATTAACGTCTCTCCTCTTTCACTGCCCGCTCCGCCGTCCGCTATTTACTCAGAATGCGCCTGGCTTCAGACGCATCTGCATGCATCTGCGCGACCAGCTCATCCACATTCGGAAACCAGAGCTCGTCGCGCAGGCGCTCGATGAAATCCACATGCACATAACGTCGATACAGATCGCCGTCGTAATCGAAAACGTGCGCCTCCAGCAGCAGCTCGGTGCCATTCACCGCAGGCCGTGTACCCAGACTGGCGACGCCCGGAGCACTGTTCAATCCTGCTCCTGACACACGCACCGCGAAGATGCCTGCCAGCGGTGTCGCACGCCGGTGCAAACGCAGATTGGCGGTCGGGAACCCCAGCTTGCGGCCGAGCTTGGCGCCGTGAATCACCTTGCCCGTGATCCGGTACGGACGACCGAGAAATTTCTCGGCGCGCCGCATGTCGCCCGCATCGAGTGCCGCCCGGATCAGCGAACTGCTCACGCGCTCGCCATCCAGTTCGAACGGCGGCACTTCGGTGACTGCAAAACCGCAGCGTGGCGCGTGTTCGAGCAGCGTCTCAAGGCTTCCGGCATGATTCCGTCCGAAGCGAAAGTCATGCCCGAGCACCAGGTGACGCACGCCCAGACCGTCGACCAGCACCCGGTCGATGAACTCGACCGGAGTCATCGAACGCATGCGCTCGTTGAACGCGAGGCAGACGAAGCGATCAACGCCGTAGCGAACCAGCGCGTCGTAGCGTTCGCGGAAACGGGTCAACCGCGCCGGCGGCGTGCCGCGAGCAAAGTATTCGCGCGGCGTGGGCTCAAACGATACGACCGTCGCCGGCAGCCCGTAATGAACCGCGCGTTCACGCAGGACGCGGATCATCTCCTGATGGCCGCGATGCACGCCATCGAAAGCCCCGATGGTCAGTACGCTGCCACGGTGATCCGGACGCAGATTGTGCAGGCCGCGGATCAGTTCCATGGCCGCCTGAGGGGGTTCTGGTCTGTGGTCATTCGCCTTGGGTCACAGCGCCAAAACGCCCGATTCATACAATGGAGCGCGCGATTATAGGGGCGCACCGTCGACGCCGCAGGCTGAAGTTGCCAGCGGGCGGCGCCCGGGTCCGACCGGCGACGCTCATTCGCCCGGTGCCAGCCCGAAACTGCATATGAACGGGTCAGCGTCTGGCTGGGCGCAGACTGGCCGGCTCACCACGGCTGATTTCGGTCCCAAACCGGCTTTTTCCGCTTGCCTTGGCGGTCCCTCATCGGCAGAATTCGCGCCTCTTTTTTCAGCACACCCAGAAACGTCCGTGGCCAATATCAAGTCAGCCGAAAAGCGCGCCCGCCAGACCATCAAGCGTCGTGCCCACAACATGGCCCTGCGCTCCAAGTTCCGCACTGCCATCAAGAGCGTGCTGAATGCCATCGAAACGGGTGACAAGGCGGATGCGAGCGCCAAGCTGAAGGCAGCCGGCCCGGTCATCGATTCCATGGTGAACAAGGGCATCATTCACCGGAACAAGGCGTCGCGGCACAAGAGCCATCTCAATGCCCGCGTGAAGGAAATGGGCGCCGAGTAACAAGCGCGCCTTGGCTGACCTGAAGTCAGTCGATGAGAATCAGCAAAAAGCCGGGCAATGCCCGGCTTTTTCGCATCTGGCGCCGTCACAGGTGCCGGCGCGGCCGATCGAGCCGGGCGGCTAATCTGCTTCGACCCCGCCGTCGATCTTCTCGAGCCGGCTCATGATGGCCTGACAAAGGGCATCCGTACCCTGCCGGGCAATGCCGGCGATCCGGAACACCGGTCCCTTCCAGCGCAGGCGTCTGATGATGTCCTTGCAACGCTTCTCTGCTTCGTCCGCCGGCAACAGATCGACCTTGTTGAGGACCAGCCAGCGCTCCTTCTTCGCCAGATCTGCGCTGAATTTCTTCAATTCAGCGGCGATCGCGCGGGCATCAACCACCGGATCGGAAGTCGGATCCGGGGGCGCAATATCCACCAGATGCAACAGCACGCGGGTGCGCTGCAGGTGCTTGAGAAACTGAATTCCGAGCCCCGCACCATCTGCCGCGCCCTCGATCAGGCCCGGAATGTCCGCCATGACGAAGCTGCGATGCTCTCCGACACGGACCACGCCCAGATTGGGATGAAGCGTCGTGAACGGGTAATCTGCAACTTTCGGCTTCGCCGCCGAAACCGCACGAATGAGCGTCGATTTGCCGGCATTTGGCAATCCGAGCAACCCGACATCAGCCATGACCTTCAGCTCGAGCCGCAGCTCCCGCTTCTCTCCCTCCAGGCCCGGCATGGCCTTGCGGGGCGTCCGATTGGTGCTGCTTTTGAATCGGGCATTGCCCCAGCCGCCCTTGCCGCCCTTGGCGACCAGCAGGCGCTGACCAATCGCGGTGATGTCGCCGAGGGTCTCTTCCGTCTCGACATCGGTGATGACGGTACCGACTGGTACGGGAATCACCAGATCTTCCCCACCCGCGCCGGTGCAGTCGTTGCCGCTGCCCGGCTGGCCGTTGGGACCGCGATAGGTCCGGTTGAACCGGAAATCTGCCAGCGTGTTGATGCCTTCCCGGCCTTCGACGTAGATGTCGGCGCCCTTGCCGCCATCACCGCCATCCGGTCCGCCGAAGGGAATGAATTTCTCGCGCCGAAAGCCGACCGCGCCGCGGCCACCGTGGCCGGCGCTGACTTTGATGATGGCTTCGTCGACGAAACGCATGGCGGAGAGGCTACTGACTTCTGTGGGCGACTGGCAGGGTTGGGGGAACGGCTTCGGTGCTCTGCACCGGATCTTCGCGCTTTCAGCCGGTCGTCATGGCTGAAAGCCAGTCTTCAGCGATCGCCTGCGGACCCAACAAAAAGCCCCGGACATGGCCGGGGCTTTTCGCAAATCGCAGGCTCCTGCCTGGAATTACTCGGGAATCACGCTCACGAAAGTGTGCTGATGCACGCCCTTCTTGCGGAAATGCACCCGGCCCTCGGCCGTGGCGAACAGCGTGTAATCCGTACCGGTGCCGACGTTATCGCCCGCGCGATACACGGTGCCACGCTGCCGCACGATGATGTTGCCGGCCACCACGCGCTCACCGCCGAACTTCTTGAGACCGAGCCGCTTCGACTCGGAATCGCGACCGTTCTTGGTACTACCGCCTGCCTTTTTGTGTGCCATGACTGAACTCTCTCGATAAAGTCAGCGCGTCGCTCAGGCGACGATGCTGGTGATCTTCACTTCGGTGTATTGCTGACGATGCGTGCCCTGGCGCAGGTAGTGCTTGCGACGGCGGAATTTCACGATCGTCTTCTTGTCGTCCTTGCCGTGGCTCTGCACCGTGGCAACGACCTTCTTGCCGCTGAGGAACGGCGAGCCAACCTCGACCTTGTCGCCCTCGCCGACCAGCAGCACCTGATCGAACTCGACGTTCGCACCGGCTTCGGCTTCGAGTTTTTCCACCCGAACCACCGCCCCTTCGGCGACGCGATACTGCTTACCACCCGTGGCAATTACGGCGTACATGATCTTGAAAGCTCCAGCGAAACCGGGGGAACCCCGGCCAGAAAAGGCCGCGAAGTGTACGGACGAAGCGCCTGTCAGGCAAGCCTTTGAGTCACGGAGTATTTGGTACGAGCCGCCTCAGGCAAAGCTTCAGGATTCCTGTCACCCGAACCCTCAAGTCCCGCACCCAACGCCACCTGCGTTCGGCTACCATGCGCGGTCCCTGAATTTCCCTTCCATTACATGAGCTTTGCGTCCATCAAGCAGCTGGTCGCCGACGACCTGCACCAGGTCGATCGTGTCATCAGAAACCACCTTGCCAGCGACGTCGTCCTGGTCAACCAGGTGGCCGAATACATCATCGGCAGCGGCGGCAAGCGCCTGCGTCCGCTCGTGGTGGTCGTTGCTGCCCGAGCCTGCGGGTCGACGGATCAACGACATACGCAGGCTGCAGCAATTATCGAATTCATTCACACCGCCACACTGTTGCACGACGACGTCGTCGACGGCTCGACCTTGCGCCGCGGCCACGACACCGCCAATGCCGTCTGGGGCAACGAAGCGAGCGTCCTGGTCGGCGATTATGTCTACTCACGCTCCTTCGAAATGATGGTCGCGCTGGGCAGCATGCGGATCATGGACGTCATGGCCCGGGCCACCAACCGCATTGCCGAAGGCGAGGTCCTCCAGCTCATGAATGCGCATGACCCGGACACCACCGAAGAGCGGTATTTCGAGGTCATTTACCGCAAGACCGCGCAGCTTTTCGAAGCCGGCACCCAGGTTGCCGCCATCCTGACCAACGCGCCCACCTATATAGAAGAAGCCATGACCCGCTACGGCCGGCACCTCGGCACCGCGTTCCAGCTCGTCGACGACGCCCTCGACTACCAGGCCGATCGCGACGCACTGGGAAAAAATCTCGGCGACGATCTCGCCGAAGGCAAACCCACCCTTCCTCTTATATATGCGCTGAAGAACGGCACCGACGACCAGTGCGCGCTGATCCGCCAGGCCATCGAAAATGGCAGCACGGACACACTGCCGCAGATCACCGCTGCAATTGAATCGACTGGGGGCCTTGCGTACACTGCGCGCCTCGCGCGGCAGGAGGTCTCCCTCGCCATCGAGGCCCTCGCGGTATTGCCCGATTCGCAATACAAGCAAGCCCTGCGCGAACTGGCAGAATTCGCCGTCGATCGCACTTACTGATCCCGATCGAATCGACCGATCCGCCACTCTCTTCTGCTTCGGGGTGTAGCTCAGCCTGGTAGAGCGCTACGTTCGGGACGTATAGGTCGCAGGTTCAAATCCTGTCACCCCGACCATCGAGTTAACGCCTTGCGCGATTCTTCCGGTTTAGCCCTGGGTGCCTGCCGGAGGGCCGACTCGATCGCGACCTGCTTTGCCTCCAGATCGTGGGGCAAGTGTCGCGCCGCCTGCTGGTCCAGCGTCTCAAGGCCTTCGCGAACTACCCGTAGATTGCGCGATCAGGTGTGCACCCAACTGGACATCCACACGTTTGCCTAGTCCTATTGGTGGCTGTCCAATCAAAGTCCCTTTGCGACAAATCTGTTCCAGTGCGTCCGGAATGTATAACTGCACTGGCTACATGTGACACCACGTTCAACGGAGGGTCGCATCGCTTCGATCGTCAACCGTTCCGGCTTCAACTTCTGGCGGCAACACGCACATGCGATACGTCAGCTGTTCCTGGAGCGGCGGCGCGAGTCCATAGGCGAGTTGGCAGGCGAGATTACTTCGACCGCGTAGACGGCCAAAGTACTGGCATGCAGTCAAGCGAATCGACGTCGGAAGGTCTGCACGGTGTCTCTTCGCGAGTGTGCAAGGCGTACGCTCCTCGAAGTTGCTTCTTTGTCTTCGGGCGCGTGCAGAACCTTGGCGCGACGGTGGCACACATCGGCTGGTGACCGACTACCGCATGCCTACCTCAACCGAAGGTACCATCCCGCGCAGCGGGTTCGTTCTTCGGCCATTGTCGGTCGATCAGCGATCGTATCCGCCTTCTGAAATCGGACGGACGGCTTCCAAGTGACCGCCCGCCCCGGAGTTTCAGCGGGCCGTCATGCCCCCGTCCACACGGTAGTTCACGCCGGTCAGGAACTTGCCGCGCTCCGATGCAAGCAGTGCCACGACTTCCGCGATGTCTTCGGTAGCTCCGATGCGACCAAGCGGGACATATTGATTCCACTCATCAGCCGAGATCGGAAACTGCTTGCGCAGCTCATCGGAGTTAGGCGTCGAGATAGGGCCAGGAGTCACTACGTTGACCCGAATGCCTGTGCTCCCAAGCTCTACGGCGAGCGTGCGGGAATAATAGTCCAGCGCAGCCTTCGCCGCGCCGTAGTGCACGTCGAACGGGAACGGCGTCGTCGCCGCCGTCGACGAGATGTTCACGATCGATGCGGCATTCGAAGCTCTCAGGGCCGGGAGCGTGGTATTCGTCATGCGCACGGCGGCAAGAAGGTTGAGCGCCAGATCGCGCTGCCACTCTTCGTCGGGGATGGACTCGGAGCCGCCCAGAAACGCTTTGGAGCCACCCGCATTGTTCACGAGAATATCGAGGCCACCAAGGGCCGCCAGTGCCTGTTCGGCGATCGACCTGACACCTTCGTTCGTAGTGACATCTCCGGCGACGAACGTCGCTGATGCAGGGATGTCGTCGGTGCGCGAGCGCCCGACCACCACGACCGCCGCTCCTGCATCAAGAAGGCGACGGGCAATCGCCGCACCTATTCCTCGAGTGCCACCGGTCACGAGCGCCTTGCGGCCTTTGAATTCCTGGGAGAGATCGAGCTTGTTGGACATATCGGTTCCTTTCGTCGAAACTGCGCCATACCGGAGCGGGGCTCCATTTATACGGAGCAGTGATCCGCTTGTAAAGGGGTACTATGCGAGCCGATGCAAAAAAGAACTATGAGCGCTTGCTGGCGACCGCTCGCGAGGCGGTAGCCGAGCACGGTGCAGACGCTTCGCTACGCGATATTGCACGTCGAGCGAATGTCGGGCTTGGCACCTTGTACCGCCACTTCCCGACACGAGAGGCATTGCTCGAAGCACTGCTCCGCGTGAACCTCGACGAGCTGACGCGACAGGCCGAGCAGCTCGAAACATCAGATACACCTGATGTCGCGCTCACTTCATGGTTTCGCGCCGGCCTTGCCTTTACCCGAACGTATGGGGGCATTGTCTCGCTGATGGCGGCTGCCCTCGAGGATCCGGATTCCGCACTCCATAAGTCATGCACGAACGTCCGTTCGGCGGGCGCGCGACTTCTGCAACGTGCCCAGGCCAAAGGGCTGGCACGAGTCGATATCGATGGAACCGACCTCTTCGCTTTGATGGGTGCGCTTGCTTGGTTAGGCGATCAATCCGCCTTTGCCCGGCGTGTGGATCATCTCTCGGAAGTCATCGCCAATGCCTTTCTGATCGATCCATCTGGCCCAGTTCGTGGTCGGCGCTGATTTGACACCGTACGCGTACGCGCACCGACACCGCAGGACGACGGGCCGAGTCCTTCGCCCCGGTGGTGGTGCCAAGCTCACCAGTGCCTCGCAGCACTGCAAGACGGGGAGCGGTCCTTCGGCTGGAAGGGAAAAAGCACTCGCACTAGCCTCAGGCGCGCCCGCGGCCCTCGGCGAAACCTGAGAGCCTCCTCTGGTCAATAAATGCGTGCCTTAAAAGACTCCAATCTTGGAGTTTTGTGCCTTTTACGGCACGCTGAGCTAATCAAGGCGCCCCGGACGTGCTATGCTTTAAAAGAAGCAAAAGCTCCCAATCTGCACCTTTTAAAGCACATGCCCAAGAGCAATTCCATTATCAAAGCCCCACCATTCGAGGTGGAGACCGCCATCCACCGGTTCGGGGCCAACCTGCGGACAGCACGCCTCGCCCGGAATCTCTCCATCGCCGACGTTGCGGCGAAACTGGGTGTGAGCCCTCGGGCGGTTCGGAACGCGGAAACCGGCAAGCCCGGCACCGCCATCGGCGTCTATCTCGGGCTCATGTGGGTGTACGGACTCATCTCCCAAGCCCAGGACCTGGCCGATCCCGCGCGCGATGAAGCGATGATGCGCGCCGTGCGCGAGCGCGCACACGCGTATCCGACCCGCAAGGGAGCACTCGACAATGATTTCTGAGTGCTACGTCTACGCGATACTGCCCGGGCAGACTCAGTTCGTGACCGCCGGGCGCTTCGTAGTGGAAGAGGACCGCCGCGGCATGCCGGTCGGGCGCTTCGTTTACGGACGTCGATACCTCGCTCGGCGGGATGCAGTTCCGATCGATCCGATCGAGTTGCCGCTGTCCGAGCGGACCTACGAGACCACTCGGCTGAAGGGTGTCTTCGGTGCGATCCGGGATGCGAGCCCCGATTACTGGGGCAGACGCGTCATCCAGAAGCACGCGGGTCTCGCCGTGCTCGGTGAGATCGATTACCTGCTGCAGTCTCCGGACGATCGCGCCGGTGCGCTCGGGTTCGGGCTCAACGTGGAGCCGCCGGCGCCGCTGCGGATATTCAACCGCACGATGGATCTCGAGCGCATGCAGCAACTCGCCGATCTGATCATTGCGGATGAGGAGCCGTCTGAAGAAGAGCCGTCGGCAAGTGAAGTCAGTGCGGACCGCACTCAGATCGAAGACCTCATGCTCGTTGGCACGTCCATGGGCGGCGCGAGGCCAAAAGCGGTCGTCGAGGATGCCGGGGCACTGTGGATCGCCAAGTTCAACCGGATCGATGACAGGTGGAACCAGGCGCGTGTCGAGCACGCCATGCTGATCCTCGCACAGGAGTGCGGGCTGCATGTCGCGCAGTCGCGCGTTGTGCAGGTGGGCAATCGCGATGCCCTGCTCGTGAAGCGCTTCGACCGTATTCCACACGAGGATGGCTACGCGCGTGCTCGCATGCTGAGCGCTCTGACGCTGCTTCGCGCGGAGGATACTCACCAAGACCGCGATCGCTGGTCGTACGTGCTCCTTGTGGAGGAGCTCCGTCGCATCAGCGCCAGGCCCGAGGAAGACGCACGCGAGCTCTTCAAGCGCATGGTCTTCAACTCACTCATCACCAACACCGACGACCATCCGCGCAACCACGCAGTGATCGCCCCGGAGCATGAGTGGCGGCTGTCCCCAACCTATGACTTGACGCCCTTCCCTGCGGTGAGTGAAGAGCGTCGAGATCTCGCGCTTACGATCGGCGATTACGGGCGCTACGCGAACGCGACCAACTCGCTCTCGCAGTACGCCCGCTTCCTCCTGACGAGAGAGGAAGCTACCCGGATCATCGATGACATCGAAGAGAAGGTGAAAGCGCGCTGGCGCGCCGTGGCTCGCCGCGAAGGCGTGAGCGAGCAGGACTGCGAGCGCATCGCCCGGGCATTCGTTTATCCCGGGTTTCGGCTGGCAGCGACTCGGTAGCGATGCCACACCGGCCAGGCACGGCGATTGCGCGCAGCCCTTCCCCGCTCCCCGTGACAAACGACTGATAATCAAGCGCTGTCTCTCGCAACGTCGCTGGAATGCGCTAAATTTCTCTGCGTTGGTGCCCCAATCTTTCGAGAATAATTTGGACCCACTCTCGCAAGTTCTCGGAATGCTCAAACCGCGCAGCTATGTTTCCGCAGGTCTGGATGCGGGCGGCGACTGGGCGATTCGTCTTCCTGCCCCCGACGGCATCAAGTTCAATACGATTTTGCGTGGCGCTTGCTGGCTTGCCGTGGACGGCGATACACCGCACCGCATCGAGCAGGGAGATTGTTTCCTGCTGACTCAGGGACGGTCGTTCACTCTGACGTCGGATTTGGGGCTCGAGCCCATTGAGGCTCGTGTTATTTACGAGCGCGCGGGCAACGACATCGCAGTCTGCAATGGTGGCGGCGACTTTTTTCTGATCGGCGGCCGCTATACCTTCGCGAGCAATCAGGCGCACCTGTTCGGTGGGCTGCCGCCTGTCATTCACATCCGCAAGGATCGCGCCCAGGCTTCCGTGCTGCACTGGTCGCTCGAGCAGTTGGCCGCCGAAGTTCGCGGACGATTGCCGGGCGGCACGTTGGTCGCGGAACATCTCGCGCACATCATGCTGGTGCAGGTATTGCGACTGTATCTCGAAGAGCAGCATGGCACCCGTGCGGGCTGGTTCTTCGCGCTCGCCGACAGGCGCATTGGCCCTGTACTGCACGCGATGCACGCAGATCCTGCACGCCGGTGGGCACTGCAGGATCTGGCATCACTGGCGCGCATGTCGCGATCCACTTTCGCAGAGAAGTTCAAACAAGTCGTAGGTTGCGCACCGCTGGAGTATCTCGCTCAGTGGCGCAGCTTCGTCGCCTGCAATCGTCTGCGTCATTCCAATGAGAGCCTCGCTTCGATCGCTGTTTCGCTCGGCTACGAATCCTCGAGTGCGTTCAGCGCGGCCTTCAAACGCATCATGCAGATCCCGCCCGGCGAATATCGGCGACAAGCCAATGGCGGGTGATTGCGGGTGCGATTCCGCATCGGTCTACCAGGCTCCGTTCGATCGGCACTTGCGCCTGCTCTTACATTCGCTCGCAGTGTAGTCCGCGATCACGCTGTTCTGACGCGCACCGCATACGCTGCGGCGGGATTCTCGACGAACAGTCTATTGAGCTCTGCCGGCGAAAATCCTGATCTGAGCAGCGCGGGACGCAATGTCGTAAGAATCGGATCGAATGGCGCGAACTCACCGCCTTGCGGCTGCCCCGCCGTGAACCAGCCGGCATCCTGAGAGACCAACAATTGATGCAGAAGACCCGCCTCTTTGAATCGCTGCGACAACGATACGTACTGCGACTCCATGCCAGGCCGAAAGCCATCGAACGAAACGAATATGCCGCTTTCAGCGGCCCGCAGTGCACGCGACAGCTGCGGCTCGTTCTGAGCGTGAAACCAGATGAACGCCGATGGCGCGACCTTCAGCTTTTCAAGGCGCTTGAGAATGGCGAATGCGGCGACGGCGTTGTAGCCGGGCTCGACTTCTCGCCAGGGGCCGACGTGAACGCCGATGGTGAGGCCCGATGCATGGTGCGTGATCGCGGCCGCCTCGATCGCTTTTGCTTCGAGGTCCGTTAGTGGTCCGCCGTTCACACCCAACTTCATGAACCCGGGCCGCACACCGCTGTCGCCGATGCCCTGCTCCCACTCGCGGATCCAGCACTTCGCAAGCGCCGCGGCATTCAACTGGCGCACGTAGTCAGGAATGAAGATCTCATCTGCGGCGAGATAGTTGCCGGTCGGAACGAGCATGTTGAGACCGCTTTCCAGGGACAACCGTTTCACCAGCGATGGATTGCGACCCAGACCGTTGGCGGTGCAGTCGACCAGCGTCTTGCAACCCAACGCCTTGATCCTGGCGAGATACGGCAGCACGACCGCAACCACTTCGTCCGTATCGATAGTGAGCGGCTGTTCCATCTGAACTTTGTACGGCCGCAAATCCGCAAAGACGTGCTCGTGCTCGAGCGTCAGCCCCATGTCATGCACGTCCAGCCAACCGTTGACGGTCATCAGCCTCGCGCCACCTTCGGCCTCACGGGCTTCACCGCTCGGCAAGTGCGCAGCGAGGGCGGTCAAAGCCGCCGCCTGCATAAAGTCTCTTCTGTTCATCTGAAAGCGAATCTCGCGTTTGAACTGCGGCCAGTTTTGCACCGCTCAACACAACCGGCTTTGCGGTAAAGCATAGAGAGGGATTCACGGGAGTCCGATGCGCCAGCGTCCGGTTTTGTAGCGCGAGCGTCCGAGACGGTGGATGCTTTTGCTTCCCCTGTGGAAAGCGTCGCTCGATGGCAACCTCTGCAACGTCTCCCCACGATGACGCAGGAGCCTAGTGCGCCCATAGCTGACTGGCCGCGCGGGATGGACCTCGGCGGCTGTGCGTAGCATATTCAGCAATCGCATTCGTTTGATCGGGGGCTGTATCCATGACTCACACGCGCTTTCTCTATCGAGCAGCCGTCAGCGCAGTCGCCACCCTGCTCTTGTCGTTTACGTCCTGGGTATGCGCGCAGGACGTGGCGGGCGATCCTCCTGCCGCCGAGACGCTGTGGCTGAAAGCGAACGATTTGAAACTGAAGACCACTGTTTACGAGAGCCCGCACCTGAGCAGTCATCCTGTACTCGTGGTCGTCCTTCACGGTGATTTGCTCGGAGTCCGTGCCGTGCCGCCCATCACCTACCACTACGTCTTTGCAGACCAGGCGACCCGGAAGATTGAGGATGTTGTGGTGGCCGCAGTTCTGCGTCCGGGGTACAGAGACCACAGCGGGGAACGTTCGGATGGAGACCAGGGCCTGACCACCGGCGACAACTACACGCCAGAGACCATCGATGCCGTAGCCGCAGTCCTCGAACAGCTGAAAGCCAAATTCCATCCGTCACACACTGTGCTCGTCGGGCATTCGGGAGGTGCGGCAGTCACGGGCGACTTGCTGGGCCGAGTGCCTTCGGCAGTCGACGGCGCGCTGCTGGCTTCATGTCCCTGCGAACTGACTGCGTGGCGCAAGTTCATGATGCAGAAGCAGGGCAATAACCCGATCTGGACGGCACCGATCCGCTCACTGTCGCCGCAGGAACTTGCAAGTCGGGTCTCCCCTGCCGCTCACGTCTCCGTGCTCGTGGGCGCAGAGGACGACGTGGCGCCGCCATCGATGAGCAGCAACTATGCGGCGACTTTGAAGAAGCATGTCCCACACGTGACGCTGACGATCGCACCGGGATTGGGTCACGAGATTCTGCTGGAGCCCGTTACGTACGAGGCGCTGAAGAACCTGGTAGAGAGTCTCAGACAAGGCGAACACCCGTGAGACGCGACAGCCCAATCAGCTGACGCGAACTCGCGCGGAGGTTGCGGCCACTGCACGGAGCTTGCTTCGACCCAGCTACGGCGACTGAATGCCAACCGACAGCAGTCCACTGCCACGTTCTCTCGCGACATGAAATGCGGCAGGCCATGATTCAAGAATTTGCGCGATTCACCCTCGCATTGGGTGTGATCAAGGCTGTACAGCTGGGCGCCTCGCTTCACCTGAGTGTCGCGGTCCTCGCCCCGCCCACTTCGAGCACGCGACGGTTGACGCAGTCCTCAGTTCGTTGATGCCACTTCTGATGAAAGGTCGCTGTCCGGCAATTCCGTCAGTTCACCAGACACCGGTGGGCCGACGATGCCGCATCGAAGGGTTGCACCTTCTGCGGAGCTTTGACCTTTTCTGGCTTCGCATCTGTCGATCAGCGCTGAAAAACAAGCCGCGCCTCACTGACGGTGGCATTCGAGAACACGAAGCAACATCCCATCGCGAAATCGGCCACGAAGGGAAGAAGGATCTGCTCAAGCTGTAGCAGAAGGCGCCAATCCGGGAACGGGAACTCTTCTTGTTGTGGAAAAACAGGAGAACCACCGACCTTGTTTCCCACCAAACGAGCGATGTGGTCACGAGCGTCCTCCGTCGACATCACTTCGTAAGGAGCGCTCACGTAGGGTGGCTCCGCCTGCGGGATCAGCGTTGTCCCGAACTCTGCAGGACCTTCGGACGACGTCGCAATTGCCTGGTCCCACTTGCGAATGGTGGGACCTTCCCTCAGCTGTTCGAACCTCACAGTGGCCGGTGGCGACCCGGGTTGCAGAATAACTGCATTCTCACCGGAGTTCGGATCCCAGATATCTGCCGTCGGACTATCCGACATGAACACGTATGCCATCTCGGCCCAGGCACCAGGAAACAGATCCTGGTCAATCGCGACCTGCCCGAGAAACACCATGGGTTTGCCTGTTGAGCGGCTCAGAGGCCATTGGGGCGTCGCAATCCAAAAGGGTGAACCACCGAATTTCGTCACCCGCCCAGCGATGGGAGCTGGCGCTTCGAAGAATTCTATTCGCAGACTCTTGTTCAAGCTCATGGGAGCCACTCGCCAGATTGCAGCTATTTTCCTTGCCAACAAGCTTCTGCCGCTTCTGTCGTAAAGCCGTGCCGGCCGCTCAGATCAAGATCCCTGTTTCACCACGCTGGGCTCAGCCGCCGACATCAGACTACCGCGAGTTCGCCGAACAGGGAATTCACAAAGAAGAACTGCAATTCATCTTCGACGCGTCCGTCGAAATCAGCTCACGGATCGGAGCATTCTCCGTGGAGATCGAGCAACGGACCTTCGCGCGCGAGTTGCACCCAATGCTGCGTTGACCACGGCCATCGACATACCCGCGAGTGCGGCAGAAAAATCGCTGCCTCTGCACATAATGCAGTGGATTCCGTCGCAAAGCCGTTTCATCAGTGGCGGCGATTGAGTATTCTGAGGCTCGTCTTTCAACATCCACGGAAGGGATCAGCCATGCTGGCACTGACACGAGCGATCGGCGAATCCATTATCATCGGCGATGAAGTCGAGATTCGCATCACGCACACCGAACACGGGCTGGTCGAGCTTCAGATAGAACATCCGCTCGACGTTGCCATCCACGTTCCGCCGCCCACGCCTTTTCGTCGCCCACGACTCGACGATCAGCGCACCTCGGCATAACCGTGCGCTGACATGGATGGCGTAAGTGCTCCGCCACATCAGCATCATCGGCCGGGCGGTCCCGCGACAGCGCAGACCTGCTTGTAAGATACCGCGCTACGAAGTACCCGCTTCGGATGGCGTCGAAGTCGGACGCGCGAGCCATTCGAGCGCGTACTCGCCCATGCGCAGGGCCAGTTCCCGTTCGCCCAGCACCGCCACGTCAATGCCGGCACGAGACAGGAAGGCAGCTTCGGCGTCACTGTGGGTGCGTGCGATGACGCGCATGTGTGGATTCACACTGCGCACCTGGGCGATCGCACTGCGCAGCTGAAAACTGTCGGGGATCGCAAATGCCAGCAATTGCGCCCGCTCCAGGCCAATGCTCGCAATCACCGACGGATCAGCAATGTCGCCCTGCACCGCTGGCACGCCGGCACGCACGAGGTCCGCGACAATGCGCCGGTGGACCTCGACCACCGCGTACCGCACGCCCCGCTGGGCCAGCATGCCGGCAATCACGCTGCCGACGCGGCCGTGACCGACGATGACGACATGATCGTTCCACTGGGGCGGCACCACTGGCGTTTGCGCTTGGAGTCGGCGGCTCGAGCGATCGAGCGTTGCAAGCAGACGTGGCCGCCCCCGGATCCGCTCCTCGAGCCACCGCCCACCGCCGAACAGCAGCGGATTGATGGCGATCGATGCGATGGAGGCTGCCAGCACCAGCGTCTGCGCCTGTGGCGGTACCAGTTCCAGTGACAGCGCGAGGGCGATCAGGATGAAGGAGAATTCGCCGATCTGAGAGTCACCCGCCGCAATGGTCAGCGAAGTGCGCACCGGCTGACCCAGCACGCTGACGATCGCAAAGGCAACCAGTGACTTGCCACACACCACCAGCGCGATGACCGCCAGCGTATGCCAGGGGTCGCTGGCGATGATGTGCCAGTCGAACAGCATGCCGACCGCGACAAAGAAGAGCACCGCGAACGCATCGCGCAGCGGCAGGATGTCCTCACCAGCCTTGTGACTCAGGTCCGACTCGCTCAGCACGACGCCGGCGAAGAAGGCACCCAGCGCGAGCGAGACACCGAACAACTCCGATGAGCCATAGGCCACGCCCAGTGCAATGGTCAGGACCGCGAGCGTAAAGAGTTCGCGCGAGCCGACTTTGGTCACCCAGCCGAGAAACTTCGGGATCACCCGCGTGCCGATGACCAGCATCAGGGCCACAAACAGCGCGAACTTGCCCAGTGTGACCAGCAGTGCAAGGGCGACTTCCTGCCAGGCGGTATCCACGTTGCTGGCAGAGTGCACCACGTGCGCAAACGCCGGCATCAGCACGAGCACCAATACCGTGACCAGGTCCTCGACGATCAGCCAGCCAATGACGATCTGGGCACGCTGGGTATGCAGCAGCAGGCGGCTCTCCAGTGCTCGCAGCAGCACCACCGTACTCGACACCGACAGCGAAATGCCGAACACGGCGGCGGCGGCAATATTCCATCCCCAGCTGTAGGCCAGTGCCGTCCCGGCACAGGTCGCGGCCACGATCTGCAGCAGCGCACCCGGTACCGCCACGCGCCGCACGCGTAACAGATCGGCGATGGAAAAATGCAGCCCGACGCCGAACATCAGCAGGATCACACCGATCTCGCTGAGCTGCCGCGCCAGCGGCACATCACCGATATAGCCCGGCGTCGACGGGCTGATGCAGATGCCCGCCACCAGGTAGCCCACTATGGGCGACAGGCGCAGCCGCTGCGCCAGCACC
>DASTRD010000126.1:0-7882 GCA_035761425.1 Povalibacter sp.
CCCGCAGACCAAACGCATCACCGCCGATGCGCCGACACCGTTGGCAGACAACAGCGACGGCGTACGGCTCATCTGGTCGCTGGCGAGATAGCGATGCAGCGGAGTGCGCCGGGACCGGTCATGGTCTGGAGAAATCCGCCTCCCGCGCGAGGGGTAACGAGCACATCCGGGGCTTGTGGGTCCGGCTTCAGCCGGACGTCATCGACAGATGCCCCGAACAAGGATGTCCGGCTGAAGCCGGACCCACAAGCTTCGGCGCCCTCGTCACCCATCTCAAGGCGAGCAGGACCCACAAGCTCGGGCATGCTCGTCACCCCTCTTGCGGCGAACGGATTTCTCCAGATCCTGAACGGTCCCGGCGCACTCCGCTGCATCGCTATCTCGCCAGCGACCAGATGAGCCGTACGCCGTCGCTGTTGTCTGCCAACGGTGTCGGCGCATCGGCGGTGATGCGTTTGGTCTGCGGGTCGATGCGCAGAAAGCGATGCGTGCGCAGTGACATGAGGGCGAGTTCTCCCGTCGGTGTTTCGATCCACTGAAAGGATTCGGCGTCGCCCGGCTTGCGCTGTGTCAGGCTGACTTCGCCATTGTCGGCTACCGTGAAATAGCCCCGAGCGGATTTCAGTGCAGCACGACCCATCTTCCTGTCCACCACCTGCAGAGGTTCGGGCGCTGCGGCCAGTACACCGGTGCTCGTTGTAGCCAGGCCGTAATCCTGATTCATCGCCGTGAACAATACGCGGTGCGCATAAGGAATCGGTCGCATGAGTCCGTGCGGCAGCGCCTGATCGACGACGAAATCGTCGAAGTCGGCGCTGCCGCCACGCACACCCGTGCCGTTGTAGTTGAACAGCGCGTAACGCACACCCTGGAAGGTGGTCAGCTGAAACACCATGGTCAAGGGCTCACCGAAAGGCACGTAGCTTTTGCCGTCGGTGGAGTAGGAAAAGCGCGCCTGTTCCTTCAGGAAATCGCAATGCGCGCGCAACCAGACGCGTGACCCGTTGAGTTCCACGCGTGCGGTGTGTCCGGTCTGTTCGTCGAACTGCAGCAGGTGAAGTTTGCCGTCGCTGCGCGCCACGCCGATCCACGCATAAGGGCGATTGAACAGCGCAAGCCCCGCCACGTCGCCATCATTCATTGCGGCCGCGTCCAGCATGACCATCGGCGCCGACACCGGACCGATGGCACGTTGTGTCAGCGTATTGCGAGCATCCCACAGGCTCGTTGCGGGCAGCGCATGCAGACGCAGGAAGCCTTCGCGTTCACTGAGCGACCACGCCTCGTTCACCGGCACATGGTTCCACTGCCAGATGTGTTGCAGTGTCGCGCCGTCGAAATCGTCGTTGCGCACGTAGGGCACACGAATCCGTTGCGGTTCGCGAGTCTTCGGCTTTACCCAGGTACGCGGCGTGCGCGTGAGATTGCCCGGCAGTCCGAACCAGGGCCAGCCGTCCTTCCAGGTGATCGGCGACAGCGCCGTAAGCCGGCCGACGGAGTTGTAGTCCATCATCGAAAATCCCCACCACTCGCCGAGCGGCGTTTCGACAATGCCGCCCTGATGCAGCGACAGCTTGCCGGTCGCATGCGGATTGCCGGGCTTGATGGCGTAAGGCGGCTTCGTCCCTTTCATGTCGGCAAGCCGATGGCCCTGCGCCAGGCCGAAATCCTCATCGATGCTGATGGCCTGATTCACTTCGTACGGGCCTTCCGGCCGGTCCGCGCGCGCGGCCGGCATGCGCATACGCTGTTCATACCACGCGCTGGTGATGAAGTATTTGCCCTTGAATTTGTAGAAGTGCAGGCCTTCGCCCATACCCGCGCTCTGCGGAATGATCTCGCGCTGTGTGCCGGGCACGATGTCAGTGAGGTCATCCGTGAGTTGTGCGAACTGAATGGAGCGATAACCCCACACGACATACGCCTTGCCATCGTCGTCGAACAGCACGGACAGATCGTGAAGCGACTGCTTCATCGCCTTGTGCTGCCACGGGCCGGCGGGATTCGTGGCCGTGTAGAACTGCGTGACCTCGTGATTGACGTTGCTGAAGATGTAGAAGGTGCCGTCGCGATATCGAAACGACGGTGCCCAGTGTCCCTGCCCGTAGATGTTGCGGCCATCTTCCAGCCGATAGGCGGGCCCGAGATCCAGTGCGGTCGCCGCATACGAGACGAACTCCCAGTTCACCAGATCCTTCGAGCGCAGCACCGGCAGCCCCGGCATGGAATGCATCGTGGTGCCGGTGAGATAGAACCACTCGCCGACGCGGATCATGTCCGGGTCGGAGAACTCGTCGTAGAACAGTGGATTGGTGTAGGTGCCGTTGCCGTTGTCCGGCGTCCAGGTCTTTGCGGTCGTCTGCGGTTGCGACCAGCTGCTGGGGGTACATGCAAGCAGCAGAATGCAAAGAATCAGATGCCTGCAGCTCATCAAGCCGCCTCCTCGAGCACCGTGGATCCGGCGCCCGATCAGTGAATCGTGTCAGCCTTGCGATCCCTTCACTTTTCGAGCCGCGCCGCGGGCGATCTGCGCAGAACACTCTGTTCACTGAGCGCCCCCCTCCCTGCCCTCCCCCGCAAGCGGGGGAGGGAAAGAGAAGAAGTCGAAGCGGCCTCGTCTGCTGCGGTCGTGCGAAAGGGAATCACTCCTTCCCCCGCTTGCGGGGGAAGGTTGGGTGGGGGCAGGCGCACCGCCTCCTTCCCCCGCTTGCGGGGGAAGGTCGGGATGGGGGCCGCAGGGTCGATCTGCGCGATACATATATATGTATCCGCGGGACCCTCGCTCAGCGTTCCAGCGATACCACGGCAATCGATGCCGGCGGCAGCTTCAGCGCGACCTTGCCGCCAGCAGCTTTGGCGCTGAACGGACGCGGAGCAACGGTGCGCGGCGCATCGAACGTATTCACGCTGTCGATTTTCGGCGCCGACAGGAGCTGACCCGCCGCCTGCTTCGCACCGTTGGCCGCGACTTCAATCTGCACGGCGCGATCCGGATCGACGTTGGTCAGCGCAATCCACACTTTGCCGTCCTTGCCCTTTGCGGCAATGGCGTCGACGCGCGGCAGCGTAATGTCACCGTGCACGTAGTTGCCGGCATCGAAGCTCACGGGCAGGAACGTCGCGTCCTGGAATGGCACGTACATGTGGAACACGTGATATGTCGGCGTCAGCAGCATCTTGTCGTTGTCGGTCAGAATCATCGCCTGCAGCACGTTCACCATCTGGGCGATGTTGGCCATGCGTACGCGATCGGCATGCCGCGCGAAGATGTTGAGATTGAGCGCGGCAATGATGGCGTCGCGCTGGCTGTTCTGCTGTTCGAGAAAGCCCTCCTTCGAACCCGGGGTCGGAGCAAGCCATGCGCCCCACTCATCGACGACCAGCGCGACCTTCTTGTCAGGGTCGTACTTGTCCATGATGGCGCCGTGCGTGGTCACGAGATCCTGCATGCGCATCGTGGCTTTGAGCAGGCGGGCGTACTCATCCTCGCCGAAGCCGGTGGCCTTGAAGACCGGTGGCCACTTCTCGCCCACCGTGTAGGAGTGCAGCGAGAGGCCGTCAAAATCCCAGCTCCAGTTGCGACCGGCCCAGGCTTTCATCACCGCTTCGGTATAGCCGGTGTCGGCGCCATCGGGACCGACGGCGATCTTCTTCATCGGATGCTCTGGATTGAAGTTGCGCGTGTAGCGCGCGTAGATGCGCAGCTGCGCCGTGTATTCCTCCGGCGTCATCGAACCGCCGCAACCCCAGCTTTCATTGCCGATGCCGACAAACGAAATGCCGTACGGTGCGGGATGGCCGTTGGCAGCACGCTCCTTGGCGAGCGCCGTCGGCTGACTGGTCGTCAGATACTCGAGCCACTCCGAGGCTTCCTGCGGTGTACCGGAACCGACGTTCACGGAGATGTACGCCTCCGCTCCGATCTGCTGCACGAAGTCCATGAATTCATGCGTGCCGAACGTATTGGGCTCGATGACACCGCCCCAGTTCGGGTTCAGCGTCGCGGGGCGTTCGGCGGCGGGACCGATGCCCTTGCGCCAGTGATACTCATCGGCGAAACAGCCGCCCGGCCACCGCACGTTCGGCACATGCAATTCCTTCAGTGCCGCGACGACGTCGTTGCGGATGCCGCGGGTATTCGGAATCGGCGAATCCGGTCCGACCCATACGCCTTCGTAGATGCCCCGGCCCAGGTGCTCGGCGAACTGGCCGAACAGGTTGCGATCGATGGTGGCACCCGGCTGATCAGCCCGGACCTGCAACGTGACAGCGTCGGATTCTCTGGCGTCAGCAGCGCCGATCGCCGCCAGCGCACCGGCCAGCATCAGTACACGGATCGTTTTCATTGTGAGCCTCGCGCGATCGCAGGATTTCGCCAAAGGCGGCGACCATGGCACATTCCAAAATGTCTGACAATATGAGGGGGCGGCCAAGCAAGGTTTCACGCGGAGATCACAGAGTCCACAGATGGTCGGCAAGTGGAGGATCGGCCCTCGGTGGGCCTTGTTGACTCAAGTCATCAGAAAGGGCCCCGAGAAGAATCTCGCCTGTAGGACCGGCTTCAGCCGGTCGTCATGGCGCAGGTCATCTGTCGACTGCGTCGATGACGTCAGGCTGAAGCCTGACCCACAAAACGGGGACACCGAGACCTCCCACCGCGGCTCCGACTTCACCGTGGCTCCGACTTCACTGTGGGCCCGACTTCAGTCGGACGTCAGGACCGCAGGTCCTCCGGATCGACTGCATCGATGACGTCAGGCTGAAGCCTGACCCACAAAATGGGACACCGAGATCTCCCACCGCGGCTCCGACTTCACCGTGGCTCCGACTTCACCGTGGCTCCGACTTCACTGTGGGTCCGACTTCAGTCGGACGTCAGGACCGCAGGTCCTCCGGATCGACTGCGTCGATGTCGTCAGGCTGAAGCCTGACCCACATTGGCATTCCTCGGTACGAGACTGGTGCGCCTGGGTCCGTGGAGATTCCGGTTCTTCTGCGAACTCTGTGTTCTCTGTGCCCTCTGTGTGAAACCCGCTTTTTGTGGGGCCGCAGGCCATCAGCACGGTTTACCTTCATCCACATCGGGCGCCAACCGGCTTAGCATGCGGTTCTGTCCACGGAGCACACACCATGAGCCGCCAAGTCGCGCTGACCGATCATCTGCAGCAATACATTCTTGCGAACTCCGTGCGCGAACCGACGGTGCTGGCGCAATTGCGCGCCGAGACCGCGCAGCTCGCGCAGGCCAGCATGCAGATCGGTGCCGAACAGGGGCAGTTCATGGCCCTGCTGGCGAAGCTGATCGGCGCACGACGTTGTCTGGAAATCGGCGTGTTCACGGGCTACTCCTCTCTGGTCGTGGCGCTGGCGTTGCCGAACGACGGCAAGATCGTGGCGTGCGATGTGAGTGAGGAATGGACCGCCATTGCCCGGCGCTACTGGACGCTGGCCGGCGTCGATCACAAGATCGATCTGCGATTGCGCCGCGCGACCCGCACACTCGATGAACTGATCGAACGGGGCGAGTCCGGCAGCTACGACTACGCGTTCATCGACGCGGACAAGACAAATTATGACGCCTACTACGAACGCGTCCTCACGCTGCTGCGGCCCGGCGGGCTGGTGCTCCTCGACAATGTGCTCTGGTCCGGAAGGGTTGCCGATCCAGCCGTCACCGACGCGGATACGGTGGCGTTGCGCGAGCTGAATGCCAAGGTCCATCGCGACGAGCGCGTCGATGTATCGCTCGTGGGTATCGGCGACGGACTGCTGCTGGCACGCAAGCGCTGATACTCCACTGTCAGGAATACCGACTGCGGCCACCTGAGACATCGGTCATGGATCGAGCGGACCGCCGCTCTACAATCCACACACTCGCCGCAGTCCCCCGGGCTGTGAATGTCCTGATGAAGAAGCCGGTCGACCGGTCGTTAAGGAGCCGCCATGCCCCCGCTGAGCCGCGAAGAATTCCTGGCACTGGGTGAAATCGCCAAGGCACGTCGCCGGACCATGGTGACCATGTTCACCGGCACCCAGCTCAAGTTCGGCCGCAAATCCGCCATGGAAGCAGGCAAGAACCTGATCAGCTCCGGCAAGAAACTGCACTCGGACATCAGCAAGGTCCGCAAGGGCGTCAAGGAGACCGCCAAGGTCGCGCCCTCGATTCCGGGACTGCAGGCAGCGTTCAAGGACTTCATGACCGAGTGCGCCGGTGTCGATGGCATCGAGGACATCGTGGAAGCTCTCGGCGGTGAAGCTGTGAAAGAGCTAGTGGCGGAAGTCACGCCCGTGCTCGGTGTGCTGACCAGCGGCGCCAAGCTTGCGAAGGCCGGCAAGGCAGTCGCGCAGGATGGCTACAACCTCTACAAGAGCAGCGAGTACAAGCAGGGCTTCCTGCGCGGCGATCCGTACGCCGCTGCCGAATCGGTGCAGATCATCATCAAACGCGATCTGGCGAAACATTCCGTGAAGCTCGCGCAGCAGGCCACGGCGACCGGCACCAAGATCGCCGGCCTGTTCGCCGATCTGGGTACCGGCACGACTGCCGCCATTGGTATCGCCAACACGCTCGCGACCATCGGTCTGGAACTGGCCTCGCTCGGCATCGACATCAAGGACATGCGTGCCGGCAACAAGCGTCTGCTCAAACCCGAAACGCTGGATCTCACGGTATTCGAAGAATGCCCGCTGCTCGGCTGTTATCTGATCACGTGTGCCGACACGTCGTCGGTGGCGAACTTCTTCGTGGCCGACATCGGCCTGCCCGGCTGGATGGACAAGGTCGAACAGATGAAGAAGAAGCAGATGGATCCGCTGCTGAAAATCGCCACGAAGAACATCGAAGCTTCACGCATACAGCTCGAAGGGCTCACGCCCAACAAGGGCACACATTCGAAGAAGAGCTTCTTCGCCAACGCCAAGAGCAAGGCGTTGAAGAAGATCGGGTTGGGGTAAGCGCAGACGCGAGTGCGGCTGGCTGGGCCAGAAGAGCGATGATGCGTCGATGCCGTCAGGCTGAAGCCTGACCCACAAAACAGGCACCGAGATCTCGCACCGTGGCTCCCACTTCACTGTGGGTCCGACTTCAGTCGGACGTCAGGACCGCAGGTCCTCCGGATCGACTGCGTCGATGCCGTCAGGCTGAAGCCTGACCCACAAAATGGGGACACCGAAATCTCGGCGGCCGATGCTACGGTTTCTTCAGCGCTTCTGCGGCACCTGCTTCCAGTTGCTGCGCAAAGAATTCGAGTTGCGGCAGCAAGGGCCCCAGACGTTCTTCCAGAAAATCGCGGATCGTGTCGACCGTGACCTGGGTACTGCGGTCGATTTCCATGTTGATCCGCGCGCCGCGTGATTTTTCGGCGAACGTGGTCATGCGCAGCGTTTCTGGAATCAGCCACACGGTGAACGTGGAGGCACGTTTGTCCACGTGCGCAACGGTAAGACTCGCGCCATTCAACGCGATGTAGCCCTTGGCGAACACGTAGCGAATCCATGGCGCCGGCACTGCGAGCGTGAGTACGCGATTGTTGTCCGGCGTCTGCACGTCCGCGACGCTCACCACGCAATCGACGTGGCCCGACAGCGGGTGACCGCCGATCTCGGCACCATCCTTCGCAGCGCGTTCGATGTTCACCGCTGAACCCTGCTCGAGCTCGCCCAGTGTCGTACGCGTCAGCGTTTCCTGCATGACGTCGAAGGTCGCGTGCCGGCCCTGAGTTGCCGTGACGGTCAGACACACACCATCGACCGATACGCTGGCACCGATCTCGAGATCGGTCTCGGCGCCTGCAGGCAATTCAACGTCGAACGTAACCAGACCTGCGCGGCGCTGGATGTCTGCAATGCGGCCGAGGCCTTTGACGATGCCGGTGAACACGTG
>DASTRD010000127.1:0-18152 GCA_035761425.1 Povalibacter sp.
CTCGGCAAACGCAGGCTGCGTCCGCACAGTCATCTTCAATGGCAGGTGACCTTCGCTGCCGGTGTGCTCGAAGCGCGCGGCTATCGCAACGGGAAGCTCATACTCACCACACGTCGTGAAACCACGGGCGCACCTGCAGCCATCGTGCTGCGACCGGATCGTGACGCGCTGCGCGCGGACGGCAGAGACCTCAGCATTGTGGCCGTGCAGATCGTCGACGCACAGGGCCGTATCGTTCCGACGGCCAGCAACGAAGTGACTTTCGCTGTTGCAGGCGCAGGTACGCTCATCGGCGTCGGTAACGGCGATCCGATCAGCCACGAATGCGACAAGGGCGATCGACGCTCCGCCTTCAACGGACTTTGCATGGCCATCGTCCAGACCGATCGGCAGCCGGGCGAGATGACACTGACCGCCAGCTCTGCCGGCCTCGCGCCGGCGACCCTCACCCTGCGCTCGAGCTGAGACGCGCCTGCACTTTCGGACAGGCGCCGCACAACAGGCACGGCGGCTGCGGCATCGACCTGCAATGCTGCACTGCCGATCCTTGTATGATCGTCCGCGGTGCCGTAGCGAAGCAGTGAAGCCAGCGCATGCACGATCTGGGAATACAGCTGGGGCGATTCATCGGCGGCGAGATCGGCCGGGCCGAACTCCAGTCGATATTCCAGCGGTACGTGGCCGAGCATCCCGAGGAGCGCCAGTCCATCTCGGCATGGCTGAGGGGCAGTTTCGAAGAAGGACGATTGTCCTCAGCGGTGTGGATGTCGCTGCGCGACCTGCTCAATGAAGCGCCCTCGCTGCCACAGCCGCAGCCCGGGTCTCATGAGGCGGACACGCTGGTGGCCACCGGCGCACACCGGTCCACCAGCAGCATCCGCAGCACAGATGCACCGGGTGCGCACCAGGCGCCGCTCGTGCCCGGCGCGGTCATCAAACAACGGTTCGTGCTGGTCGAACTGCTCGGCAGCGGCGGCATGGGCCAGGTCTTCAAGGCGCGGGATCTGCTGCGCGAAGAAGCCCAGGACCGCAATCCATTCGTGGCGGTAAAGGTGCTGAACAGCGAGTTCAGCGCGCATCCGGCATCCTTCATGGCCTTGCAGCGCGAGTCGCGCCGCGCCAGCAGCCTCGCTCACCCGAACGTCGTGATCGTGCACGACTTCGATCGCGATGGCCGACGCATCTTCATGACGATGGAATACCTCGTCGGCGCGCCTCTCGACACATTTCTTCGCAAGGAATGGTCGGGCGGACTGGCACTGGAGAAGGCGTGGCCGGTACTCCGCGACATCGCCTCCGCGCTCGACTATGGGCACAGCAAGCGCATCGTGCACAGCGATCTGAAGCCGGGCAACATCTTTATCTGCACGGACGGCACGGTGAAGGTGCTGGATTTCGGTATTTCGCGTCTGATCAATACCACCGATACCACCAAGGTGGATGAAACGGTGTTCGACGCCGGGCAACGCATCGGCGGGCTCACGCCGGCTTACGCATCGCTGGAAATGTGGAATCAGCAGGCGCCGGATCCGCGCGACGACGTCTATGCCCTGGCGTGTGTGACCTACGAACTGCTGTCGGGCCGTCATCCTTTCGGGCGCGCCTCGGCGCAGGACGTGCTGCTGCGCAATCTCACGCCGGCCCGGATTGCCGGTCTGAACAGATCGCAATGGGAAAGCCTGCGCAACGGTCTTGCCATCAAGCGCGAGGAGCGTACGGCCAGCGTCAGCGAATTCATCGAACCGTTCCGTCCGAAGACCTTGCTGCAACGGCACGGGGTGCTCGCTGCCGTCAGCATCGGCGCCGCAATGATCGTTGCGCTTGCCTTCGGTGCATCCCACTTCCGGGACGTCGTCAGAGGCTCCGCGCTGGCGGACATGGAATGCGCGAACCTGCCGCAACCTGCGACGCCGGCGAGCGGAGTCGAGTTGAATGCCACACAGCGCGCCGATGTTGAAGGGTTGCTGGAACTGGCCGGCGACTATCTCTCGGATGTGTCACCATCACTGAGCGAGGAGGATCTCAAATCCATCCTGAGCGATGGCCCGAACAGTGTGGAGTACATCATCGGCAAGGTACTCGCACTCGACCCGGGACAATCGCGAGCGCTGCAACTGCGGACGAAGGTCGCAGCAACGTACGAAGCACGCGCACGCGAAGCGTTTGCAGCAGGAAGGACCGCAGCAGCGCTCGATCTCGTGCACTACGCACGAGCGGCCACGCCATCCAGCGAAGCACTTTGCCGTTTCGAGCTGGAGGTGAAGACCGCGCAGAAACCGCCGGCACAGTAGCTGGCCGGCGGAATTGCTTCGAGTCAGAACTGCCCGCGCAAACCGATGGCAATCGAGTTGCTGGTCAGGTTCTGCACACCCAGCAGCGCCTCATAGATGAAATAGGCTTGTACGCGCCGCGCGAAGACTGCGGAGAGCCCCAGGCTCGCAACACCGAAATCGGATTCCGGTTGGTCCGTCAGGAACGTGAAGCAGGACACGGCCCCTGCGCAGGTGGCGGATGTGGTGTCCGCAGCATACTTCGCCTGCAGCGCGCGCACGTCATCTTCGAATTCGTGGTGCCATTCGAGCTGCAGATTGGGAACGAGCACGCCGAAGCTGCGGCTGATCGGCCGCGAGAACGAGACTGTCACGATCGACCGCGTGGACTTGATCTCCTGATCGCCGTACTGCAAAGCGAGTCCGCCGTTCATCGAGTCCAGCTCGGTGTAACCGTCGATGTTGACGTCACGATAGACGGCGCCCAGCGAGGGCACGATGTCCCAGCCGCCCGCCGAGATCTGGTAACCCAATGTGATCCCGAGCGCCACATAGTCACCATCCGGACTGCCGGTGAGCACTCGGTCGGTGCCGCAGCCGAGTGCGCAACTCGAATTCTCCGACGCGTACTGCGCAACTCGCGACACGTCGCTGGAGAGCGATCCATACGTGCCGATGCCGCTCAGCGACCAGTGATTGCCGAACCAGCTTGCAAACAGCGAGCCGCTGACTCCCTCCACTTCGACGTCCCCGCCGCTGACCAGTAGCCCGTCGCTGAAATCCGCCTTGTAGCGGTCGAATCCGACCGAGATACCTGCCACGCCGGAACCGAAATTGTAGTCGGCGCCGGTCGTGACGCTGACCGCATCGAAATCGAAAGCGTCTTCGTTGTCGGTCTGGTCGTGATCGCCGAAGCCGTAACTGCTTTCGAGAAACCACCCGATCGGATTGCTGACGTCCGCAACGTCCGCCGATGCACCCGAACCGCGTCGTGCGCGGGACGCAATCTGCTGCGGATCGTCCGCCAGATCGGCCACGAAACCGCTCGAGCCGGCACTGCGAGTACCCAGCCGCAATGCATTCAGACGACCGCCGATGTTGGCGAACTGTCCCGCTGAAACCTGGGTCGAGAGCGATCCCTGTGCCGAAATCTCTTCGCCGGAGACCTGTTGAATGGCCGCCAGCAACTGATCTCGATCCTCGTATCCAAGCGATCGCGCAGTCCCCGGGCGTCCCAGTAAATCATTCGACGTCTGAACCATTTCATTGCAACGCAGGAACAGATCAGTCTTGACGGGCCCGAGTGCGCCGGCCAGCGCCGCAGCTGGACCACCGGCCTCCGAGGCCAGTTGCGAACACGTCTTCTGCACTGCCGTACCCGCCGCCATCTGGAGCTCGCTGGCGTTCGTCGCCGGATCGTTGACGAAATCGATCAACCCCTGTGCCTGTGCAACACCGCAGAATCCAGTGAGGGCGATGGCAGCGATAGCTGCCATGGATATTCTTGCCATTGTTGTCCCCTTGCCGTTGTTTTCAGTTGAAGCTTCCGCTGGTGCTACCAGCTCAGACTTGCGACCCTTGCCGAGGGTCCGATCGGCACGAAAAAGAAATCGCCGACATCGTGATTGGCATCCTGCAGCACCGAATAAGTGGGCGTCTGCATCTCTCCTCGCTCATCGACTGCGACCGGTTCGTCACGCATTCGTACCGCCAGTTCGTACGAAAGCATCTCGCCGCTCATCACGTTCACGTTCTGACGCAGGATCTGAATGAAGTGACGGGCGAACAGCGAATGCCGCGGATCGCTCGCACTGTCCGACACCGGCGTGACCTGGCCCGAGGTCAGCACCATTCGCGCGCGGCGATTCCACTGCAGCCGCAGCCGGTTCTCGGTCAGCGCACGATCGATCGTGGTGGTCTTGGGGTGCGTGATTGCGCCGGAGAAGCATGAGTCCGCAACCAGCAGGACCTGCGTAGCCTGCATCTGCTTGATCTTGGCGCGGATGTTGTCGGCCTCGATCCAGCCCTGCCGCGTCACCGGATCGGCATCGACGCCGAGCCAGTACGCGCGGCCTCGCGCCTCGTCCGTGTCGCCGTGACCGGCGAAATAGATCAGGAGGCTGTCCCGTGGCGTCAGCGTGAGTGTCTGTTCATGCAGCGCCTTCATGATCTGTTCGCTGGTCTGATCGAACAGCACGGTCACCTGGAATCCGTAGTCGTCGCGCAGCAGCTGACCGATTTCCCTGGCATCGTTCGCTGGCGTTTCCAACGGTGGAATGTGGCGGTAGTTGCTGTTGGCGATGATCAGTGCGTGGTAGCTCGGCGGCGTCAGATCGGGAGGTATCTTCAGCATCGTGTGCGCGCCGCTCGGCGAGATTCCGATCGAACGCATCCGCGTGCTGGCGGCCGAGCCTGCCGGCGCCGCCGCCACCATCGTGTCCTTCGACTGCGCTCGCGCGGAAAGCTGCGCAAACATGCGCGATTGCTCGTCGACGCGCTGCTGCAGTCTCTCGATCTCCTGATCTTTCGCCGCGATGTCTTTCTGGCGCGCCTCCAGGTCCTGTCGCAGGAAACCGATCTGCATGTCGCTGGCGCGCCTGGCATCCGCCATCTGACGGCGCAATTCGTCGCGCGCCTTCGAAAGCTCCGCTGCGTCCGTCGCCCTTTCAGTCTGCAGACGATCGAGCTTCTCGCGCTGCTCCGTGATCCTGGACTGCGCCAGCTGCAAGGCCTCGCGCGCGCGCTGCGCATCGCTCGTCGCATCGGCGACCTGCGCGCTGCGCTGCTTGCGCAGCTGTTCGACCTCGGCGCGCAATGCATTGGTCTGCGCATCGAGCGAGGCAATCTGCCGCTGCTTGCGCTCGAGCTCCGAGCTGCGTGCGTCCAGCTGAGCCATGGCGTCGCGCAGCATGGCCGCCTGCTCGGTGGCGGACTTGTTCTTCAGCGATGCGAGTTCGTCCTGTTGATGTCTGAGCTGTTGTTGCTGCTGCGCGTAGCGCGTCTGCAGCTGCGCCAGTTCATCCTTCAGCTGCTGCTGCGCTTGTTCGCTCGCCTGGGCTGTGGCGGAGCCCGATGCCAGCGCCTTGCGCGTTCGGGACAACTCCTGTTCAAGGGACTGGACGTGCAGCGCCTGAAGCGTCAGTTCGCGTTCACGCGCGGTGACGAGGATATGTCCACTGTCCTGGGCGTTGGCGGCAGCGCGCTGGAGATCATCGCGTTCCGCGACAAGCCTGGCGACTTCAGTGCGGTATTCGTCGCGCCGCTGTGAGAGTTCCTGCTGCGCTCCTGTGAGTCGTTGTTCGCTCTGCGCCAGGCGTGCTTCCAGCGAGCGGTTGCGATCCCGTTCATTGGCGAGCAGCTCGTTCAATTCCGCATTCGAGGCCTGCGATTGTGCCGTCCGGACCGCCAGCTCCGCCTGCTGGTTGCGCAATTGTGCGGAAAGTTGCACGACCTGATCCTGTGCGGATCGCAGCGCCTCTTCGCTGCGAGCGAGTCGCTCTCGATCCGCTGGTGATTGCGCCGCTGAATTGAGCTGCTCGCGCAGATCGACGACCGCGAGCTGGGAACGTTGCAGTTCGGCGCGCGCCCGGAAGGCGGCATCGGTCGTTGCCTGCAGCTTCGTCCGCAGCGTCTCGATTTCGAGATTGGAATCGCTCAGTTGTGCCGAAAGCGCAGCAACCTGTTCTGCCGCTTCGTCCTTCGCGGCGGCAATCTTCCATGCGTAGTCCAGTTCGTCGCCGAGTCCGGCGGCCTTGCGCTGCAGATTGAGGGCCATTGTCGGATCGCGCTGCACCCCGAGCCCCTGTTCGTACAGATAGCCGAGTTCCTGCTGAGCCGGGCCGTACTCCTGTTGCGCCGCCTTCTGATACCACTGCGCGGCTTGTGCATAGTCGGACTCCACGCCTCCCATGCCATTCGCATAGATCCGTGCCACGTAGTACTGCGCTTCGGCATTCCCCTGCTCGGCCAGCGGCATCCAGCGCCGCAGCGACAGCGTGCCGCTCGAAAGGTCGCCCAGCGTGTATTCGCCACCGCGTGCCCGACAGTCGACCGCCGAGAGACGGCGCAGCACACCTGGGGTGAGATAGGTTCGAGTACCACCGAGCTTCTGGAGTTTGCCCGGGAGCTGACAGTCGACGACGACCGCGTCCTCGAGGTTGGCAGCGGCAATGCGCGAGCGTTCCTGGATCTCGTCGTTCGGCGGACGATCGGCCGCGAGCCCGGCACCGACGACCAGGAAGGCGGTACCTGCCAGTACGCATGAGCGAACCAGACTCTGCCGTGCCATGGCGGACACTCCGGCCATCGCTCGTGCGACGGCGGGCCAGGACCATTCACCTTGATTCTTGTAGTGCCGATGCAGAAAGCATCGCCGAAGAATTCTACTCTCAGCCTCGATATGCCGATCAACGCGACCGACATGTTGCCGAAGAATAGGAGTCGCCTCGCAACCGCAGCAACCGGCCAAAAGGGCAGGAGTCGCGTCGATATATTTGCAAGCGATGCGATGCACCGCGAACGAACGTCTCATCGGCGAGGTGTTCCATTGCGGCGCATCGCCGGGATGTCGCTGCCAGATGCTCCCCTATAATGCCGGGATGTCCTCCACTCCCCTGAGCGATACCCTCGATACGGATCGACGCGCGTTGAGCGATCGGCTGCCGCAGCATTCGCGCAAGGCACTGGGTCAGTTCATGACGCCGGCGAACATCGCGCAGTTCATGGCATCGCTGTTCCGGCCGACCAGATCCGGGATCGCGCTGCTCGATGCGGGTGCGGGCATGGGCAGCCTGCTGGCCGCTTGCGTCGACCGACTATGCCAATCCGCGTCGCCGGTGCGGCAGCTCGCAATTACTGCGGTGGAAATCGATTCATTGCTGGCAGGGCGTTTGCGCTGCACGCTGGATGCATGCAGCAGGCGCTGTCGCGACACCTCGCGTGAGTTGTCCGCCACACTGATCGAGTCCGACTTCATCGACTACGCGTGGAATCTCGCGAAGCGGCATGCCGGTGTCGCAGGCGAACTGGAGCGCTTCGATGCGGCAATCCTGAATCCGCCCTACGCGAAGATCCGCGCGGACTCGAAGCATCGACGACAGCTGCGCGATCTCGGCATCGAAGCCACCAACCTGTATTCGGCTTTTCTGGCGCTGGCCATCCTGATGCTTCGCCCCGGCGGCGAACTCGTGGCCATTGTGCCGCGAAGCTTCTGCAACGGTCCTTACTTCAGGGCATTTCGCCGGCAGCTCACTTCGGCCATGTCGTTGCGACGCATACATATATATGAGTCGCGTTCGGCGGCCTTCAGTGACGACGAGGTCCTGCAGGAGAATGTCATCCTGCATGCCGTAAAGGACCCGCATCCCCCCGCTCATGTCGTCATCAGCAGCAGTGCGCCCGCAAGTCAGGCGGCAATCAGCATCCGCGAGGTGCCATGGCGGCGGGTCGTCCGCCCGGACGATCCGCATGCATTCATCAATATTCCGACCGCTGAAGACGGGCATGTCATCAGTGACTTCGTCCTGCAGCAGCCGTGCACACTGGAGCAACTCGGCCTGTTGGTATCCACCGGGCGGGTGGTCGACTTCCGTTCGCGCGAACACTTGCGCGACATGCCGCAGGGACGATGCGTTCCGCTGATTTATCCCGCCCATTTCCAGCAAGGCTTCGTGCAATGGCCGCGCCCCGGCCACAAAAAGCCGAATGCGATTGCCAGCAATGCCGAGACGCGCAATCTGCTGGTGCCCAACGAAACGTACGTGCTCATTCGGCGCTTCACATCCAAGGAAGAAGCGCGACGGCTTGTTGCCTGCATTCACGATCCATCACGACTGCCCGGTGCGCATCGCAGCGTCGGGTTCGAGAATCATCTGAACTACTTCCATGCGGCCGGCAGAGGTCTGCCGCCGCTGCTCGCCAGGGGGCTGGCGGCCTGGCTCAACAGCACGATGGTGGATCGTCATTTCCGTCAATTCAGCGGTCATACGCAGGTCAACGCAACCGACCTGCGCAGCCTTCGTTATCCGCAACGCGCAACGCTGGAGAGGATTGCGGACCGGCTGGGCGAGCGCATCGACGACCAGGCCGCCATCGACGCCGTCGTTGCCGGGCAGTCCACGCCGGCCTGACCGCAAGCGGTCCACGCCGCACAGACGATTGATTCCTGTCGTCAGTTGCCGACGCAGGGAACCAGTCTGCTTCCTGCCGAATTGTGATTTCCTGTCCGCATCTCCAGCACACGCTGGCAATGTTCTTGCAACTTCTCAGTCATGTCAGCGACGACGCCGGTATTACACATCACGGTTTGCAGTCCGGGCCTGAACGTACGTCATGGCTTCCCGGGTTTTCCGGCAGTGCTGCACTATCATGCACACGGCGGACCGACTCGCGTCGCGATGCATCGCACTGACAGGTAACGCTTCCGCATGGCCAATATCAGCAGCCGCCTGATGAAGGGCAGCGCATGGCTCAGCGCATCGCGGGCAATCGTCAACGCGTTGTCGATACTGAGCACAATCGTGCTGGCGCGCCTGCTCGTGCCCGCCGACTTTGGTCTGGTGGCACTGGCGACAACCATGCTGATGATCATCAGCAGCGTCACCGAGCTGTCGTTGCCCATGGCGCTGGTACGTCACGCTGCACCGACACGATCGCATTTCGATGCCGTCTGGACCCTGAGCGCACTGCGCGGGCTGGTGCTCGGCATTCTCTTCGCTGCGTCCGGACCGCTCATGGCTCGCATCTACGCAGATCCGCGACTCACGGCCATCATGGTCGCGCTCGGCGGCAGCATCTTTCTCGGCGGGCTCACCAATCCACGCAGCATCATGCTGCAGCGGAATCTGATCTTCTGGCAGGAGTTCGTGCTGACCGTCGCGCAGAAGCTTGCGGGCTTCGTGGTGTCCGTGGCCATCGCGTACTACTACCGCACGTACTGGGCGCTCGTGATCGGCACGGTGGCGATGCAGTTCACCAACGTCCTCGTGTCGTACACCATACTGCCGTTCCGGCCGCGCATCTGTTTTGCGCACGTGCGCGAACTGATGTCGTTCTCGATCTGGCTGACAGCCGGACAGATCGTGAACACGCTGAACTGGCGTTTCGACTATCTCCTGCTCGGCAAGGGACTGGGTGTTGCCGAACTGGGTCACTATTCGGTGGGCAGCAATCTGGCGCAGACACCGACGCGTGAGACGACAGCACCGCTGACCAAGGTCATCTTTCCCGGCTTCTCCAGCATCCGCAACGATCGCGAGCGACTGGCGGCAGCCTATCAACGCGCGCAGGCATTCGTGACCGCGGTGGCGTTGCCGGCAGGTATCGGCACGGCACTCATCGCCGATCCGCTCATCCGCCTCACCATGGGTGAGAAGTGGGTGCCGGTCATCTTCGTGATCCAGGTACTCGCTTCGGTGTTCGCGCTGCAGACCCTCGGCTCTCTGTGCGAGCCGCTCGGCATGGCGCACGGCGAGACACGTCTGCTGTTCATCCGCAATCTGCAGATGCTGTTCATTCGCATGCCGCTCATCGTCATCGGCATGCTGGTTGCGGGATTGCAAGGCGTCGTGATCGCCCGGGTCGTGTCGGGACTGATTTCGATTTATTTCTACATGCGGCTGGTGCGCCGCTTCACCGATCTGTCGCTACGCGAGCAGCTCGCTGCCAACTCGCGTGCGTTCATCAGTGTTGCCGTCATGGCGGCCGGCGTCACGCTGCTGTCACCGTACCTGGCGCAAGGTACCGACACGATGACGCTCATCGTGAAGATTGCGACCATCGTCATCGTTGCGGGCGCCCTCTACTGCGGAACAAGTCTGTTGCTCTGGACGTTGCAGCGGCAGCCGCCGGGTCCGGAGCGGGAAATCCAGCAGTTGATTGCGAAAATTTTCGCACGCGGCAAGCCCGCATAGGGATTTCGTTGTGCCGCTTTCTGGTGCCGCCCAGCATCGCTGTGCAGCCGGATGGCGCGCCGGGCACGCAGGGCAGCTTCTTTGTCGGGAATGTATGCGACGCCGGAGCCGCTGGATCCGGTGCGCACGAATATTGCTTGGTGGTTGGTACGTTCAGTTCGACGGCTGGTGCCGGAGGTTCGACGCTCAAGTGGTCACGCTCACGTTTCTCATCCCCGTCCGGCATCCGGCCAATGCATCGGACTGGGCGCGCCTCAAAGCCAACCTGACGCAGACGGTGCGTTCCATCGCCGGGCAGACCAACGACAACTGGCGAGCGCTCATCATTGCCAACGAGGGATCCGATCTTCCGGCGCTGCCACCGCGCTTCGCAGTGGAGTGGGTGGACTTCCCGCCCAATCAGTTGCACGACAAGGGCAGCAGCGCATCGCACGATGACTTTCTCGATGCATTCCGCATCGACAAGGGACGGCGCGTGCTGAAAGGCATGCTGCGAGCGCGCGACAGCCGGTTCTTCATGATCGTGGACGACGATGACTTCGTCAGCGCCAACATCGTTCAGTACGTGGCTGATCACCGCGAGGCGAACGGCTGGACCATCGACCGCGGCTATGTCTGGGACGATGGCGGCACGATTCTGTATCGTCACCATCATTTCAATCACGTCTGCGGTTCGTCACTGATCGTGCGCTCGGATCTGTATGAGCTGCCGCAGACCTTCGAAGACGCGTCGGCCGACTACATCAAGAACATGCTGGGCAGCCATCGTCGCATTGCGACACTGCTCGCGGAACGCGGCATGCCGCTGTCATCTCTGCCCTTTCCAGGCGCCATCTATCGTGTGGGGCACGCCGGATCGCACAGCCAGACACCGCCGATACTCAAGAAGTATCTGTTCAGTCGCGAAATCATGCTGCGTCCGCATCACTTCGTGAAGAATCTCACCCGCCTGCGCTTCGTGGATGCGCCGGCGCGTCGCGAATTTTTCGGCGGTGCCGCCTGATTGCGCGAAACGCGACGCCCTCTGACTACAACGGATCGTACTGAATGAACTCGACTGCCATGACGCTGGAAGCTGCGAACGCCACTTCGACACGTTCACCGCTGACGCTGATCAATGCGCTGCAGGAGCAGATCCACGCCTGCCTGGCCGAATTCTTCACCGGCACGCCCTTCGCAATCGTCGACTTTCCCAACATCCGCAACGTCGGCGACTCCGCAATCTGGCTCGGCGAAATCGCATATCTGACCAGCCGCCACGGCGCGAAGCCCGCATACGTCTCGGAGATGTACGACTTTTCCGAAGACGAATTGAATGCACGCGTGCCCGAAGGCCCCGTGTTCATTCACGGCGGCGGAAACTTCGGCGATATCTGGATGGGTCATCAGAACTTCCGCGAGCGCATCCTGCGCAGTTGCATCGGTCGCCCGGTCGTACAGTTTCCGCAATCCATCCACTATTCCTCGCCCGAGCGCGCCGACGAAACGGCTCGCCTGATCGATCGGCACGGCAACTTCACGCTGCTGGTGCGCGATGAGGAGTCGAAACATTTTTCCGAGAAGCACTTCAATTGCCGCGTCGTGCTGTGCCCGGACATGGCGCTGTGCATCGGCCCGCTGAGATCAGCCGCGCCGCAGATTCCGCTGCTCGCCATGCTGCGTGAGGATCGTGAAAAGGCAGGCACACAGGATGTCTCGGTGCTCGGCGACGTGCCGGTCGAAGACTGGATTTCCGAACCGTGGCTGCCGGTGCGGGTGGCAAAGACCATGGGCATGGTCGGCGCGATGTCGCTCGATACGCTGCGCATGCGCTACGGCCGGTTCAATGCTGCCGCCAATCAGCGGTTCGGACGCGGCATCCGTCAGATCAGCCGGGCGCGCACGATCATCACGGATCGGTTGCACGTGCACATCCTGTCACTGCTGCTGGGACGTCCGCATGCCGTGCTCGACAACTCGTATGGAAAAATCGCGCGTTTCATGGCCGCCTTCAGCGGCGGCACCGACCTCACCTATCGCGCCAGTTCGCTCGCAGATGCGCTCGAATGGGCCCGGGCTCGCTGAGCCAATTGAGGTCACCGTTCGACCGAAGTCGAACAGCACTGACAGGAATGAGGCGGAAGAATCTCCAACGCGATCACGGGTCCACGGAGAAGAGAGAACTGCCAGGAGCTTGCCAACGTCTGCGAGGTTCGTTGCCCGCGACATGCATCGAGGTCTTTTGCTCCCGATGAACGTCGCTTGTGGGTCCGGCTTCAGCCGGACGTTATCGACACAATCGAGTAAGCGGATGGCGCTGACATGACGTTCGGCTAAAGCCGAACTCACGCGAGCAAAAGCGATTTCGCCAGTTCTGCCCTGGAGTCCCGGCTCTCAATGTCGCTGCTTGCTGAGCCCTGAGTCTTGAGTTCCCTTCGGTTCTGCCCTGAACCAAGGTCCATTCGTGTCGGGCTCAACCCTCGAGTTCGGTTCGTGCCGGCCTTCTGGCCTCAGGCTCCGTTCGTGCTGAGTTTGTCGAAGCACACGATCCGCACCGGAATCGACTTTGCCGCCGGCGTGCCGCTGATCCTGTCGTAGTGTCCGAGCGGCAGCAGCGGATTGAGCTCCGGGTAGTACCCAGCCACTGAACCGCGCGGCATCGGATAGTCGAGCACGGTCAGACCTTCGACACGCCGCTGCAGTCCGTCGTCGCTGATCGTTTCAAGAGCAACGCGCGCCTGCAGCTCCAGACCGCGGGCGATACGATCCTGCGGATTCATGAACACCACCATGCGATCGTTGAACACGCCGCGATAGCGATCGTTGTGACTGTAGATCGTCGTATTGAACTGATCGTGCGAGCGCACCGTAGCCAGGCGCAACATCGAAGCATCGTCGAGGGGTGCATCGGCATCGAGCCCGGGCATGACCAGGAAGTTCGCCTTGCCATTCGGCGTCAGCCAGACGCGACGGCGCGGTGCGACATCGAGATGAAAGCCCTTCGGGTCCTTGATACGCGTCGAGAAGTCGCTGTAGAGGTGCGGATACACCTCGGCAATCTTGTCACGGATGAGATCGTAGTCGTCGATGTAGCGCTGCCACGGCACCTGGCTGTGCGGCAGGGTCGCCATGGCCATGCGGCAGACGATCTCCACCTCCGGCAGCAGATCCGGGCTCGCCGGTTCCAGTACACCGCGTGAGGCGGTCACATTCGACATCGAATCTTCGATGGTCACGAACTGTTCGCCGCGCGCGGTTCTGATCCACTCGGAGCGCGCCACCACGGGCAGAATGAGCGCATCGCGACCGTGAACCAGGTGCCCGCGATTGAGTTTCGTGGCGATGCCCACGGTCAGTTCCAGTTTGCGCATCGCATCGAAAGCGCGCGGCGTATCAGGCACCGCCCGGACAAAGTTGCCGCCAAGGCCAATGAACACTTTCGCGGTGCCGGCGAGCATGGCCTCGACCGAATCGACCGTGTGATGTCCGTGCTCGCGCGGTGGTTCGAAACCGAAGACATCGCGCACACGATCCAGATAGGCCTGTGTCGGCTTCTCGTCGATGCCCACCGTGCGATCGCCCTGCACGTTGGAATGTCCGCGGATCGGCGAAATACCGGCACCGGGCCGCCCGAAATTGCCGCGCAACAGCAGCAGATTGGCGACCTGCTGAGTCAGTCTTGAACCGTACTGGTGCTGCGTGAGCCCCATGCCGTAACAGATGATCGTGGCCGGCGAGCGGACATAGATGTCGGCACAGCGACGAATCTGTTCCTCGGTAATACCCGCCATCTTTTCAATGTCGCTCCACGACTGCGACATCGCGTCCTCGCGCAGCACGTCCATGCCGGTTGTGTGCTCGCGGATGAAGTCGTGATCGAGCACGCGTTCGCCCGCCGCCTCGCGTTCGAACAGCACCTTCATCATGCCCTTGAGAAATGCCAGATCGCCGCCGATGCGGATGTGCACGAACTCGCTCGCAATCGGTGTCGAACCGAATGTCGCCATCTGTACGAGGTCCTGCGGTTCGGTGAACCGCATCAATGCGCGCTCAGGCATGGGATTGACGGCAACGATGGGCACGCCGCGTTTTCGCGCTTCGACCAGCAAGGTCATCATGCGCGGCGAATTCGTGCCGCTGTTCTGGCCTATGACGAAGATCGCATCGGCATGCGCGAAGTCTTCCATCACCACCGTGCCCTTGCCGACGCCGATGACGTGGGGCAACCCGCGGCTGGTCGGCTCGTGGCACATGTTCGAGCAATCGGGGAAATTGTTCGTACCGAACTCGCGCACGAAGATCGAATACAGGAATGCTGCTTCGTTCGGCGTGCGTCCCGAGGTGTAGAACTCCGCCTGGTGCGGACTGTCGAGTTTGCGCAGATGCGTGCCGATCAGCTCGAACGCCTCGTCCCAGCTGCACGGCACGTAGCGATCGGTGCTCGCCTCGTAGCGCATCGGTTCAGTCAGGCGCCCCTGCATTTCCAGCCAGTAGTCCGACTGCTGCATCAGCTCGCTGACGGTGTGCTGCGCGAAGAATTCCCGGGTCACCCGGAATTTCGTGGCTTCGTGCGCCAACGCCTTGGCGCCGTTCTCGCAGAAATCGAATTTCTTCGTGGTATCCGCATCCGGGAACGCACAGCTCGGACACTTGAAGCCGCCCGGCTTGTTCATGTCGAGCAGCGCCCGCGAGCCCTTCGCGATCACGCTCTGTTCCAGCAGCACGCGGGCAGTCGCCGCTGCAGCGCCCCAGCCGCCGGCCGGTCTGTTGTACGCCGTATAGCGTGGCTTCTTCGTTGAACTCATGGCCGCCGATCTTACGCTGCCTCCGGGAAATTCACGTACTGCAGATGGCGGATGGAGGCCGCGGCATCTTTGGCTATCATCCGGCCATGGCATCCGACTCCCTGAATGCACGGCCGGGCTCTCCGGGATACGCCGCTCGCGATATCGTGCGGCGCCGCGAAGGACTGACTGAGTCCCTGCACGACCGTATCGCTGAAGAAGCACCTGTCGCGGTGCGTTACAACGGCCGCTCATTCGCCGTCATGATGGCGACACCGCAGGATCTGGAAGACTTCGCCCTCGGCTTTTCCCTCACGGAAGGACTCATCGAGTCGCCCGATCAGTTGCTTGGTGTCGATCTCGCGCATCAACCCGAAGGCATCCTGCTGTCCATGCGCGTTCCCGCAACAGCCCGCGCAGCACATCTCGATCCTCACGCGCAGCGTCTCTTGCCCGGTCGTGGCAGCTGCGGTATCTGCGGCATCCACGAACTCGAGGACGCCGTGCGCACCCCCGACCCCGTTGCGGGCACAACTCGCTTTTCGTCACAGGCACTGGAACGCGCACTGAAGGAGCTGCCGCAACACCAGCCCATGAATGCCGCCACCGGTGCAGTACATGCCGCCGCGTGGGCCGATGTCGACGGTCGCGTCCTGCTCGCACGCGAAGACATCGGTCGCCACAATGCGCTCGACAAACTCATCGGCGCGCTGCATCGCACCGGACACTCGATCGAACATGGAATGCTGCTGCTCAGCAGCCGCGCCAGCTACGAAATGGTCACCAAGGCGGCACGCGCCGGCATCGGTTTCGTTGCTGCGATCTCGGCACCCACAGCCCTGGCCATCGATCTGGCACGGCGCGCCAACGTCTGTCTCGTCGGCTTCGCGCGATCGGGCAGCTTCAACGTCTATACGTATCCGCAGCGGCTGGATTGAGGCACGCCGGTCGAGACGACTCCGTCTCAGATCTCTCCCAGAATCTCCTGCCGCTTCGTGGCGAACTCGTCATCGCTGATCAAACCCTGATCGTGGAGCGTCTGTAGTTCCTGCAGACGAGCGCGCACGTCCTTGCCGGAAGTTGCGACAGAGTCATTCTGAGGAGGTACCAGCGTCGGGCCAACGCTGACGGAACCGAAGAGCTGATCGATCAGCGGCCTGATCTTGTCTGCCGTGTGGCCGAACTTGTCGAGGCGTCCGCCACCACGGCGCGCATCGTAGAACGCGCTGCCGGCCAGTCCTTTCGAGTCGTACACACGAAACTCGGCATACGTGAGATACATCGCCATGTCCCACTGCCAGTTGGCGGTGTACTCCAGATAGTGGGAGCACTGTGGCGGTCGCGCGCCTGCATAGACCATTGTCGGTATGTGTTTCGCCTCGATCTGCTTCTGAATTTCCGGCTGGAACTCGTCCATCAGAATGTCCTTGTTGTCGAGCACGCACACCTGACTGACCCGTGCCGGCTGCAACGGATCCACCGTCTGCGTAATCGAACATCCCGCAAGGCTGACCGCGACACCGACGATCGTGAACAGATAAGCCCGCTGCATCTGAATTTCCCTTGTTTGTAGTTGTTCCCGCAGCGCTCATCGTGCCCAGACGGCAGGCGTTAGTCAGCACTTCGCGGGAGAAACTGAGATCCGCATCACCACTTCCGGGCCGGGTACCGACGCCTCAGGTCACATCTCATCCGGCAGCGGCACATTGCAGGGAACTCTGCGATCGACCCGCTGAGGCCAACCCTGAAACTGGATCAACCATGATCCAGGTTGCATCCCGCGCTATCGACGCAGTCAGCACGGTCCGTAGGCTGTGGAACTCTTCCTTCACGCGACAGAGATTGCGTCACCATGAGCACAAGCGCACAGAGAATATTCGTCAGTGTCATCGCGTCCATTTTCTTTCTTATCGGAATAGGCGCCCTGTTTTCCGGTTCCGGCGGAGCGATCTTCGGGGCTGCATTCATCGCCATCCCGGCAATGGCGCTGCACCAGACCTTCAAGCGGCTCAGAAAACTCGACCAGTGTCGGGCCCGATCCTTTGAGTGGTACGCCAAGGAATATCCGCACTGTGTCACGCCCGACCGCGTGCTCTGCTGGAAATGCAACAACGCGCGGATCAACGTGCGCAACCTGATGGCACACACATACCTGCGCGAACATTCGTGCAGCCGATGTGGCGAAAATCTGTATTACACGCCGGAAGGAATGGCGTCATAGATGGTGTCATGAGGTTCGCCGCGCCTGGTGCGGCGCCGACAGTCGGTCGCCTTTCGGCATATCTCGACGGCGCGGTCATTTTCCCTTACAAGAAGACCTGCGCATGCGCGGGATGGAGACAGGTTTGCGGCGCCGGCCGAGCCATTGCAGATCTGTGTTGCGTCGCGCATCGTTCAGGCAGGGACATAAGGAGAACATCATGCGAAGAACAATGATCACGGCAATCCTGGCGGTCGCGGCAACTTCCTGCGGCCAACCGGACGATAAAGCGAAAACAACCGCTGTCTCCCCGGCAGCACAAGACCAGGTCGCTGCGACTGGCGATCCGTGTACGCTGCTTGCAGACCCGGCCGCTGTGTTCGGCCAGGTTGTGACATCACACGCAGTCACTGCGCCGAACCGGATGAGGATGTGCGAGTGGCGGGCGACCGATGGCATGCCCTGCGGAACGCTCGCGGTATTCGGACCGGGCTGGAACGAAGTGCCTGACGTCCCGCGCCACTATGAGGGAATGGTGACTTCGCTTGGTGCGTTCGGTGAGGTGCAGGAGGTCGCGGGCCTGGGCGAGGAAGCACACGTGGTCGACGGCGGAATGCTCGGGGCACAGCTGGCGTTTCGTACTCGCGAACGCGCGACTCTGGTTGGCGCAGTTTGCAGCGGGGGCGCGCCCACGAAAACAGCGCTCGCCGAGAAGGTAGCGCACGCGATCACCGAGACCCTCTAGGGCAACAGGCGGCGGCTGATCGGACAGTGCGCGCAGAAAAAGCGCGCTGTCACTCACGCTCGGACACGCCCCTCATAGCCTTCAATGCGGCCGATCAATCGGTCGCATTGAAGGGTGAGGAAGCGCCATGAAAGTGCGTTGGGTGGTGGCCGCGGCGGGTCTCATCAATGTTGTTTCTGCAGAGCCGGCGCACCCCACGGAAACAAGCATTGAGGAACCTCTGATTTACCCCTTCAGATGCTTGCGACGAGCGCAGGCCCGGTG
>DASTRD010000128.1:0-7829 GCA_035761425.1 Povalibacter sp.
ACCACGCAGATCACCGGCCTCAACCAGGCTGCCCGCAACGCGAACGACGGCATCTCTCTCGCGCAGACCACCGAAGGCGCGCTTCAGGAAGTGACGAACAACCTGCAGCGTATCCGCGAGCTGGCCGTGCAGTCCGCCAACGCGACCAACAGCGACAGCGACCGCGCCGCGCTGGATCAGGAAGTGCAGCAGCGTATCGCCGAAATCGATCGCATCGCTTCGCAGACCTCGTTCAACGGCCGCAAGGTGCTGGACGGTTCGTTCGGCGGCGCGACCTTCCAGGTCGGTGCGAACGTCGGTGAGACGATCAGTCTCGCGCTGACCTCGAGCGTCAAGGCGACGGCGATCGGCCAGACGGCAACGTCGACCGGCTCGGTCGATCTGAGCACGCTCTTCACGGGCGGCAGCGGCGGCACACCCGGCACGTACACCTCGGGCGCCATCAACATGGCGACGTCCGACTTCAGCGGCGTCGGCAACGACATCACCTTCACGGTGACGACCAGTGCCGGTACCGACACGATCAACCTGACTGCCGACTATTCGGGTGACGCGAACGTCAGCACGCAGATGCTCGCTGATATCAACGGTGCGATCTCCAACTCAGGCGTCGTCGCTTCCATGGGCGCCGGCAACACGCTGGTATTCACGGACGGCACGAACGGCGGCACGGTCGCCATCGGCGGTGCAGACGCAGCCTTCGTGACGACTGGCGGCGCCAGCGTCACGGGTAATGCTGACACCGGCGGCACGCTGACGGTGGGCGATATCACTCTGACTGTGGGCTCGGGCTCGGCAGTCACCGTGGCCGGCGACACCTACGACAGCTCCCAGGAACTGGCCGATGCGATCAACAGCCAGGTTTCTGGTGTGTACGCCTCGATCGATTCCACGAATCACCTGGTGATCGCATCGGGTGAAGCGCTGACGCTCGCCGGTGCTGGTGCGACCAGCACGGGCAATGCCTCAGCCGCGCTGGGCGGTTCGCTGAAAGCACAGAACGTGACCAGCGTCGCCGGTGCAAACTCGACGATCCAGAGCGTTGACTCGGCGCTGACCTCGGTCAGCAACCTGCGCAGCACCCTGGGCGCCATTCAGAACCGCTTCCAGTCGGTCATCAACAGCCTCCAGGCTGTGTCCGAGAACCTGTCTGCTTCGCGCAGCCGCATTCTCGACACCGACTTCGCGGCGGAAACGGCCAGCCTGACCCGCGCCCAGATCCTGCAGCAGGCAGGTACGGCGATGGTTGCGCAGGCCAACTCGGCTCCGCAGAACGTGCTGAGCCTGCTGCGTGGCTAATACGCAGATGTGAGGCAACGATGACCAGACGCCCTCGGGCGGCAAGGTCCGCAGCAGGCGGTGAGGGGCGCAAGCCTCTCACTGCCTGTTGCCGTTTTCATTCCCTGCGCTGCATGCGGCGCAGGCGATCGGAGGCACCATGAAAGTCACCGATCCTGCAGCGCCGACGACCGCGGTTGCGGTACTCGCCACACCCGCACACGCTGCTGGCGCGAAACTTGCTCCTGATTCCGTGGCGGCCGCGCCTGTCGAACAGTTGACGCAATCGCCGCCGCCGGACATGAGTGCGGCGGTGAAGGCTGCCGCGGCCCAGATCGATTCGTATCTGCAGAGCGTCGGGCGCGAAGTGGAATATCGGATCGACGAAGAGACGGGCAGAACGGTGATCACGGTGCGCGCCAAGTCAACGGGCGAAGTGATCCGCCAGATTCCCAATGAGGAAGTGCTGCAGCTTGCGCAGCATTTCCAGTCCGGTTCGGGCGTAGTGCTCGATCTGACGGTATGACAGTAGAGATGCAGTAATGGCGACCACTTCAGCAGTTGGCGGTTCACAGATCGACGTCCAGAGCCTGGTCTCCCAGCTCGTGGCCGCCGATCGCGCGACGCCGGATGCGCAGATCCAGCGTCAGGTCACCCAGGTCACGACGCAGATCTCGGCACTCGGAACACTGATGGGATCGCTGTCGACTTTCCGGTCGGCATTGGCCTCGCTCAAGACCGTCGATGCGTTCAGCACTCGCACCGCGACGAGCAGCAGCGATACGACGCTGAGCGTCAGTGCCGGCGCCAAGGCTGTGCCCGGCAGTTACGACATTGAAGTGATTCAGCTGGCGAAGGCACAGCAGATTTCTTCGCAGCCATTCGCAGATGGCGCTGCGACGGTAGTCGGCACCGGCACGCTGACTGTGTCGGTAGGCGGCAAGAGCTTCGACATCACTATCGACAGTTCCAATTCCACGCTTGCCGGCATCCGCGACGCCATCAATGGCGCTGCCGACAACACCGGTGTTCGCGCGACGCTCGTGACCGGTACGACTGGCAGCCGATTGGTGTTGTCTTCATCGCAGACTGGCGCTGCCAACAAGATTGAAGTGGCGGCCAACAGCGACGACGGTCTGGACCAGATCGCCTACAGTGCCGACGCACCTGGCGGCTACACCGTCGTCAAGCCCGCGCAGGATGCAATCGTTTCGATTGCAAACGCACAGAGCACCAGCGCCACCAACACCATCGACAAGGCCATCGATGGAGTGACACTGACGCTGAAGGCTGAAACCACGCAGGAGAGCGGTCCGGTCACCATCTCCGTCGGCTATGACACCACCGGCGTCAACACACGCATCAAGAATTTCGTCTCCGCGTACAACTCCCTGATGTCGCAGATCGGCAAGCTGCGCAGCTACGATGCGACGACCAAGACGGCGGGCCCGATGCTCGGCGACTCGCTGCTGACCAGCATTGAAAGCCAGCTGCGCGCCGCCCTCTCGACGCCAGTTGCCGGCCAGCCGCAGGGTTTCCAGACGCTTGCCAGCATCGGCATCACGACACAGCTGGACGGCACGCTGGCCATCGACGACGGCAAGCTGCAGAAGGCCCTGAGCGGCAATTTCGAAGCCGTCGGCAAACTCTTCGGCTCCGAGAGCGGTGTCGGCGCCGTGATGTTCAAGAGGGCCGACGACCTGCTCAAGTCGGGCGGCGCAATCGAGAACCGCGGCAAGAACCTTACCGATCAGCAGAAGGCCATCCAGAAGCGCAAGGACGATCTGGACGAGCGCATGCTGGTGCTGCAGAAGGCCTACACCGCGCAGTTCACGCGACTCGATACACTGCTGTCTTCGTTGCAGGTGACCTCGAGCTATCTGTCGCAGCAGATCGAGGCGTTGCCGAAGATGAATAGCAAGTAGAGGTGATGTAGGTGATGAAGGTGATGAACGTGAGGGAAGTGACGTAAGTGACGATGGTGACGAGGGCCAGAGGGGCACTCCCGTCACTACTTCACCTCCATCACTTACATCACCTCCATCACTCCCTCACGTCCCGCCCCTGCGGGGGCATTCCGTGACCTCCATCACTGCACGGGTGTTCATTCCACAGCAGCCACCCTCAAGTCCCGCCCAGCCCCGCCGTTACATTTCGTAGAAGATTTCTGCGGAGTTTCCCCATGTCGGCTTATGCGCGTACCTCGAATCTCGCTGCCTACCAGAGTGCTGCGGCACACGGTGGTGTGGCGGCGGCGGATCCGCATCGGCTGATCGTGATGCTGATGGACGGCGCACTGGAGCGTATCTCGACCGCGCGCGGCTGCATGCAGCGCGGCGAAACTGCCGAAAAGGCGCGGCTGCTGAATCGTGCCGTTTCCATCGTGGCCGAACTGCGCGGCAGTCTCGATCTGTCCGCCGGCGGTCAGATCGCTGCAAATCTGAGTGAACTGTACGACTACATGAATCGCAGGCTGCTCTCCGCGCTGGCCAACAATCAGGTTCAGGCGCTCGATGAAGTCAGCAAGCTGCTGGGCGAAGTCCGCAGCGCCTGGGTCGAAATTCCGGCTCAGGCACGCAATCGCCAGGTGATGCCATGAGTTCAGCCATTGCCGACAGCGTGCTCGCCGCCACTCACAAGCTGGTCGATCAGGCCATGCGCGGCCAGTGGCAGGACGTGCCGAAGACCGTGCAGGAACGTCGGGTACTGCTCGACCGGCTCACGGCTGGCGCATCCTCGGCCGATCTGCAGTGGCTCACTGCACTGCGGCAGGCCATGGCGGAGTCCGACGCAGCCATTGCACAGATGGCCGCGGTCGATGCACCGCAGGCCGCTGCTTCCATCGATGGCACGCAGCCGACTGCGGCATCTTCGGGCAGCACAGTGGATACCACGCTGGATATGATTCGACAGGGCCGCTGACACGCGCCGCATTCAACCCAGGGACTCCGAGCCGCCAACGCACACGAGCGCCGCCATGTACGAGGGATTGGACACCATCGTTCTGTACGAGGAACTGGCCTACGAAGATGTGGTGCCGGTGGCGTGGCGCCCGTTGCCCGAGCCGTTCAATCCGGCGGTCGTCGGCAGTTTCGCCGATCGCAACCTGCGCACGCTGCAGGCGCTGTCTGCGCTCGAAGAGCATGGCCAGACGGAAAAGCCCGACGAAAATTCTCCGCATGCAGCCGACATTGCACGGCTCGACATGAAGGTCAATCTGCTGCTCGACATGGTCGGCCAGTTGCTGATGGCCAATCAGCCCAGACCGCGTGCGGCAGCCATCCGCTTCAATGCGCTGGGTGCGGTATGGCAGGGCGCAGCGCCGTTTCCTGCGCTCGGCAATCAGGGCGTGCTCGAGATCCATCTGCGCGACTGCATCGCCGAACCGCTGCGCCTGGTGGGTCGCATCGCCTCGATCTCACCCGATGGCCGCATCAAGGCCCGTTTCATTCCTCCGGGCGAGAACATCGCCGACCTCATGGAGAAGCTCGCGTTTCGCAAACATCGGCGCCAGGTCGCCGGCGCGAAGCAGCCAAGGAAATTGTGAGTCTCGTCACGAACTGCATCGCGTTCGTGAGCATTTCTCGCAGAAGGCACGCATTCACTTCCTCCGTTTGATCAGTCAACGGGCAACGCCGCGGACGCCGTCGTCGCGCGATCTTGCGCAACCGAACGCTGTCGCTTTGTCGAATATGACGCATGCACGCACGATGTGTGCGTTGCCGCACACATCGCGGCTGCCTTCTTCATCCATTCCCTGAGGTGTGCGCCAAAAAATTGGCAGCAGTTCACGTGTGTCAAGTGTTCAGGGATCCCCTGATATGCCGCGCCAAGTCAAAGATCACAATCGATGCCAACTCGCACGCACTGAAGAGATTTCTCTGCCCGGCGTGGAGTGGGAAGAGAGTCGATGAACGCGCGGACCGCTGAATGGTCCCGACCGCAAAGAGGCGTCGGGACCTCAGGTTGAGGTCCGCATACGGGGAATGACACTGTGCAGATCAGTTTGAGCGACACATTAAGAACAAAAGTCCGCTTTCTGCAGCATGCGGTCGTGTACGACTGCGACACCGACCGGGCCGAGCAGGTCGGCGCCGTCCTGCGATTCCTGGATCTCGAACCCCTGCTGATCGATCACGCGGCGCTGATGCGTGCCGTTATCCAGTCCCCGACGACGCCGCCGGCGCTGCTGGTCGGAGATGTCGGCGACTCGCTCGACTTCCGCGAACTCGGTGCTGCGCTGCGCGAACAACTCGGTGACGTTCCCGTCGTCGCTTACGGTTCATCCGAGGCAGCGGACCAACTGGCCGCTGCGGTGGGTGCGACCCGCGTCATCCGTCTGCCGTTTCCTTTCAACTACCAGTCGCTCGCCAAGGCCCTGCACGTGCCGGCGCAGGCGGCGCTGGAGGAAGCCGGCGACATCATGATGCCGACGGGCACATCGCCTGCCATTCGCGATGTAACGCAGTTGATCCGGCAGGTCGCGGCGCACGATTCCAGTGTGCTGATTCTGGGTGAGTCGGGTACCGGCAAGGAAGTCGCAGCGCGTGCCATCCACGACGCCAGCCCCCGTCGCCAGCGTCCGTTCGTCGCCATCAATTGCGGCGCCATTCCGTCCGAGCTGCTCGAGAGCGAACTGTTCGGTCACGAGAAGGGCTCCTTCACCGGTGCGGTCGCGGCACGCAAAGGCCGGTTCGAAATCGCCGAAGGCGGCACGTTGTTTCTGGACGAGATCGGCGACATGAGCCTGCCCATGCAGGTGAAGCTGCTGCGCGTGCTGCAGGAACGGGTTTTCGAGCGCGTCGGCAATCACACGCCGATCCGCTGCAACGTACGCATCATTGCGGCGACGCACCGCAACCTGGAGAAATCCATTGCGAACGGCACGTTTCGCGAGGACCTGTTCTACCGTCTGAATGTGTTCCCCATCGAGATGCCCGCGCTGCGCGATCGCGTCGAAGACATTCCGCTGCTGATTCGCGACTTCTCCGCCCGCAATGTGAATGAAGGCCGCAGCCGTATCGAACTGACGGCGCGGACCCTGGAGGCGCTCAACCGTCACCCCTGGCCGGGCAACGTCCGTGAACTGGGAAATCTGGTGGAACGCCTGTCGATCCTGTGTCCGAATCGCAAGGTGGACATCACCGATCTGCCTGCCAAGTACCGGCCGGCGGGCGTCGTCGAAGATCTGATGAAAATGGACGACGCAGAAGCCCTGCGGCCCGTGGTGCTGGCGGAGGAGGTGCAGGAGCACTTCGACTCCCTGCACGAAGAAGAAGACCTGTTCGATGACCGCGAGGCCGCCGAAATGCTGACCCGCAACGTGGTCCACGAATCGCTGGCCGAACTGCCGGCCGACGGACTCGACCTGCGCGACCATCTGTTCGAGATCGAACGTGCGCTGATCCGGCAGGCCCTGACGCGGGCCGGCGGCACGGTTGCCCATGCGGCGCGACTGCTCAAGCTGCGCCGTACCACTCTGGTGGAGAAGCTCCGCAAGTTCGAAATGCTCAACGAGGCGTCGGCGACAGAAGTTTGACGGCGGCAACGCCACGGCGCGGCGATGACTTGCCGCACCGGAAGCAGATCACACGGCACTGAGCTGCCACCTGTGATGGGTTCCACAGGATCGCCGGGGAAATGAGCGTCGCGCAGTGTCTGGAACGGAACTTGCTCCTTCTGTGCCGCCATGAATACCAATGCATACAGAGATGACATCCGACCGGAGGCGGGCGACGTGAGTCACGAGCCAGACGCTTCCGGTGCCGACTCTGTGGCTCCTGCCTCGAGCCTCATGCCGCAGGCCACTGTGGACTTCGTTGCCTGCGCTCCCGAATCGCTGCGTCTGGCCTCACTGGCCCGCCGCGTTGCCGCCAGCGATTGCACGGTGCTCATCACCGGCGAATCCGGAACCGGCAAGGAAGTGCTTGCGCGGTTCATCCATCGCAGCTCGCGCCGCGCCAGCCAGCCCTTCGTGGCTGTCAATTGCGCGGCCATTCCCGAGAACATGCTCGAATCGATTCTGTTCGGTCATGAGCGCGGCGCCTTCACCGGTGCACACGCGAGCCATGCGGGGAAGTTCGAGCAGGCGCAGCAGGGCACGCTGCTGCTGGATGAAGTGACCGAAATGCCTCTGGGACTGCAGGCAAAGCTGCTGCGCGTGCTGCAGGAGCGCGAAGTCGAACGCATCGGCGGACGCGCGCCGCTCGCGCTCGATGTGCGGGTGCTCGCCACGACGAACCGCAATCTGCGCGCCGAAGTGGCCGCCGGGCGCTTCCGCGAGGATCTGTACTACCGTCTGAACGTGTTTCCCCTGTCGACTGCGCCGCTGCGCGAGCGCCGCGACGATGTGTTGCCGCTCGCCATGCGTCTGCTGACTTCGCGTTGTCGCGCAGGTGAACGCATTCCGGCGCTGAGCGCCGATGCTGCCCATCTGCTGCTCACGTATCGCTGGCCAGGCAACGTCCGTGAACTCGATAACGTCATGCAGCGTGCGCTGATCCTCTGCAATGGCGCGGTCATCGAGGCGGAACATGTGCAGCTCGAAGAAC
>DASTRD010000129.1:0-5619 GCA_035761425.1 Povalibacter sp.
CCGGATTGTACGCTGATCGTCCAAGGATAACTTTTCGTTACTGCAACCAACACTCCGGAAAGCGCTACAATTTTCGTCGGCTCCGCGCACGGATTTGCGAAGTTTTCTGCGTATGCATCCGCTTCATCCCGATCCCGCTTCACTCACCCGAATCCTGGTCCTGCTGATTTTCGTCGCAGCGGGCGTATTTACGCACCTGCGAGGCCGCGTGCGTCATAGCGTCGGCCGCCAGCTCACGGATCATTCGACATTCATGGCGCCCTACAACGCGCTCATGTATCTGTTCTCAGCCGTACCGGCGCGGCCGTTCATCGATCTGCGCCAGTTTCCCGAACTGGACGCATTGCGCAATCACTGGACGGTCATCCGCGATGAGGCGCTGAAGCTGTTCGACGAGGGCTATATCCGCTCCGCAACGAAGTACAACGATCTCGGTTTCAATTCGTTCTTCAAAAGCGGCTGGAAGCGCTTCTATCTGAAGTGGTACGACGACTTTCTCCCGTCGGCGCGCGATCTGTGTCCGCAAACGACCGAACTGCTGTCGAAGATTCCATCGGTGCACGCGGCGATGTTTGCTCTGTTGCCACCAGGCGCGCGCTTGCCGTCCCACCGTGACCCGTTCGCCGGTTCACTGCGCTATCACCTCGGGCTGCGCACCCCGAACTCGGAGAAGTGCCGCATCTACGTGGACGGCGAGCTGTATTACTGGAAGGATGGCGAGGCGGTGATGTTCGATGAAACGTACATCCATCGTGCCGAGAACCAGACCGACGTGCAGCGCCTCATTCTGTTCTGCGACGTCGAACGACCGTTGTCGAATCCGCTGGCGCGTGCATTGAACCGCTGGGTGGGCCAACCGTTTGCCCGGGCCGCTGCGACGCAGAATCTGCCGGGGGAAAAGGTCGGCGTACTCAACAACATGTTTCAGTACGCCTATCAGTTCCGCCTGGTTGCCAAGCGCTTGAAGAGCTGGAATCGCTCCGTCTACTACGCGCTCAAATGGTTGCTGCTCGGCTCGCTGGCGTACGCGCTGTTTCTGAGGAATCTGTAGCGGCGCGACGGATGCTCGCACAACCACGACGATTGCTGACGCATCGCTACAGCGTCAGCGCATGCACTCTCCCGTTCAGATCCGCTGCGTAAACCGCAGCGCCGACGATCAGCGGCGACGCACCGAAGCCCCATTCCCTCTTTTCATCCACTGCCTGCTTCGCCGGCGGCTCCAGGAATATCCAGTGAACCGCACCGCCGGAGCGCTCCAGTGCGACCAGCGCGCCGCTGCGAAATCCGGGATATGCACCTGCACCGACGGTGCCGGCCACCACGAATTCTTCGTTCACTGCCGGGCGTGCCCATGCCCAACCCGGGACGCTGGTTTTCCAGCGCTGCGACCCGTCCCGGACGTTGATGGCATAGACGCCAACAGCATCCGAGGATCCCGTGTAGGCGACGCCGTCGCGAATCACCGGCGGCGATTCGATCCAGGAGAACCAGTAGTAATGCGTCCACAACTGCCTGCCATTGGCAGCGTCGAGCGCAATGAGATCGTAGCTGCGGCTGCCGATCAGAAGCCGGTCCTCATCGATCACCAGATCGCCTGACACAGCGAGCTTTGCGTCGTAGCGCCAGCGTACCTGCCCATCGCTGGCTGCTACTGCCTGCACCGTGCCATCGAATGCTGCGCAGATCACGGTGTCGCGATAGAGCGCGGGTGTCGCCGTCATGACGTCGTTCATTGCAACGCGCCAGACTTCATGACCCGTCTGGCGATCGATCGCATAGAGATTCTTGTCGCGGCTCGCCACATAGACTCGCTGCGCATCGGCAACCACGCTCGATCCGTAGCGATCCCAGCGCGAGCCCTCCTGACTGGTGGGGATGCGTGCAGGACTGCCTGTGTCGATGGCTGCACGCCACTTTTCGCGTCCGGTGTTCTTGTCCAGCCGATACAGGAAGCCGCTGTCCGAGGCGACATAGACGCTGTCGTCGATCACCGCAGGTCGTCCGCGCACCGGCCGACCTGTCTGCGTTTTCCAGCGGACATTGCCGCTCGTATCGATGGCGTTCAGTACGCCGGCTTCATTGCCGACATACAGCGTTGCTGTCTGCGTATCGAAAGCGAGTCCCGCCCAGACAGGCGCGCCGGTGTCGACGGACCATTTCACTTGAGGGCGTTGGGCCTGCCAGCGAGGCGGCTCGGGCGTGGGCAAGGGCTGGCCGCGTCTGAACTCGATGGGCACGTCGTAGACGGGCACCGCGTCGTGCGGCAGGACACCTCGCAGCGTCTGCCGCTGTGCATCCCAGGTCAGCGGAAACGAGAGCCGCTTGGTATCGAGCGAATTGCCATTCACGCTCACCTCGCCGAGATTGACGGCATAGGCACCGATCGCAGGCAGGGACAGCTCGGCGACTACCTTGCCCTCGCGTTCCAGGAACTGGAGTGCCACGTGCGAGGACTCACCGCCATGCTCGGGATCGGCCGACCACCATCCCGTGAGATCGGCAGGCTGCAATGCCTTCGCAGCCGAAGCAGATGCGTTCCACACAAGTACCAGCAGGAGCAGTGAATGCCACGGGAGTTTTTTCATGGTTGTGTTCCTCACGACTGATCCATTGAACCGCTGCGGCAAAGCTTGTTCCCGAATGTGCGTCGAGTGGACTGCGCCATGAGACGAGTTGTCCATTTCGTCGCGCACAGCGGTCGCATGGATTGCGGAACTGCGCCGGGGCATCGACCGTTGCCAACGAATCATGGCTCGCTCTTCCCGATCTACCGCAGCGACGCCGCGCATTCGCAAGGGCCAGGCTGAATGGCCCATGTCACGCGACGAGTTTGCCCGGCGGTTCCGCGCCAATTTCGCCGATCCTCATTTCAATGACGCCTCGTCCGCCATCGAAGAGCTGCTGGAAATCGCCTGGAGCAACTATTGCGGGTCGCGCAAGGCGCCGCGCACCCGAAGAGCCGGCAAGGGCTTTCATGATCCCGAGTACGAACTTTCGGTCGACTGGCTGAATGCTCGTGCCGAGATCATGCGAGCCGCGCGGCAACAGCGCGATTCCGCAGCGCCCTCCCGGGTCCTGCTCATCTGCGCCGCGATGCGCAACGACAAGACCTGTCCGGGCGAAATCTCAAAGACATGGCGATTGACGCAGATCGCAAAGCAGACGCTCGCGACATCCGGCTGCGAAACAGACCTGCTCGATCTGAGCCTGCTCGTATCTGACTATCGACACGTCATCCTGCCCTGCAAGGCATGTGTTTCGACTGCGATGCCGCTGTGTCATTGGCCGTGTTCCTGTTATCCGAATCACTCGCTCGGGCAGGTGAATGACTGGATGGCCGAAATCTATCCGCGCTGGGTGGCAGCGCACGGCGTGCTCATCGTGACGCCAGTTTATTGGTATCAGGCGCCCGCCGGCCTGAAGCTGATGATGGATCGACTGGTCTGCGCCGATGGCGGCAATCCCGATCCCACGACCACACAGGGCAAGGATCCGACACTGGCCAAGGCCCTGGAGTTGCGCGGCTGGGACTATCCGCGACATCTGGCGGGGCGCGCATTCGCTGTCGTCGTTCATGGCGATGCGGCGGGCGCCAACACGCTGCGCCGTTCACTCGCCGACTGGCTGACCGACATGAAACTGGTACAGGCCGGTGGCAGCGCAGTACTGGATCGCTATATCGGCTACTACGAGCCGTACGCCACCAGTCACGATGCGCTCGATCGGGACAGGAGCGTGCAGGAAGAAGTACGCAACGTGGCTCGCAACCTCGCGCGCAAGGTGTCGCAACTGAGGGAAGGCCGACGCGAACCAGACCGCGGCTTGTCGGAACCGCGTCCGAAGTAAGGCTTCAGTCCGCTGAGCGACGCCCACGCAACAATCGACGTTCCACTGCGTTGCGGCGCTGGCCACCACCGAATTCTCCGGCGCGGCGCTGGGGGCCGCGCCGATCCTTGAAGCGCAGGTATCGGCATTCGCAGTTCTGCGGCATGGAGCACAGCTTGAGCGGCAGCGCCGGCACTTCGCGCGCGAGGAAACGGTGCTCACTGAACCGTCGCGCCATCTCGCAGCAGATTTCGCCCCGATAGATCGCGACGGCCTGAAAGCGACCCTCGGGCTTGGGTACGGTGGCAGGAGCTGCGCCACGCCTGGCACCGAGCCGCGAGAGCAACGTCGCCAGCAGGGACGTCGGGCGGCTGCGCATGGTCACGGCTCCATCTGTATGAAGGTGTTGATCGACAGCCGACCCGTCGCCGGATTCGGATCGGGCACGAAATCCCTGCCGATGCAGCCTGAATGCAGCGAATTGCGTCGATAAATCAGAATGCGATTGAAGACGCCGTCCTGCCTGCCGACCTGCTCGAAGAGCGGCGTATCGCCGTTGATGTAGGCGGCGGGAGGCATGTCAGGTCCGTTGTTCTCGCTTTCGATCGATGCCGCGTAGGTTCCACGCCGCGCCTCATCCACATACTCGAACCCGGTCTTGCGATGGCGGTAGAACGCGGTGCCGCCCAGATCGCCCTTGAACAGGTAGTGGATGGACGCGAGGCTGTTGCCGTCATACGAATCGATGTGCGGAATGCGCTGCAGCCCTTCCAGCTTCTCCGCCGGTGTCGTCACGATGGAGTAATGGCACATCGCAAACCGGAATCCCGTGCCCTTGAGATCGAAGTAGCCGTAGAGCAGATCGCGCAGGTGCTGCGTGAACAGAGTCTGATAGGACGGCGGCGCCTCGGCGCGAATGCCGGGATAGAACCGGCCCAGCGGCGTGTACATCCGCGATGTCGCGCGCCGCACCAGCCGCTCCGGCTCTGCAACGAAATTGTCGATCACCAGCAGCGGCGCTTGCTCGGCACCGATGGTCAGCTTCTGGACGCGGATTTCCGGATGCAGATTGAGAATCATGAATGGACCGTCATCGCCATCACATCGCCGCCTTGCAGTAATGGTCGATGAACTGCTGATGCGTGGGCAGTCGTTCCAGAGTCTGCGCGATCGGTGTTTTCACGGCCGTGAGCAGCTGCACCAGTTCTGCCTTGCTCATGGCCTGCGTGAGCTGATGATAGGCCGTCGGCTTGATGCCCTGACCCAGCATGACCTGGACCCATGAATCGATGCGGAACAGTTCGCTGTCGCCCTGATAGGCATACGCGCGTTCACGGAACATTTCGATGCGCCGTGCCAGCGATTCCGGAATTTCCATGTTCGCGCAGTATTCCCAGAAAGGAGAATCGCGCCGATCTGTCGCCTTGTAGTGCAGGACAATGAAGTCGCGAATGTGTTCGATCTCGCGCCGGGCATCATCGTTGTACTGATCGATGAATGACTGAGTGATCTGGTTGAACGGGAACAGCTGCATCAGGCGCGCAATGCCCGTGATCACCAGATGAATGCTCGTCGACTCGAGTGGCTCGAGAAAACCGCTCGCCAGCCCCAGCGCAAGGACATTCTTGTTCCAGGCGCGCTGACGCCGCCCGACCTTGAACCGGATGACACGCGGCTGAGTGAGCGTCTTGCCTTCCGCTTCCTGAACGAGCCTCGCCGTAGCTTCGTCATCTGACATGTAGCGACTGCAATAGACAAGGCCGTTGCCCACGCGGTGCTGCAGCGGAATGC
>DASTRD010000130.1:0-3394 GCA_035761425.1 Povalibacter sp.
GCAACGGCGGCGCGCCGCCGCGCCCATTGCAATGCGAGATCCTGCGCTGATCTCAATTGGGCATGGCTGGCTGCCAACCAGGAAGCTGGTTCACGTCGGGCCGCCGATCGGGGAAAGCCTGCTGCTGGTTGCTCCATGAAAATTGCGATTGCGACGCTCGGAACGCGCGGTGACGTGCAGCCCTATCTGGCACTCGCGAAGCAACTGCAAGCGCGGGGACACAGCGTCACGCTCGCCGCGCCGGAAAACTTCGGTCCATGGATCGAAGGACAGCGGATCCCGTTTCATTCCCTCGGCATCGATATGGAATCCCTGATGCGCTCGCCGCAGGTGCGCTCGGTCCTCGCCGGAAACTGGACGAAGATCATCACGATCTGGCGTTCCACGATCATTCCAATGGTGCAGGCGAGTCTGGAGGCGACGGCAGCAGCCACGCGGAACGCCGAAGTCGTGCTGTTTCATCCGAAGGCGATTGGCGCGGCAGACGTGGCGGAAGCCACCGGTGCACGGGCGATTTGCGCCAGTCCGTTGCCGTTCAAGCCGACAGGTGAATTCCCGCTGTGGGTCACGCATCGTCAGTATCCGCGCGCGGTCAATCGAATCACCTGGCAGGGGCTGAGGATGGCCCGTGCTCCATACAGGCGCATCCTGAATCAATGGCGAAGGAACACGCTCGGCCTGGGTAGAGGAAGATCCTTCTCGCTGCCCGGCGCCGGCCTGATGCATCTCTGTGCTGTCTCACCGTCCGTACTGCCGAAGCCTCGGGATTGGGGAGATGACGCGCACATGGTGGGCTATTGGTTCCTGAATGAAGGCGCCGATGTGTCGCTGTCCCCTGAACTCGAGGCATTTCTGAACGCCGGCGATCCGCCGATCTATCTCGGCCTCGGATCGATGTCGACGCTCGATCCCAGGTGGCTGGCGCAGCGATTCATTGATGTGTGTCGCACGACACGGTGCCGACTCATCATTGCGCGCGGCTGGGGCGGGCTCGAGTGTGCACCGACCGATGAGAACGTATTGATGCTGGAGCAGGCACCGCACGATGTCTTGTTCCCGCGCGTCGCGGCCGTAATTCACCACGGAGGCGCCGGCACCACGGCTGCAGGACTGCGCGCAGGAAAACCCACGCTCATATTTCCACAGGTCGGAGACCAAGCGTTCTGGGGCAGGCGCGTGGAAATCCTGAAATGCGGTCCACCCATGCTGCGACGGCGTGAGGTCACCGGCGACACACTGGTGGATCGCATTCGCGACTTGGTCCACAACGAGATTTATCGATCGCGTGCCAGCGCAGTGGCTGCTGCCATTGCTCGCGAGGATGGAATCAGTGAAGCTATCGAACACATTGAGCGCGCGGCGACAGCGCGTCCACTCGCCGGAAATGCGTAGAGAACGGCTTGGGTGCGGCCGCCTGCATATTGCCTATGATTCATGCACAGGTCAGCAGTATCTCTGATCAGGGGTTGACACGTATTCAGTAGCTCCCCGGGACTCACTGTGCTGCGTCAGCGCTGAGACGTTCGAACTCTCGATAGGCGAAGTCGGCAGCGACTGTCTGCTCGAGCAAACGAGGAGGAGCGTCGAGGTCGGACAGTTGCGCAAGGCGCGAGAGACCCAGCGACGTACCCAGTGTCGCCAGCTTCTTCACGGTCTGCTGCGAACTATTGCCGGTGAGCCAGCGCTCGGCGAGGCAGTCGAGGAGTTCGTCGAGATAGTCCTGCACCGGATGAATGGAGTGGGAAAAATGCAATGACTGTTCCGGCGCGACTGCCGGCGCATCGGCATGCGCGGGCTCATCCACCCACGGCTGGATACAGGAACGGCGGCCGTTCTCTTCGAACACGACACTCAGCGGCTCGATGATCAGATGGAGGCCCTGCAGATGAGCCGTGCCGCTCACGAATCGAACGGCGGTCATTGATGTTCGCAGCGCATGCAGCAAGCGCTCATTGCCCGCTGCGCCCCGACTCGTGTAGCGATGACGAAGCCATGCGGTGTCACCGAGCGGATCGGTCAGCCGCGCGATCGTTTGCTGCTGGACGGCGTCGAAGCGGATCTCATCGGCGTGTGCGACAGGACACACCGTCAGTCGCGCACCCACCCGTCTCGGGCCAAGTGTCGTCGGCACGGCATCTCGCAACTGTTCGCGTGCTTCGGCGAACCCGGAGGTTCGCAGCGGAGAACGCAGCGCCTCCCATTGATAGGCCTGAGGCGCGACGCTCGCAGCGGCGCGACCAGGAACGAAGCGGCCCGACGGTGTCCGGCGGCCGCCTTTGACGAGCAACTGGCCGCGTCCGATCGCAGCGAACGATGCGCCCTTCAAGGCGATGCTGCGGGCGAGTTCGAAGTAGGCTCGGGGCGGTACGGGCGGCGCGCCCGCAACGGCGGTCGGATTCGGGAAGCGTCGCGTGATGGCGGTGATGGATCCCGAGTCGCTGTCCTGCAGGTGCGCGGAGACTTCGGTGCCCGTTCGCGAAGTGTGAACTGCGCATCCAATGCCGATGAGACGCGCGGAGCCGAACTCGGTTTCGCGATCGTTCGGCGTTCCTCGAACGAACAGATGCGGCACTGGCGTCTTGCCCGCGCGAATGGCGTCCATGCGTTGCAACAGTTCGGCCAGCAGACCTAGAAACTCGCGCGGATCGAAACGTGCATCATGCGCCAGATAGGCAGCATGGAGGTCGGAGATCTCGTGCAGCACTTCGGCGGGCCAGACCAGATTCACTCTTCGGGCGCGATCGGCGAGTCGATGCCAGCGATCGACCTGCAAGGGCGCAGCGCGCGCAAGACCAGTCCGCGCCAGTGCGATGAGCTCCTGCTCGATCTCATCGATCAGGGCAGTCGGCGCAGGCGCGGTGACTGCCGCGGTCGAAATCAATTCTGTAGCAGCTTCGGGCGCAAGCAGGCGGAATGCCGATACCGCCAGGATGACGTGGCCGCAAGGTGCCGCTGCGGCGCAGTCGCACACCGCGTAGCGCAGATCATTGGGTACCAGGAAGTTCACGGTGCACCCGAGCGTATGAATGAGTGCACGGGGTTTGACACCGATCCAGACCTGGATGACATGTCCCGATTCGAACTCGCGCTTCCAGCGCCCGAACTCCGTCGCGGAATAATGCTTTGCGAGGGTCTCATCGGTGAGCGCGCCCGGATTCCACGGCATCGGTGAGGGGGCGGGCGCTTCGTCTGGCGCCAATGCAGGGGCCGACGTTGCGTCGTTCTGCGAACGATGCTGCTGCTGGTACGCGAAGATGGATCGCAGGATGTGGCGACAGAGTGTCGTCGCAGGACAGGTGCAGCGGCTGTCCGTCAGTGTTGCTCCGGCGGGCAGCCTGCACTCCACATCGTCGGACCACTTGAACGTCACCGTGCCGTTGCTGTCCTCGTGGAT
>DASTRD010000131.1:0-11141 GCA_035761425.1 Povalibacter sp.
CAGCTCATCGAAACCGGCCTGAATGCTGGCGTCGCTGGCCACATCCATCTCGAAAGCAATACGCGAGTCGAATTCGCCGGCCATGGCCACCACGCGATCCTTGAACCGATCCTGATAGCTGAAGGCCAGTTCCGCGCCCTCACGTCGCATGGCAGAGGCGATTCCGTGTGCGATCGATCGCTCCGTCGCCAGCCCGACGACCAATGCACGCTTGCCCGCAAGAAATCCCATGAACAGCCCTCGAATGAATGGAAGCCGAAGGCGGGTAGTGTAAGGACGGCGACCCGTGACGGGTAGTCGCCTGAGGGCGCGCCGTCCGTTCTGGCAGAAAAGGCCCGTCGGAAGGAAGGCGGCGCTGTCCGGGGTGTCAGGTTGTCCGCCGACGCAGGGCCGCCATTTAAAGGCCGGTTCAGATGCCCGCGCGGCGATCGCTGCGGTACATCACCAGTCGCTGCCCCGGCTTGATGATCGAACTGGCCTTGAGGCGATTCCAGCCCAGCAGATCAGAGACGCTGACCCGGAAACGGCTGGCGATGTAGGAGAGGGTGTCTCCGCGGCGTACGACATAGGTGGTGCTCTCGGAGGCGAAGGCGCCTGCATTGGTCGACGCGAGCGTTGCCGTCCCCGGGATATCCAGTACCTGACCGACAGTGAGCGTGCTGTCGCTGCTGATGCCATTGCTGCTGGCGAGCGTCTGCAGTGCCACACTGTGAGCGCGCGCAATGCTCCAGAGCGTATCGCCTCTGCGCACAACATGTTTGCCCGCCGGGGCGCGTCTTGCCGGCACGTCGTTATCAGCCATGACCACTCGGGTGTCCATGCCGCGAGGCGCTGCGGTAATCAAAAGATCGTCGCCCGGATGAATGATGGTGCCGTGGATCTTGTTGGCGGTCTTGATGGCGGCCACGGACACGCCGTATCGATCGGCGATGGCGCCGAGCGTGTCACCGGAGCGAACGCGGTGATAGACGACCCGCACGCGTTTTTCCGGCGGCAGTGCACTGACGGCATCGGCCAGCTGGCTTTCATAAGCTACCGGCACCAGCAGGTGATGCGGACCATCGGGATCGGTGACCCAGTGGTTGAATGCCGGGTTGAGTGCCAGCAATTCTTCCTTGGAAACTTCGGAGAGTTCGGAGACGACCTGCAGGTCGATCTGCCCACCGACGTCCACCTTCGCGAAATAAGGCTGATTGGGGATGGGCGCGAACGCGAGACCCTGACTCGCCGGATCCGCCACTATGCGCCGCATGGCCATGAGCTTGGGCACGTATGCCCGCGTTTCCTTCGGCAGCTTCAGGCTGAAAAAGTCTGTGGGTTTGCCCGCGGCACGATTGCGCTGTATCGCCCGTTCGACGTTCATCTCGCCGCAGTTGTAGGCGGCCACGGCCAACAGCCAGTCGCCATCGAATTCATCTGCCAGCGCCTGAAGATAATCCAGGGCCGCCGTCGTGGCTGCGAGCACGTCGCGGCGACCGTCGTAGTACCAGTTCTGTTTCAGACCGTAGCGCCGACCCGTGGCCGGAATGAATTGCCACAGGCCCGAAGCGCGAGCGCGCGAATACGCGACCGGATTGAATGCACTTTCCACCACTGGCAGCAGCGACAGCTCCAGCGGCATCTTGCGGGCTTCGAGTTCGTTGACGATGTGGAAAAGGTAGCGCTCGCCGCGTTTGAACGTGCGGTCGAGGTAGGCAGGATGCTTCACGTACCAGGCTTCTTCGCGATCGATTTCCGCCCGATCCATGTCCTCGAGCTGAAAGCCGCTGCGGATGCGCTCGAACAGATCGGCCGGGTCGTTGTCGTTGCTGTCGCCGTCAACCACTTCGCGGACCAGGGATTGGCCGTCGGCCCTTGCATCGAGGGCTTCAATGGCATCTTCGATCTGGGAAGGACCGGCGACTCCGATGTCCGCCTCGTCGACCTTGTTGGGGGCGCTGGGGCCGTCGGCGTCCATGTCAGCGTCGACCACGGTCTCGCCACTGTCGGCGGATGACCGGGTCATCTGACTGCAGCCGGCGCTCAACAGAGCGAACGCCGCGATGAATGCTGCAAGCAGCGCCGGTGTGCTTCGGACCATGCCATCAACCTCCAAACTGCCAGCGAACGTCAGGTCCGCGCGACTGGGCCGGGTTGGCCCGAAAATGCCTTGTCTTCACCTCGCCTGCACCAGGCAGGCGGTCATTGGACTGTCTTGCGATCAACCCCGAAAACCGTCTTTCCATTCACGGATAACGGCGAATACTTCAACCGGATTCAACGCGCGACCCGCCCGACCTTCCGCGGCTTGTTTCACAGTATCCCGATTGCAGCGCAGGAACGGGTTCACATTCCTCTCGCGCCTTATGTCTGAGGGCACCGTTGCCTGATGCCGGGCGCGGCGGGCCCGGCATTCTTCGAGATACGCTGCCGAATGTTCGTTGTCAGGTTCGACCGCGAGAGCGAACTGCAGATTGCTCAGCGTGTATTCGTGCGCGCAGTAGACCTCGGTCTCATCCGGCAGATCCGCGAATTTGGCCAGTGAAGCCGCCATTTGTTCCGCGGTCCCCTCGAACAGGCGTCCGCAGCCGGCGCTGAACAGCGTGTCACCGCAGAACAGGGCGCCATGGCCCGAATAGGCAATATGACCTGCGGTATGGCCCGGCACGTCGAGTACAGCGAACTTCAATCCCAGTGATTCGAACCGGGCACTGTCGCCTTCTCGCAGCGGCTGTGGATTACCGGGCACCCGCTCGCGCGCGGGGCCGAAGACCGGTACGGATTGCTGACGTAGCAAGTCGACGACACCCCCCACATGATCGCCATGGTGGTGAGTGATCAGAATTCCCGAGAGCTTCAGATCCTGACTGCTGAGTGCCTGCCGGACCGGTGCTGCATCTCCCGGATCGACGACTACGACATTGCGCGGATCCAGGGGTGAGTGAATGAGCCAGATGTAGTTATCTGTGAAGGCCTGTACCGGGGTGACTTGCAGTTTCATCCGGGTAATTCCGGCTCATCGCGTCGAAAAATGGCAGGCCGTATTAAACATGCGGTTTTCCGCAGCGGCAAGCGCACGACGGGCAATCTTCCATGAATTTTTCGCCGCCGTTTCGCGTCTGCCTGCGAGCGTCGTGCACCTCCCGCAAGAGGATGCACGCGGCCAGCAGAGGGCCTTTTCACTGCATCATCAGTTATTCTGTTTCCCATGCAACAGCACGGTACCCATGCGCTGCACACATGGCTGCGATCGCCACTGGGCGAACGGCTGTATGCACTCGAACGCAAAATGACCAGTGAGGCGCTGGCGCAGGTGTTCGGCTGGCAGTTGCTGCAGATCGGCCTGTGGGGAGAGGACGACGGTCTGATCGCGGAAGCGCGCACTCAGAGAAAGTCGGTCCTGGGCTGGCACGGACCTCGACCGTCTGCGCTGAATACTGCCGGCACTGGAATGATTCGCTCCCGCACGGATTCGCTCGCCGTTGCGTCGGATTCCGTCGATGCGGTGCTGTTGCCGCACACGCTCGAGTACGAACCGGACCCCCACGAAATTCTGCGCGAGGTTGGACGCATTCTTTCGGGCGAGGGACATCTCATCGTGCTGGGCTTTCGTCCATTTTCGAGTTGGGGGATGCGTCATCTGTTCGCGGGACATGGATTTCCGCCCGGAACCGAGCGGCTGATCGGCGAGCGTCGTCTGCGCGACTGGCTGAAGCTTCTGGGCTTCGAGGTCGTCGATGCACGGCGATATCTGTTTGCGCTGCCCTGGGGCGGCTCGTCCTCGCCCGAAGGATTCTTTGAACGCACGGGCGAGCGGATCTGGCCGTTCCTGGCGGGCGGCTATCTGCTCAAGGCGCGCAAGCGCGTGTATGCCATCACACCGATCCGGCCGCGCTGGCGTCTGCGCGCCAAAGTTGTGGGTGGTCTGATCGAACCGACGACCCGCTTGCATCATCCATCGCAGACCCGTGGCGATGAGGGCGGCTCGCCCACCCCGCATTCGCCATGACCGTTGTCACGATCTACACGGACGGAGCCTGCAGAGGCAATCCCGGTCCGGGCGGCTGGGGTGCAGTGTTGCGTTCCGGCGCGCATGAGAAGGAACTGAAAGGCGCTGAGCCGAACACCACGAACAATCGAATGGAACTCACCGCGGCCATTCGGGCCCTGGCGGCACTGAAGCGCGGTTACACGGTGGAACTGTTCACGGATTCCGAATATGTGCGCAAAGGCATCACGGAATGGGTGCAACAGTGGAAGAGGCGCGACTGGCGCACGGCCGATCGCAAGCCAGTCAAGAACGTTGATCTGTGGCAGGCGCTGGAACAGGAAATCGCCCGGCACCGCATCGACTGGCACTGGGTGAAAGGGCATGCCGGTGTGCCGGGCAATGAGCGCGCCGATCAACTTGCAAACGAAGCCATCGATGAGATGCTCAAGGGAAGCGGACAGCGGACAGCGGACAGCGGACAGTGAGGATGCGGAGATATTCGTTTACGCAGCGTTGTGCAAAACGAATTGCGTATGCAGAACGCATGGAACCTTCATGGCTGCTGCTCTTCAGACTTTCGCGATCCGCTGTCCGCTGTTCACTTCCCGCAGTACACTGTCCGCTATCCGCTATCCGCTATCCGCTTCCTTATGAACTTCATCGACCTGAAATCCCAGTACGAACGTCTGCGCGAACCCATGAATGCGCGCATTCAGAAGGTTCTGGATCACGGTCAATATGTGCTCGGGCCGGAAGTGAGCGAACTGGAGAAGCGACTCGCGGAGTTCGTCGGCTCGAAGCACTGCATCGCCGCATCGAGCGGTACCGACACTCTGCTGATCGCTCTGATGGCCCTGGGTATCGGACCGGGCGATGAAGTCATCACTTCACCGTTCACATTCATTGCTACCGGCGAAATGATTGCGCTCGCGGGCGCAAAGCCTGTTTTCGTCGACATCGAACGACAGACCTACAACATCGATCCGGCGCTGATCGAACGAGCCATCACGCCTCGTACCAGGGCCGTCATGCCTGTATCGCTGTACGGGCAGTGTCCGGACTTCGACACCATCAATGCCATTGCAGCGAAACATGGGCTGCCCGTGATCGAGGATGCCGCGCAGAGCTTTGGCGCACGTTACAAAGGCAGGGCGTCGTGTGCACTGTCGACGATCGGTTCGACTTCCTTTTTCCCGTCGAAGCCGCTGGGTGCGTATGGAGATGGTGGTGCGCTGTTCACGGACGACGATGAGCTGGCGAAAGTCATGGCTGAAATCCGTGTCCACGGGCAGGACCGGCGCTATCACCATCCGCGCTTGGGCATCAACGGTCGCCTCGATACGCTGCAGGCGGCAGTGCTGCTGACCAAGATGGATGTGTTCGCGGACGAGGTGGCCGCGCGTGAGCGTATCGGCGCCCGCTATTCCGAGCTGATCGCAGAGGCTTTCGCGGGCGTGGATCCGGCGAAGGCAGCGACGGCGCCCACCGTGCTTCCCGATCGCACCAGCGTCTATGCGCAGTACACCGTTGAGGTGCCGAACCGGCCGCAAGTCGAAGCGGGCATGAAGCAACGTGGCATTCCGACTGCGGTGCATTACCCGGTGCCGCTGCACTTGCAGCCGGTCTTCGCGGATGGCGGTCAGGGCAAGGGGACCTTTCCGGTGGCAGAGGCGGCCGCGGATCGAGTGATCAGCCTGCCAATGCATCCATACCTTACCGAGGACCATCAGGTCCGCATCGTGCAGGCGTTGAAGGAGAGCGTACAGGGATGAAGCAGCGCGCAGCGTCCAGGTACCATTCGTCGGATTCAATCGGCATCCTCGCCGCAGAGAATTCTGCTCACGAAAGCATCCGCAACTGATCATGCGCCAGGTCATCCTCGATACGGAAACAACCGGCCTCGAGCCCGAGCAGGGTCACCGGATCATCGAAATCGGCTGTGTGGAGGTCGTGCGTCGCCGCAAGACCGGCCGGACCTTTCATCGCTATATCAAGCCCGATCGCGAAGTCGACCGCGGCGCTCTGGAAGTTCACGGGATCACCAATGACTTTCTCGCCCAGCAGCCGCGGTTCGAAGAGATCGCCGAGGAGTTCATCGATTTCATCAGCGGGGCCGAGCTGATCATTCACAACGCGGCGTTCGACATCGCCTTCCTGAACGCCGAGCTGCGCCGTCTGCAAGGCCCGCGGCGACAGATTGCCGATCTGTGCACGGTGCTCGATACGCTGCTGCTCGCGCGCCAGATGCACCCGGGCCAGCGCAACAGCCTCGACGCCTTGTGCAAGCGTTACTCGGTCGACAACTCCCATCGGGAACTGCACGGGGCGTTGCTCGACGCCCAGATCCTGCTCGACGTCTATCTCGCCATGACCGGCGGTCAGACAACCCTGGTCCTCGGTGAGGTGCAGACCGAACAGATCACCGTCGCGGTCGAACGGCCGATGGCCGTGCGACCAGCAGGAGAATTGCGCATCGTCATGGCATCAGACGAAGAACTTGCCGCTCACGAGCGCGCGCTGGCTGCCATCGACAAGGCCAGCGGCCAGAAGACGCTCTGGCGTACGATGGAGATGCCGCCGGCACTTGTTGCCAACATGAGTTAGCGGCTCAAGTGCTGCCGCGGCGCTGCATAGCCTGTGGCAGAGGCCAGAGTCATTCATCCTGAGTTGCCGATGTCGTCCACCCTTGCCGGCGGTCTCACCCGAAATTTTCTCGGCAATGCGCCGCGATGGTACAAGGTTGCCGTCGTCGCTTTTCTGATCGCCAATCCCGTTGCGTTCTTTGCCGCCGGTGATCACGGCCCGATGATCGCAGGCTGGCTGCTGCTGCTGGAATTCATTTTCACGCTGGTCATGGCGTTGAAGTGTTACCCGCTGCAGCCGGGCGGGCTGCTCGCGATTGAAGCCGTAGTCATCGGACTGACCACGGCAGAATCGGTGTACGCGGAGACAGTCCGCGCGTTCCCGGTGATCCTGCTGCTGATGTTCATGGTCGCAGGCATCTATTTTCTGCGGGAGTTGTTGCTGTTTATCTTCACGCGGATCCTGCTCGGCATTCGCTCCCGTGTGGCACTCGCACTCATTACATGCGCAAGCACGGCGGTGCTCTCGGCGTTCCTCGATGCACTGACCGTCGTTGCCGTCGTCATTACGGTGGGTCTCGGCTTCTATCAGGTCTTCCATCGATTCGCGTCGGAGGGCAGTCACGATGCGATTCCTGCCGATGCCGGCAGCGACGACCATGTGCGCGAGCTGCATCGCGATGACCTCGAGGCGTTCCGGGCTTTCCTGCGCGGAATGCTGATGCACGCCGCCGTGGGCACCGCGCTCGGCGGTGTCGTCACTCAGGTGGGGGAGCCGCAGAACCTCTTGATCGCCAGCCACGCCGGGTGGGACTTCATCGAGTTCTTCCGGCAGGTGGCGCCCGTGTCGCTTCCCGTACTGGCCACAGGCTTGCTCACCTGCATCACGGTAGAAAAGCTGCGATGGTTCGGGTTCGGCACCGGGCTGCCATCCTCCGTTCGCGAGGTCTTGCGTGAACACAGCGAACGCGAGGCGGCGACGCGGACGATGCGGGACACAGCGGTACTGGTCGTTCAGGCGGTGGCGGCGTTGCTCCTGGTCATTGCACTGGCGCTGCATCTCGCAGAAGTGGGTCTGATCGGATTGATGGTCATCGTGCTGACGACCGCATTCACGGGTGTCACGGACGAACCCAGACTGGGGAAAGCATTCGAAGCCGCGATGCCGTTCACGGCACTGCTCGTGATTTTCTTTGCCGTGGTGGCAGTCATCCACGACCAGCACCTGTTCGAGCCGCTGATTGCGCGTGTGCTGCAGGAGCAGGGGAGGGCGCAGGTGGCCTGGTTCTACATCGCCAATGGGGCGCTGTCGTCCATCAGTGACAATGTGTTCGTCGCGACCATTTACATCACCGAAATCAAGGCCGCATTGCTGGAGGGAGCCATTACCCCAGCACAGTTCGAGCATCTGGCTGTGGCCATCAATACCGGGACCAACGTTCCGAGCGTCGCCACACCCAACGGCCAGGCCGCGTTCCTGTTCCTGCTGACTTCGGCTCTGGCCCCGCTCATCCGCCTGTCATATGGCCGCATGATCTGGATGGCGTTGCCGTACACGCTGATCATGACGGCGACCGGACTGCTGGCCGTGATTTATCTATTGTGATCGGTCCGCCCTTCAGGGCATGCCGGTGAGTGATGCACGTCGCTCTTTGTCCGGCTGTTTTATGGCATTCTTGCGCCCCTCCGCGGGTCTCCTGGGCCTGCACAACAATCACACTTACCTGCAGGAGCACAATCGGTCGATGCGCCGCGGGGCCGAGGGACGTCGGAAGCCTGTTCCGGCGCCAACCGCCAACCGCCAACCGCCAACCGTTTCTTATCGCATGCCTCAATTCAGCCTTCGTAATTGCAAACTCGGTGTGATCGGCCTGGGTTATGTGGGCCTTCCGCTTGCAGTGGAGTTTGGTAAGCACTTCAAGACGCTCGGATTTGACATCAAGGCAACGCGCGTTGCCGAACTTAGGGCCGGCCGGGATAGCACTCTCGAAGTGGAACCGGCAGAGTTGCGCTGTGCGAAGATGCTGACCTATTCGACCAATCTGAAGGATTTGCGCTCGTGCCAAGTCTATATCGTGACCGTGCCGACGCCGATCGACGACTACAAGCGTCCCGACCTTCGGCCCATCGAGGGTGCAAGCAATCTTATCGGCCAGGTGCTCAAGAAAGGCGACATCGTGGTGTTCGAATCGACGGTGTACCCCGGCTGCACGGAAGAAATTGCCGTCCCCATCCTCGAACGACTCTCGGGTCTCAAGTTCAATCGCGATTTCTTTGCCGGCTACAGTCCGGAACGCATCAACCCCGGCGACAAGCAGCATCGGCTGACGACCATCAGGAAGATCACTTCCGGATCCACGCCTGAAGTGGCGGATTTCGTGGACAGTCTGTACGCCAGCATCATCAAGGCCGGTACGCACAAGGCTTCCAGCATCCGCGTCGCCGAGGCAGCCAAGGTCATTGAAAACACGCAGCGTGATGTAAACATTGCGCTCATCAATGAGCTTGCCCTCATCTTCAATCGTCTCGGCATTGATACCGAAGAGGTGCTCGAAGCGGCCGGGACCAAATGGAATTTCCTGCCCTTCCGTCCCGGGCTGGTGGGCGGTCACTGCATCGGCGTCGACCCTTACTACCTGACCCACAAGGCGCAGGAGATTGGCTACCACCCCGAAATGATCCTGGCCGGGCGTCGCATCAACGACAACATGGCCATCTATGTGGCCGAGCGGGTCGCGCAATTGATGATCCGCAAGCGCATTCACGTGAAGGGTTCACGCATCCTGATGATGGGGCTGACGTTCAAGGAGAACTGTCCGGACCTGCGCAATTCCAAGGTGGCCGACGTCATCAAGGAGTTGAAGAAGTACGGTGCGAAAGTCGATGTGTATGACCCGTGGGTCGATCGTGACGAAGCCATGCACGAGTACGGCATCAGACCCGTTCGCAAGCCGGCAAAGAACACCTACGACGCGGTGGTGCTCGCTGTCGCACACAAGGAATTCGAAGATATGGGCGCAGCGACCATTCGCAGCTTCGCGAAGAAGCCGCACGTGCTCTACGACATCAAGTACCTTTTCGAAGCAGACGAGGTCGACGGCCGCCTTTAAGCGCGCCAGTCAGGAGGACCGCGTCGTGCGGGCCGGGTCCGCCATGGAAATCGAGATTGGCAATTCGAAGGATGCGGCGCGCTCCCGGAATTCGCGCAGTCTGAGTATCTGGGCAGTCAGCAGCGTGCGCAGCTGGCCGATTTCCTGAGTCAGCCCGGCCTGCGCTGGTATCAGATCCAGTTCCAGAGCGACGAAGATCTGCGCTTCCAGTTCCGCTATCGCACCACGGGCGGTCTCCAGAGAACGCAGATATTCCACACGCGTGCCGCGACCTGCGCCGTCTGCAATTCGTGTTGCAACTGATAGTGCTGAATGGCGCATCTGGTCAAAGAGCAGGTGCTGGGTCGACTGAGGATTGGTCGTCAGGGCGTAGATGTGGCTGGCCAAAGCAACGGCCTTCTGCCAGACGATCAGCTTGCGGTGGGAGCGGGCGACCATGTCAGTCTGCGGGTTTTCAGGGACGCGGCCATGCTATTGGGTCGCCCACCGCCCAGCTACGCGATAAACTGCGCACTCCGCGAGAAATGCAGCACGCGGCTGCCTTTCCGCCTCACTCCTTGAAATCTCATCATGAAAATCCTTGTTACGGGCGCCGCCGGGTTCATCGGATTTCACACCTCGAAGCTGCTGCTGGAGCGCGGTGACGAAGTCGTCGGACTCGACAACCTGAACGATTACTACGACGTGTCGCTGAAGCAGCGTCGCCTGGACATGCTGGGCAAGTTCCCTGCCTTCCGGTTCGTCAAGATGGACCTCGCCGATCGATCCGGAATCCCCGACCTGTTCGCCCGCGAGAAATTCAATCGCGTGATCAACCTCGGTGCGCAGGCCGGGGTTCGCTATTCCATCAAGAATCCGTTGGCCTATATCGACAGTAACGTCGTGGGCTTCGCCAATATTCTCGAGGGCTGCCGCCACAACGGTGTCGAACATCTCGTCTACGCATCGACCAGCTCGGTCTATGGTGCAAACACCGCCATGCCCTTCTCGGTGCACCAGAACGTCGACCACCCCCTGTCTTTCTATGCGGCGACCAAGAAGGCGAACGAGCTGATGGCGCACACGTACGCGCACCTGTATCAGCTGCCGGTGACAGGTCTGCGCTTCTTCACGGTCTACGGGCCGTGGGGTCGACCGGACATGGCGCTGTTTCTCTTTACGAAGAACATTCTCGAAGGCAAGCCCATCGACGTATTCAACTACGGCAACCATCGCCGCGACTTCACGTACATCGACGACATCGTGCAGGGTGTCGTGCGCTGCATGGACCACGTCGCGACTGGCAACCCGGACTGGGACAGCGACGATCCCGATCCTGCGACCGGCAAAGCACCTTATCGGCTCTACAACATCGGCAACAACGCTCCGGTAGAGCTGATGAAATACATCGAATGCGTGGAGCAATACCTCGGAAAGAAGGCGCAGAAGAATCTGCTGCCGCTGCAACAAGGCGACGTGCCGGACACCTTTGCCGATGTC
>DASTRD010000132.1:0-13446 GCA_035761425.1 Povalibacter sp.
AATCACGACCAGGCAGTCAGCTCCGGTGCGCGGGATTCGCAGCGAATCCAGCCCGGTGACTCGGGTTTTCAGGTCGTGTTCGGAATCCACGCTCATGGCTGCGCTGAAGGGTAATGCCCGTCGCGGCAGATGGCCAGCGGACGATTGGGCCGGTCGCCTCGGCCCGCAAGACACCTCTCAGCCGGTGGCCAGCGAGGTGTCCTTGAGCAGGCCCTTGATCTCCGCTGCGGTGAGCATCCGCCATTCGCCCGTTTTCAATGCCCCGAGTTCCACGTTCATGACCCGGACGCGCTTCAGACGGACAACTTTGTAGCCGAAGAAGGAGCACATGCGCCGGATCTGACGGTTCAATCCCTGAGTCAGAATGATGCGGAACGTGCTGGGCCCGGTGCGCCTGATCCGGCAGGGCTTGGTGACGGTGCCGAGAATGCGCACTCCGCTCGCCATGCCGTTCAGAAAAATCTCGGTCACGGGCCGATCGACCGAAACGAGATATTCCTTTTCGTGATCATTCTCGGACCGCAGGATCTCGTTGACGATATCGCCGTGATTGGTCAGCAGGATCAATCCTTCCGAATCCTTGTCGAGCCGCCCGATGGGAAAAATCCGTTCGCGGTGGCCGACGAAGTCAACGATATTGCCGGGAACATCCCGCTCGGTGGTGCAGATCACGCCGACCGGCTTGTTGAGCGCGATGTACACGTGCTGCTTCGCAGCGCCGACCGGGCGGCCGTCAACGCAGACAGCATCGCCGTCGCTGACCTGGGTGCCGAGCACGGCCCGGTGACCGTTGACAGTGACCCGTCCCGCCTCGATCCACGCGTCCGCCTCGCGACGCGAACAGACGCCGGTCTCGCTGATGAATTTGTTGAGGCGCACCATGAAACGGACTCAGGGCGCAGGCGCCGGGCTACAGCCGGAAGATATCCGTACGATTGCTCGGCAACTGTGAAGGCAACCCATCACGCCGAAGGGATGAATTCGTCGTCCGCCTGGTGTTCACGTTCGAACTTGAGGAACTCGTAGTATCCGCAACGATTGCCGTACGGGTATTTGCGACAGACGTTGGGGCGGGCCTCATAGACGGTACAGCGACGTTCGTCGGTATCGAAGAAGCGGCAGATGGTCTTGTAAATGTGATCGCGCTGGTGGCGCAGGATCTGTTCGTCGGCGTCCCTGGTCTTGTAGCGATAGGTGAAGCGCTGGCGGGCCTCGGTCTTGCTGATGTTGAAATGGCGCGCCAGGCGTTCGATATCGAAATCACTGACGGCAATGCGTGCATGGCTGCAGCAGTAACCAGGACAGGCGGCGCAGCTGTAACGAGGTTTGGCAGGAGTCATGTGGATGGCACCCGGTGCAGGGTCACGAAACTGAAAGCATGTGCGTGACGGGCGTCGGCAGGATGCTCATCCACCAGCGTTTCGCGCCATTGCTGCATGTCGAGAACGGGAAACATCGTATCGCCGGAAACATCGGCGTGCACCCGCGTGAGGTGGATCGTGCTGACCAGCGGCAGTGCGCTGCGATACAGCTGTGCGCCGCCGACCAGCATTACTTCGGGCGCCGCCCGCGCAGCGACGAGCGCAGCCTGCAGCGAATTGACGACCGTGCATCCTTCGATCTTGAGCTCCGGCTGACGCGACACCACGATGTTGGTGCGCCCGGGCAGAGGCCGGCCGATGGATTCGTAGGTCTTGCGGCCCATGACGATGGGCTTGCCCATGGTCAGTTCCTTGAAGCGCTGCAGATCGTCCGGCAGACGCCATGGCAGCGCATTACCGCGGCCGATGACGCCGTTGTCCGCTGCCGCGACCACGATTGAAAGTGCCACGTCGATGCTCAGCGCTTGCGCTTGCCGGAGGCCTTCTTTTTCTTCGTCTGCTTCTTCTTGTCGAGCGGCTCGCGATCCAGCATGGTGCCGCGGCATTTTTTCGCTCCGCAACGGCACGCATACAAGGCCAGCTCCTCCGGATCGTCGGTGCTTTCCCAGGTGAGCTGGTAGTCGTAACCCAGTTCTTCGCCCGGCTTGATGTTACGGATGGCGTCGATGAACACGCGGCTGTTCTCGATCACCGTTTCGCAATTCGGATTGCAGTGATGATTGATGAAGCGCGCATCGTTGCCGTTCACGCCGGCGTCGATCACGGTGCGGTTGCTCGCAATGAACAGGAAGGTATGGCCGTCGTCCTCGCCCTTGACCTCGTAGCGGTCGTCCGCCTCCGAGTGCGAGATACGCTCACCGAGATATTCGATGATGCGTGTGCCCTTCTTGATGGGTGCGACTGCATAAACACCCTTGCCGTGGATGGGTGAGTTGCGTGCCTCGACCAGCGGCGATGTGACAATCGCCGGCTGCGACTTCCTGCGGACTTTGCGACGGGCTTTCTTCGGCGGAGACTTCTTCGACATGCAATAACCACTGAAGGATGGGAAAGCGTGAACTGCGCGGCACCAGTTGCTCGCCTCAGACGGCGATAGGCGCCTTGATGGCAGGATGAGACTGGTAGTCGAGCACGGTGAAATCGGCGTAATCGTACTCGAAGATCGACGGCGGTTTGCGATTGATCACCAGACGTGGCAGGGCCATCGGCGTGCGCCTGAGCTGCTCATCGGCCTGATCGAGGTGATTGAGATACAGATGGCAATCGCCACCCGTCCAGATGAATTCGCCCACTTCCAGATCGGTCTGTTGCGCGAACATGTGCGTGAGCAACGCATAGGAGGCGATGTTGAACGGGACGCCCAGGAAGATGTCGGCACTGCGCTGATAGAGCTGGCAGGACAGCCGCCCCTGCGCCACCCAGAACTGAAACAGCGCGTGGCACGGCGTCAACGACATCTGGTCCAGCTCGCCCACGTTCCATGCGTTGACGATGATGCGACGCGAATCGGGGTTGCGGCGCAGCAGATCCACGGCGCGGCTGATCTGATCGATCACCTCGCCGTCGCCGGCCTGCCAGGAACGCCATTGCTTGCCGTAGATCGGGCCAAGCTCACCGTTCTCGTCGGCCCATTCATCCCAGATGGTCACGCCGTTGTCGCGCAGGTAGCTGACGTTGGTATCGCCCTTCAGAAACCACAGCAGCTCGTAAATGATGGAGCGCAGATGCAGCTTCTTGGTCGTCACCAGCGGGAAACCCTGCGACAGGTCGAAGCGCATCTGGTGACCGAAGACCGACAGCGTGCCGGTACCGGTGCGGTCGTCCTTGCGCACGCCGTGGTGGCGCACATGGCGCAACAGGTCGAGGTACTGTTTCATTGCAGTGACCGATGACCGATGACGCGTGACGAACAGAACCCCATGTCGTGCTGCATGGACAATTTCATCGCTCGCTGTGCGCAGATGATCGTTGGTGTTTGCTGTCCGTCACCGCTCACCCGTCACCCCTTCCGAAGTCACGTTGCCGCTCGGCTCATTCCTGCGATACGCGATGATCATCATGAGCAGGCCCGCCACGATCATCGGGGTCGACAGAATCTGCCCCATGGTCACCCAGTGGAACAGCAGATAGCCGCGATTTTCATCGGGTACGCGCACGAACTCGACGGCGAACCTGAAGATGCCGTAGCACAGCAGAAACAGTCCTGCCGGCGCAAGCCGTGGCCGCGGTTTCAGGGTGTAGACCCACACAATGATGAACACGACCAGACCTTCGAGGACGCCTTCATAGAGTTGCGATGCATGCACCTGCAACACGCAGGGATCGATGCCGAATCGCTGACACATGTTGAGTGCTTCGGCGCGCTGGGTGGGAAACAGCTTTGCCGGATCGACAATGAATCCCAGCGCAGACTGTGTGGGCTTGCCCCACAATTCGCCGTTGATGAAGTTGGCACAGCGCACCGCGAAAATGCCAAGGCCCGGCAGCGGCGCGAGAAAATCCAGTACATCGACGATGCGCCTGGTCTGTCGACGCGCGAACCAGACCTCCGCCACGATGACGCCGATCAGGCCGCCGTGAAATGACATGCCGCCTTCCCAGATGCGAAAGACCATCAGTGGATCGTCCGCCAGGCGTTCGATGCCGTAAAACAGCACCCAGCCGAGACGTCCACCGAGAATGACGCCCAGGGCGCCGTAGAAAATCAGATCGTCGACGTCGGTGGGTTTCCACGTCGAACCCGACTGGGCAGCACGGCGCCGACCCAGCCACCACGCGAAAGCGAAGGCGATGACATACGTCAGTCCATACCAGCGCACGGCCAGCGGACCTGCCGAAAAAATGATCGGATCGATGGCGGGGTACTGGATCATGGGAGACCGGCCTGAGGGACAAACTGGAGGAACACGACGGCGAACTGCAACATCATTCCTGCACCGCGCGACAGAAGTAGGCCTTCAGGTAGCGGGTCTCCGGGATCGCCGGATGAATCGGATGATCCGGTGCCTGGCCGCCGACCTCGACGATCTGCACGAAGCGACCGACATGGCGGGCCGCCCGCTGAATCGCCGCGACCAGACTGTCGGGCTGCAGATGATACGAGCACGAACACGACACCAGCACACCCTCGCGCTCCAGCAATTGCATGGCGAGCTGGTTGAGCCGCTTGTACGCTGCTTCGCCCTTCGGAATATCCTTGCGCCGCTTGATGAAGGCTGGCGGATCGATGATCACCACGTCGAAGCGCCGCTTCTGCGCATGCAGGGACTCCATCACGTCGAAGGCATCACCGCGGATGACGCCGGGTTTCAACCCGTTGAGGCGTGCCGTTTCCTGCAGGTGCTCGAGCGCCGCGGCCGATGAATCGACGCAGGTCACTTCGGTGGCCCCGGCCCGCAGAGCACCGAGCCCCCAGGCACCGAGATAGCTGAACACATCGAGGACGCGCGCGCCGCCCACGTACTTGCGCAGTGCCAGACGGTTCGCCGACTGATCGAAGAACCAGCCGGTCTTCTGGCCGCCTGTGAGCGGTACCTGAAAGGCGAGGCCGCCCTCTTCCACCGTGACCTGCTCGGGCATCTCGCCAAATGCCGTTTCAACGTAGCTCGGCAACTGCTCCAGCTCGCGCGCGCCGCTGTCGTTCTTCCACAGCATCGCGCGCGGAGCGATGACTTTGCGGACCGCCGCCTCGATGGCCGGCCGCAGCACTTCCATGCCTGCGGTGGCGATCTGCCCGACGATGACATCGTCGAATCGGTCAAGGACCAGACCCGGTAACCCATCCGACTCGCCATGAACCAGCCGGTAGAAAGGCCGTTCGTGAAGCGAACGACGCAACGATTGCGCAACCTGCAATCGGTGCACCAGCAGCGATTTGCCGGGCAGAAAGTCCGGATCGCGACCCAGAATGCGTGCGCAGATCAGCGAGTGCGGATTGACATAGCCGTAGCCGATGAACTTGTCGCGATCGCTGACGACGCGACACAGCGCGCCCGGCGAGAAGCCCGTCAGCGGCGTACGCGCGATATCGACCTCGTTGGAGAACACCCACAGATGTCCGGCGGACAGGCGACGGTCTTCGCCGCGCCGCAGCCGCAATTCGGGGAGGGAGGCCGGCTCGGCGGCAGGTGTGTCGTTGGAAGTATTCATCGCTATAGTTCATGAATTCTAACCTGTGCGGTCCCCTTCCCATGCATTCCCAGACCGAGAATCCGGATTCTTCCGGTGCGAGCCGCAATCGGCTGGCGCGGGAAACCAGCCCATATCTGCTGCAGCACGCCTCCAATCCGGTGGATTGGTATCCATGGGGTGAGGAAGCGCTGGAGCGCGCACGCCGGGAAAACAAGCCCATTCTGCTGTCGATCGGCTATTCGGCCTGTCACTGGTGCCACGTGATGGCGCACGAGTCGTTCGAGGATCCGGCCACCGCGGCCCTCATGAACGAGCTGTTCGTCAATATCAAGGTGGATCGCGAGGAGCGGCCCGATCTCGACCGCATCTATCAGCTTGCGCACCAGATGTTGATTCAGCGCGGCGGGGGCTGGCCGCTCACCATGTTTCTCTCGCCGCTGGATCATCGGCCCTTTTTTGGCGGCACCTATTTTCCGCGGGAAGCGCGCTATGGCATGCCTGCTTTCGGCGATCTGCTGCGACGTGTGGCGGAGTTCTACCAGACCCGAGCGGCCGACATCGCACAGCAGAGCGAAGCCCTCGCGCGCGCGTTCGCTGAAATTTCCCCGCCGCCGGCTGACCCTCAGGTGGCTCTCACTACAGAACCTGTCGCCGTCGCCCGCGAAATGTTCGCCCGCGAATTCGACGCCCAGTTCGGCGGGTTCGGCAGCGCCCCGAAATTTCCACATCCCGCCAGTATTGCCTTCCTGCTGCGCCGCTGGCGCGCCACGGCCGGCAGCGACGAACCGGATCTGCACGCGCTGTACATGGCCACGCTCACGCTGACGCGCATGAGCGAAGGTGGACTGTACGACCAGCTCGGCGGTGGCTTCGCTCGCTACTCCGTCGATCAGTTCTGGATGATTCCGCACTTCGAGAAAATGCTTTACGACAATGGCCAGCTGCTCAGTGTCGCTGCACAGGCTGCGCTGGCAACCGGCGATCCGCTGTTCCGCCGCATCGCGAGCGAGACTGCGGACTGGATCATCCGCGACATGCAATCGCCGCAAGGCGGCTACTGGTCGGCGCTCGATGCGGATTCAGAAGGTCACGAAGGCCGGTTCTACGTCTGGGATCCGCAGTCGGTGCGCGAAGCGCTGCCAGATGATCTGTACCAGCCGTTCGCCCGGCGCTTCGGGCTGGACCAACCCGCGAACTTCGAAGGCGCCTGGCATCTGCATGTCTACCGCTCCTTCGAGGACCTTGCAGCCGAGCTGGGACGGACACCGGAGGAAATCGAAAAATCCATCGATGCCGGACGGAGCATCCTGCTGGCGCTGCGCAATCAGCGGGTCTGGCCCGGTCGTGACGAGAAGGTGCTCACTGCCTGGAATGGTCTGACGATTGCCGGCATGGCACTGGCCAGCAGATATCTCAACCGGCCGGAGCTTGCCGAATCAGCCACACGCGCCGTCGATTTCATCCGCAGCAACCTGTGGCGCGACGGCAGACTGCTCGCCGTCAGCAAGGACGATCAGTCGCGATTCCCCGCCTATCTCGACGATCATGCATTCCTGCTCGACGCACTGCTGGAACTGTTGCAGACGCGCTGGCGCTCCGAAGATCTTGCCTGGGCCATCGCGCTGGCCGACCTGTTGCTGGAACACTTCGAGGACCGCAAGCACGGCGGCTTCTTCTTTACTGCCGACGATCACGAATCGCTCATTCATCGTTCGCGCACGTTCTCCGACGAGGCTCTGCCCGCCGGCAACGCCATCGCCGCGCAGTGTCTGACACGACTGGGCCTGCTGTTGGGCGAGACGCGGTATCTCGATGCGGCGGCCCGCACGCTGCGCGCCGCGTGGCCGCAGCTCGAGCACTATCCGCATGGTCACGCGGCCATGCTGATCGCGCTCGAGGAGCATCTCGACCCGCCGGAAATCATCATCATTCGTGGCGAGGCATCGGATGAATGGCGCGACGAGCTGGCGAAGCTCTACAGCCCGCGCCGGCTGGTATTTGCCATTGCTGCGGATGCGCCGGATCTGCCGGAAGCGATTGCCGCCAAGCAGGCTGTCGACGAGACGACAGCCTACGTGTGCCGCGGCATGACGTGTTCCGCGCCAATCAATTCACTGGCGGCACTAATCGGCGTCGCGGCGCGCTGATCCCCGGCTACCGCGTAGTCTTCTTTTTCTTCGCCTGCCTGGCCTGACGCGAGCGTTCGATTCCCGCCATCTGCTTCACCCGCGCCGCCTCCACTGCTGCCTTCAGCGCACGCTCGCCCCATTGCTTGAGAAGCTCGGGATCCTGCACGATTTCCTGCGGTACTTGATGGTGATCGGTGGTCAGATCGAAGGCGTTCGGATATGGCTTGAACTGCGCGCAACCGCGCGACAGATAGTCGTCACGATTGCTCGGGCCGGTGTGCAGGTACAACGTGTCGTTCGACACGATGCCGAGCAGGCGCTCGTCGACGAAAATGCCGACCGAACCGAAAATGGAACGATTCGAGATCGGGCCGAGAAATCCAAGTTGCTCGGTCACGTAGACGGCAAGGCTCGATTTGATGCGCATATCGAGCGACTCTCTAGTACTTGTACATGCGCACTGCGGCACTTCGTTGCCGCACGACACGCATGGAGCCTTTGATTCTGCGACGTCGTTCGTTTGCCATTCCCTGCCGGCTTCCTCCCTACGCACGCAGTCCCTGTTTCCCCCTCGTCGCAGTGTACCTCGCGACGCCGACGTGTAAACCCGCGCGGTGCGGATGAAACCAGAACCGATTCACACAGGTGGCGTAAAGACGTACTCGAGTTTGATGCCGTCGGGATCGCTGAAGAACAGCGCGAAGTAGCCCGGCGCATAGTTCGCATAGTCCGCCGGCGCATCCAGAACGCGAACGTTCTGCTCGAGCAATCGCTCGTGCAGACTCGTGACCGCAGCACGATCGGGCGCTGCAAACGCAAGATGATGCAGTCCGGGCGAATACCTGTCGTGAACTGCGCCGGCGTTGCGCGCCTGCTGCAAGCCGACTTCCAAATGCTCGCCGCGCCACAAGGGCCCGTCGGAACAATCGGCGATACGAGCGAAGCCCATGAGGGTCAGCCAGCGATCGTAAAAGGCTGTGGACCGCGTTATGTCCGAGACGGTGATGTCGATGTGATGAATGCGTCCCGGCGCCTCGCCAGCCGCGGTTCGTGCGGCCGTTTCAGCCTGCAAATGATGGCGAATGGCATCACGCAACGGACCGTGCACGGCTTCCTCGAATGGCGCTGCCTGCGACCAGTCGTATCCCCAGGGATTGGCTGTGCGCATGGCTTCGGGCTCGTCCACGAAACGCGGATGCACGTGCGCATGCAGCGCCGGTTCGACGTTGCCGAACATGGCGTAGTTGATACGCAACGCTTGGGTGGCCGCCAGCACCGCATCGCCCAGTCGGCCGAGATCCGTCATGAACTGATCGCGTGCGGCGGCCGGCAACGCATTGAGGTGAGGCACCACGGGATCCGGCAGCAACAGACAGTAACCCGGCAGTACCTGCCGCTGTCCCATGACTGCCCAACCCGAGGTCATCCTCGCGATGACGGATGGATCGCGACCGGTCCGGCACGCTTCAACCATGCGATGAATGGCAGTCATGCAATCCTCGGGCACCAGCCTGACAAAAACTTCAGATTCGCCATGCGCGAGTTACTTCCGGAAGATGAAATACACCGCGCCGAGCATGCACATCGCCGCCCACAGATAATCGAGCTTGAGCGGCTGACGCATGTAGATCAGCACGAACGGCACGAACACGGTCAGTGTGATGACTTCCTGAAGGATCTTGAGCTGCGGCAGCGACATGACGGTGTAGCCGATCCGGTTTGCCGGCACTTGCAGCAGGTATTCGAACAGCGCAATGCCCCAGCTGATCAGGGCCGCCACGACCCAGGGCTTCTGGCTCAGATTCTTCAGGTGCGCGTACCAGGCAAAGGTCATGAAAACGTTCGAACACGTCAGCAGCAGCACGGTCCGGGCGATGGCATTCATGTGAGTGCACGGTGTGGGATGGAATTTGAAGGTCAGGCAGGAATGGACGCAAGGGCGGCGCCGCGCGGATCCGGCTCCAGGCGCAGGACGAAGTCGAACACGTCCACGGCCGTACACAGCTCGAAGTCCCGTTCCGGCGCCCAGTGGCAGGCAGGATCGAAAAACTTCGCTGCGCCGGCGGCTGTCCGCAGCCGCTCACGCACAGTGTCGACGGCGGGCGTCTGTCCCAGCAGACGCTGACGCAGGATCTCGGCGCACAGGTCGTCTTCTTCACACCGCTCCCGCGCCTCATGCCCCATCCGCACGAGAGTTACGTGCGACGGTTGGCGGGCCTGGATGTAGCGCACGATGGCGGCGGCATTCACCAGCGCGCCGGTAATCACTTCGTCGGCGCGATGGGCGTGGGTCAGTCCCTGTGTCCCCGCATGGGTGGTGTGAATCAGCGTGCGACCTTTCAGGTCGAGTTCCAGCAGTTGCGCGGGCGAGTTGCCGCAGTCGAAACCCGGCAGCGCACGCGCATGCCGCTCGCCGATGAGCAATGCATGCGGATCGGCAGCCTTGAGCGCTCGTGCGGTCTCGACAGCCGCCACCGGGAATACGCGAGTGGCGCCAGCGGCGAATGCATAAGCCGCCACGGAGAATGCGCGGAAGACGTCGATGATCACCGCCAGGCCGCGTGCCTCACTGGCACCTGCGACGAAATCGGCGATCTCGACCTGGGAAGGAGCAAGAACGGCGGGTTTGGCGATCAAATCTGCGCGCTCAGGCTGGAAATGCCGCGGGCGTAGCTCGAAACCAGATTGGTGAAAGAGGCCGGCCCGGAGGTCCGCGCCGGCCAGGGCACATCAGGCTGCGCTGCGGCCGCCACCTGCAGTCTTGCGCAGCGACACCACGCGACGCGCATCTGCAGGCCGTTCGTGCATGACGACGACCTTCGCGCGCTTGAAGAAATTGAAGTCCGTGGCACTCGCCCAGGTGTAAGCGCCCATCATGCGACCGACGATCAGATCGCCGACCTCCAGCTCAGGCAGCTGGATGTTGTCGTCGATGACGTCGATGGAATCGCAGGTCGGACCCGCGAGCACGCTCGGGAACAATTCGCCTTCCTGGCGCAGGGTCGCCACCGGATATCGGGCGTGATCGAAAAGCTGGCCGCTGTACGAACCGTAAAGGCCGTCATCGAGGTAATACCACCAGCGGCCGTCGCGCTTCGCCTTGCCCATGACGCTCGAAATGGCGATCGCAGCAGGTGCGGCGATGAACCGACCGGGTTCGGCGATCACGCGGATGTGCGATGGCAGCTTGGACAGGGCTTCCCGAATCGGCGCGCAGAACTGGTCGATGGGCGTCACTGGCTCGTTGTAGGCGACGGGGAAGCCGCCGCCGATGTCGAGGATGTCCAGCGACGGCAGACCGGCCAGCAGCGCCTCGGCAATCAGATTCGTGCAGGCGCGGATCGCTTCGACGTACTTGGTCGGCTCGGTGGCCTGGGAACCCACGTGGAACGACAGACCGCGCACGCGAATGCCCATGCGACGAGCCTGCTCGATCAGTCCCAGCACCGCACCAGGTTCGCAGCCGAATTTGCGCGACAGGTCGACCACCGCATCGGGGCTGCGGAAGGACACGCGGATCAGCAGCTCGGCGCGCTTGCGATAACGACCGAACTTGCGGATCTCGTCCGGATTGTCGACGACGAAAGTCTTCACCCCGTAACGCAGCGCATCGCGGATGTCGCTGTCGCGCTTGATGGGATGAGTGTGGATGCAGCGCTCGGCAGGAATGCCCTGCGCCTTCACCAGCTCGACCTCACCCGTGGTGGCCAGATCGAAGAAAGCGCCCTCGTCGCGCAGGCAAGCGACTACTGCTGCGTGCGGCAGCGGCTTCAGGGCGTAGTGCAGATCCACGCCGGGCAGCGCAGCCCTGAGGGAGTGGTATTGCCGACGCACCTGTTCGCAATCGACCACGAGCAGCGGCGAACCGAAACGGGCCGCCAGGCCGCGGATTTCGCTTTCCGTCAGCGTGGTCGAATCGAAGGCTTGGGCGGGGGAAACCGTGTGTGTCTGACGAGCTGCGCGTGGCAACACTGTTGATGCACCTCAGGCGAAAAGCTGTGACAAACCGAACAACCGAGCCAACAAGAGCAACGAAGTCAGAAAACCAACGTCCGATCACTCTCACAAGTTCTGGTCGAGCGGCACTTGCAGCTTTCGCGATATCCCGCCTCTGCGGGACCCTTGCCGTTGCCTGACGCAACGCGAACAAGGACTCTGAGTGCTCTCTTACACAGGCGCGCGCAATGTATCAAAAATGATCTGTGATGCAAGAACTGCGTCGCAGTTTTTTGTGACGAGCGTTCGTGTGCCGCCCACGCGAGTGACGACAGTCACGAGTTCGTTCGACGTGAGACTCCATCTGAAGCACAGCTATGACGCTTCGCTGGCCGGCTGAAGTGTCGGCGACGCACCGGCGGAGCTTCGAATCTCCGACTCACGTCACCGACGCTGCACCTCGGCGTCTTTGAAGCTGCGAGCTTCCGGAAACCCCGAACAACCTGAGCCGCCGCACGTACGTCATTTCTCATGTCCGCCGCCTCTCCACCTGATACGCGCACGGAGCTCACGACGCTTCTGCGCAGCCGCATCCCGCTGATCCTGATCGAAACGCGCGATGAGCCGCGCGCCATCGACCTGCTGTGTTCGCTGTCCATCCGGAATGCCGCGGACGTACATCTGCCGGTCTTTCAGTGGACCGTGACCGACGGATTGCGGCGCAAGGATGTCGACCTGGGCGGCGCACAGCGCCACAACGCCGACCCCGCGGAAGTGCTCAAGAGCATCCGCGCGACCGACAAGGCCGGCATCTACGTGCTGCTGGATTTCCATCCGTTTCTCAACGATCCGGTGCATGTACGGCTGATCAAGGACATCTGCCAGGGTTACGCCGCCACGCAACGCACGCTGGTACTGATCAGCCATGAGCTGTCCCTGCCGCGCGAACTGGAGCACTTCGCCGCACGATTCCAGCTCGCATTTCCCGGTCGCGTCGAGCGGCAGGAAATTGTCGAGCGCGTCGCCCGGGAATGGGCGCAGGCTCATGCCGGACAACGGGTGCGCACGGATCGCAAGGCACTCGAGCTTCTGATCGAGAATCTCGGTGGCCTGTCAACGACCGACACCGAGCGCCTGGCCCGCACCGCCATCTATGACGACGGTGCGCTGCTGGCAACCGATCTGCCGATCATCATGCAGGCCAAGTACGCGCTGCTGAACCGCAGCGGGGTACTGGGTTTCGAACATGACACTGCGAAATTCGCCGACCTCGGCGGCATGGCGAAGCTCAAGGAATGGCTGAACCAGCGCCGCCCCGCCTTCGATGGTTCGGCGCCGGAGCTGGATGCGCCCAAGGGCCTGCTGTTGCTGGGTGTACAGGGCTGCGGCAAGAGCGTGGCGGCACGCACCGCCGCACGCATGTACAGCGTGCCGCTGCTGCGGCTCGATTTCGCAGGTCTGCACAACAAGTATCTGGGCGAATCGGAACGCAACCTGCGCGAAGCACTTGGCACCGCCAATGTCATGGCACCTTGCGTGTTGTGGATCGACGAGATCGAAAAGGGTGTGGCAAGCGGTAACGGCGAAGCCGACGGCGGCACGTCGCGTCGCCTGCTGGGCGCTTTCCTCACCTGGCTCGCGGAGAAAAAGACCCGCGTGTTCGTCGTGGCAACTGCCAACGACATTGCCCAGTTGCCGCCGGAGCTGATCCGCAAGGGCCGTTTCGACGAAATCTTCTTCGTCGACCTCCCCCGCCCGGCCGTACGCGCCGAGATCCTGCGCATTCACGCCGCCAAGCGCAGCCTGATGCTGGACGACGAACACCTCGCCGCCCTGGCAGCCGCGTGTGAAGGTTTCTCAGGCGCCGA